>NZ_JAKJTB010000008.1:0-553698 GCF_050337565.1 Vibrio kasasachensis | reverse complement strand
GTACCAGAAAAAGGTAGCGGAGAGTGGGTTAACGCAAAGCATGTCGAGAAAAGGTAACTGCTTGGATAATGCTGTTGCTGAAAACTTTTTTGCTTTACTCAAAACAGAGATGTATCACAACCAAAGCTTTGAAGATGCAGATGATTTGATAGAGCAAATTAAAGAATACATCGAGTACTACAATACCAAACGTATAAAAGTGAAACTAAAAGGCCTGACTCCGATAGAATATCGAACTCAGGCCTTGAAAGCCGCTTAACAGAAATGTCCAACTTTACGGGGTCACTTCAATTCGGCTGGCTTTTCTTTTTACAGCTAGAACAGACTTAACGCTTGGCAATAATATCTCTTACCGCTTCTAGATCTTCAGGCGTATCAACCCCCGCAGACGGCGCTTCTTTTGCCACGGCGACATGGATTTTTTCACCATACCAAAGTACACGTAGCTGTTCGAGGCATTCAATCTTTTCTAAAGCACTAGGTTGCCAATTGATATAGGTATTGATAAAACCTGCTCGGTAGGCATAAATGCCTATATGACGAAGTAGAGGCTGAACAATGGTGTTGCTCTTAGCGAAATTATCACGATCCCATGGAATCGTTGCACGGCTAAAATACATCGCGTAGCCATCTTTGTCAGTCAGCACTTTCACCGCATTCGGGTTAAACACTTCAGCTTCATCGGTAATTTCCAACGCTAATGTTGCCATAGGTGCTTGGCTATTGGCGAGGTTGTCGGCTACCTGAGCAATAATCGATGGTGGAATTAATGGTTCATCCCCCTGCACATTAACAATAATGTGGTCATCAGCAATACCCATCAGCTTAACCACTTCTGCCAAACGCTCAGTACCTGATTCATGATCTGGTGAGGTCATACAAACTTGGGCGCCAAACTCTTTTGCTGCAAGTTCAACACGCTCATCATCAGTGGCAATAATTACATTATCGGCCCCCGCTTGAATCGCTTGTTCATACACCCACTGGATCATTGGCTTACCAGCAATATCTGCCAGCGGTTTACCCGGCAATCGCGTTGATTGATAGCGAGCAGGAATAACAACCGTAAACGACATTATCTGCCCTCATCCATACCCATAGTGCGTGCTTCAGGTTCTAGCAGCACAGGAATACCTTCTTTAATCGGGTAAGCAAGACGATCAGCCTTACAAATCAATTCTTGGTTATCTTTATCATAAGTCAATTTGCTTTTGCATACTGGGCACGCAACGATTTCAAGCAGACGGTGATCCATAATATTCCTTTGTTCGTTTAATTTGTTCTAAGATGCGGTTCTCATCATGTTGAGAAAAACTTGCTGAAACAGGCAAATACCACCAATTCCCCTCAGCATACTCAGCACATTTGACTGCATCTTTTTCAGTCATAATTAGATGTGTACCACGCGAAGCTAGCTCTGCCAATTGTGATACTTGGAAATCTTGATGATCGGCAAAACCTTGGCAATGAACAAGATCGGCACCCAACTGGGTCAATGTATCGAAGAATCTTGGTGGATGACCGATACCAGCCATAGCTACCAATTGTCTTAACTGAGTTACAGGTACTTTTTCGTGCGTCTTTAAATTCACAGCCAAGCTTGGTTTAAGCGTCATTGCCGCTTCATTTTCCTGTGCTTGACCGCCATTAGTAACGATAAAGTCAACCTCGTCGAGGCGTTCAACACACTCACGAAGGGGACCTAAAGGTAACAATTGTTGATTACCAAAACGACGTTTTCCATCAACGACCGCAAACTCAATATCACGTTCCAACGCATAATGTTGCAAACCATCATCGGTAATAATAATGTCGACACCTAAAGGCAAAAGCGCTTGAACCGCGTTGGCTCGAATAGGATCAACCGCAACGGCTGCGTTAGTGCGTTTAAAAATCAGCTTTGGTTCATCACCACAATGCAATGTTGAGGTTGTTTCATCAACAATCAATGGGTAAGTCGGCGCTTTCGCGCCATAACCACGCGATACCACGCCAGGGGTATACCCCAACGCTTGTAGCTTTTCCACCAGCCAAATCACCATCGGCGTTTTACCATTACCACCAGCGGTAATATTACCAACAATGATCACCGGAACAGGTGCTCGATAGGTCTCTTTGCTTCCTAACTGGTAGCTTTGGCGTCGTGAGCGGCTGATTATTCCAAATAGCTTACTGAGCGGCCACAACAGTGGCCACAATAAATACCTAAGCGGATGATTTTCAAACCAGATTTTTTCAATCATGGTTTAGCCACCAAACTGAATTCGATGCAGTTGAGAGTATGCACCTTCTGGCATAGCAATGAGCTCTTGATGGCTACCACACTCAATGATTTCACCTTCGTCAACCACGAGAATTTGATCCGCTTTTTCAATGGTCGATAGACGATGAGCAATCACTAATACCGTTTTGTCTTTTTGCAGTTCATCTAGCGCCGCTTGGATCGCTTTCTCTGATTCAGTATCAAGTGCTGATGTTGCCTCATCTAGAATCAAAACTGGCGCATCGCGTAATAACGCTCGCGCAATGGCAATGCGTTGGCGCTGACCACCCGATAGGCTTGCACCATTCTCACCAATTACGGTATCGAGACCGTCATCCATCTTGTCGATAAAATCCATCGCATGAGCTAAACGAGCTGCGCGCTCAATATCTTCACGGCTGTATTTTTCCGTCGCGGCATAGGCAATATTGTTCGCAATAGTGTCATTGAAGAGGTGAACGTTTTGAGACACGAGCGCAAAATGACTGCGCAGATTCGACAGTTTGTAGTCACGCACGTCATGATCGTCTAAGTAAATTGCCCCTGAATCAACATCATAGAAACGAGTGAATAGGTTGGCAATCGTGCTCTTGCCTGAGCCAGAACGCCCTACCAGCGCCAATGTTTTGCCTTGTGGAATAACAAATGAAACATTCGAAAGCGCCGGTTTTTCTTTGCCTTCGTAAGTAAAAGTTACCTCTTTAACTTCGACCACACCACGAGTAACAGCTGTCTCAAATTTACCATTGTCTTGTTCTGTCTCTAAATCCATTAGCGCAAACAAGGTCTGGCTCGCTGCCATACCACGTTGGAAATCAGAGGTCACGTTGGTCAACGCTTTCAACGGACGCATCAAACCAAACATTGCAGAAAACACCACGGTAAAGGTACCTGGCGTCAAGGTTTCACGAATAGAATCCACACTAGCAAGGAACAGTACCGTCACCAATGCGACTGAAGCAATAAGCTGAATGACTGGGTTGGCAATTGCCTGCGCACCGACTAACTTCATTGATTGTTGGCGCATTTTGTTGCTCACCACATCAAAGCGTCCACGCTCAACGTCTTGACCACCGTAGCTTAATACCACTTTGTGACCTTTGAGCATCTGCTCAGCGGATGAAGTCACATGCCCCATCGCCTCTTGCATGTTCTTTGATACTTTTCTAAAGCGCTTAGAAACAAAGCCTATCGCCCACGCTACGATTGGCGCAACCACGATCAATACAAGCGATAACTCCCAACTGTTCCAAAACATCAACGTTAGCAAGCCGATAATACTTGCACCTTCACGAACAATACTCACTAACGCACGGCTGGTAGCCCCCGCTACCTGCTCTGAATCATAAGTAATACGAGAGAGCAAACCGCCCGTTGATTCTTTGTCAAAATACGATACAGGCATATGCATAAACTGGTTAAATATGCTACGGCGCATTTCCATAACCACATTGCCCGAAACCCAGCTCAAGCAGTAGGTTGAGACAAAACCGCTCAAACCACGAACAATCATCATGCCAAAGATTATCATCGGTAAAATACGCAGAAAATTGGACTCTGCGTTACCGAAACCTTCATCCAAAAGGGGTTTCAAAAGCGATACCATATAGGTATCAGCGACAGCATTAATAATAAGCGCGACAACTGCCGCAGATAAACCTAATTTGTATAAGCGAATATACGCCCACAAACGTTTAAAGGTTTGCAACGTAGTTTCATCTTGGTCAACAGACATAAAATTGCTTTAATCTTTTTTACAATAATCTTTCTATTCTACTCGCTTACGCAGCATCTGCCTATACCAAGCCCGTCCTTTCGCTATTCGCATAGTTACAATACGCAAGTTTTGCCCTTGGTAAAACAAACTGGTTTGTCCCTCTGCACCAGTTTCTAACCATTGTGCCCCTAGATCGATGTAGCGCTGTTTCACCTTCGGATGCGGCAGCGTCCAGCGTCCTTGATAAGCGGTTGAAGCAATCGCAACATTGGCATCCACAGCTTCAACAAAATCGGGCAATGAAGAGCTTCTGCTACCGTGGTGTGGTACCAAAATTACATCATTTTTAAGCAGATTTGGCTCTCTAAGTAGCAACCATTCAGCCACACCTTCAACATCGCCAGTAAGTAATACACTATGCCGATTCACATTATCCATTATTCTAATCACGCAAGAGTGAGGATTGTATGCACGAGTAACAGCTTTCGGCGGCCAAAGCACCTCAAAGGTCAATTGCTGCCAATACCAACTGTCGCCTTTAATGCAGAATATCGATTGAGCATTCTTTTCATGGAAAACTTGGCTTGAAATAACCTTTGCTAACGGCCAACTTTGTAGAAGATCCCGCAAGCCACCAGCATGGTCATTGTCAAAATGACTAATGATAATAGTATCGAGCGTCAAACCACGTGAATGCAGATAAGGGACGATGACGCTCTTGGCATAACTACCATGTTCCCATGACGCACCTGTATCATAAACTATCGCCCTTTGATTACTTTCGATAACGACGGCAAGACCGTGCCCTACATCTAACACATCTAACCGCCAATCAAAATCATCTCGACGGGCGGCAATGCCCAATATTGTCAATAGCAAGGCGACAGCAATAAAGCGTGAATCAAAGAATGCCCTCATCAGCGAGAAGACCGTGATAAACAGTATGCATGAAGCCGTATACATTGATACCGGAAGCCATGAAAAATGACTTAGATTAGTCGCACTAATGACGGGAATTAAACTCAAATCAGCAAGAGAATAGAGCGGCGCTGCTACTTGCGGGGCAATAGCGGAAATTGCCATCGTCGCTAAAAGCAATGGAATCACGAACAAACTGAACCAAGGCACAAACAATATGTTATAGATGAACGAGCCCAAACTGACACCATGAAATATCAGCGCAATGACAGGGCTCATCAATAACACTAACCCAAATTGAATTAAAAGCGCTTGCTTAAACTTGGAGCCTTGCCCTAGCCGCAACGACAGCATCAAAAACACAATCGCAACTGCACACACTGAAAGCCAAAAACTATTTGAATAAACAGAGAACGGATCATAAAGCAATAAACCAGCAAGCATTAGCAGCCATTTGTAGCGATTACTTGCGGCAATATTCAACAGTCTTAAGCAGACAAAGATCGTCAGTAAAATTACCGCTCGTTCGGTTGGTAATGAAAAGCCAGAGAGCCATGCATAACTCCAAGCAAACAGCATCGAAGCGATCGTTGGAACCCACAAACTGGTGACACCAAAGCGAATAAACTGAAAACCAACTAACCAACCAAAACCAAAGGCAATACCAATATGTAATCCTGAAATAGCCACTAAATGGCTTAATCCACTTTGCTGTAGCCTCAACCATTGATTTTTGTCGACATAAGCCCTTTCACCAAACGTCAACGCCAACAATAGACCTCTATGCTCTAAGCCATTGGTTAACTCGATTGCTTTTGCAAATAATGTTTGCCGCCAAGACGTTGTACTTTCGATAATGATAGACGCCTTCGAACCTATCGAAACCTGACCGACAACTCGTTGGCTAACCACATATTTTTCTTTATCAAAACCAACTCGATTGAGGACACCAATGACAGGCTTCAACTTGACTCGCGCGGTAACATTTTCGCCCAATTTAAGATGATGTGGCGCAGTGAGGTACACTCTTGGTCGTGAAAAATAGTCTATTTTATTACCATTGATTGATCTGATCACGACTATGCCGTGAAAGCCATGATTTATTGGTTTAAAAAGACTGTCAACTTCGGCATTTATGGTAAGATCTAAACTGGCATTGAACAGGGTGTTCGTCTGATGGCGCAATAGATTGCCGCTCACTATCACGACCAATAGCGCAGCGATCAACCCACAGCCCCATCTCAGCCATCTAAACTTAATACAAAGCAAGAGCCACACTAGGCATGGAACTGACCAAAACCACCCCGGTAACTGCCACCAGTGAGGAGTGGTTATGATGAGTATTGCGAACGACGACAACGTCCAATAATTAACAAAGAGAGTCATATTCCCTTATGCCAAGAAAATTCATAAAACGCTTTATGCCTGACCACGAAGTAATAAAACGTCAAAAGGCATTAAAGATTTTTGGCAACGTGCTTTATAACCCAAACCTATGGTGTCTCAACCGACGCTCAGCCGCGGGCGCTTTTGCGGTAGGTTTGTTTATGGCTTTTGTTCCATTACCAAGCCAAATGCTTATGTCGGCAGGGTTAGCCATCCTCTGCGGCGTAAACTTACCCCTCTCCGTTGCATTAGTGTGGGTCAGTAATCCAATTACTATGCCCGTGCTGTTTTACTTCGCCTACAAAGTTGGCGCTTGGGTAATGCATGTACCGCCACAACCTTTTCACTTTGAACTTTCGTGGGATTTTATCCTGCACCAAATGAGCACCATTGGTCCTCCATTCTTACTTGGTTGCCTCATTTGTGGCGTTATATCAGCAATGGCAGGCTATTTTGGCATTAAAGGGCTTTGGCGCTATTCGGTAGTGCGCAGTTGGCAACAACGTCGTTCAAGATAAAACGCCTTTGCTTGTGTATCCACTGTTGAATACCAATTTGAATAGTCACTCGTAGCTCACGCCACAAAGACTGAAGAACAAGTATGAAAAAAGGACCAATAGGTCCTTTTTTCATACTTGTTAGGCTAAGCGCGTTGAAGTTACTTTGAACTAAGCACAGTTGCAGGATTTAGCTGACTAGCTCTAGACGCCGGGTACCATGTCGCTAATAGGCTTAAGATAATCGCAGTCGAAGATACCAATATCACATCTCCCATTATTACTTGAGAAGGCAAGAAATCGACAAAGTAAATGTCTCCTGACAAGAACTGATGCCCCATCAATGACTCTAGTCCTTTAATAAGACTAGTCAGGTTCAACGCTACCAGTACACCAAGCACGCTACCGACAATACTGCCCAATACACCAGAAAAAACACCTTGCCAGACAAAAATACGTTTAATCAAACTATCCGTTGCACCCATGGTTCGTAAAATAGCGATTTCTGCCGCACGATCTTTTACTGCCATCATTAAAGTAGAAACAATATTGAAACTCGCTACGCCAATGACTAAAACCATCACCAAATACATAATGGTCCGGACCATTTGGATATCTCGGTATAAGAATCCATATTTAGTCTGCCAGCTACGTAAGTAAACAACCACATTTAGAGTGTTGCCCACTTCTCGCACTATTTGATGGGCATCCAACACGTCAGTAACCCGCACTGAAACCCCTGTCACCGCCTCACCCAACTTGGCATAGCTTTGCGCATCTTCCAGTGGGATCAACGCCAAACTATGATCTATCTGCCCATTAAGCTTGAGTAACCCAGCAATTTTTACGCGAACACGTTTAGGTGCCTGTACTTGGCTCGTTCCACCCGTTGACGGGATCATCAAGGTCAAATAATCCCCTCGCTTAGCTTTGAGCAAATCGGCAACACCTTGTCCTAGAATGACCTGCTTTTCTCCAGCGCGGAAATTATGCCAAGTGTCGCTATCAATAAATTGGCTTAAATTCGACACCGATGATTCTTTAGTCGGATCAATACCTCGTACTTCTATCGCTTTGAGTTGCTGCCCACGCTCTGCCAAAGCCGTCATTTTGATATAAGGAGCAGCCGCTTCAATTTTTGGATGTTTTTCAACTTGATCGATCACCTGCGACCATTCTTTGATAGGCGCATTCACTCCTTCGAACTCACCATGAGCAATCACAGACAACACACGATCTTTTAGCTCACGCTCAAAACCATTCATCGCAGATAGACCAATAATGATCACTGCTACACCCACTGCAATACCAATGGTTGATGATAGTGAGATAAACGACACCATTTTGTTACGCTGCCTTGCGCGGCTAAATCGTCTACCGATAAATAACGAAAGTGACGAAAACACTAAGCGTCCCCCACATCGACCAATAGCCCATCTTGCATGTGCAGTTTTCGATCCATTTTCCCTGCCAGTTCACCGTCATGGGTCACCACCAAAAATGCCGTACCCGATTCACGATTTAGCTCACGCATCAAATCGTAGATCGCCAAGGCTGTTTTATGATCGAGATTACCAGTTGGCTCATCAGCTAATACCAAATCAGGGCTATTGACCAACGCTCGAGCGATGGCGACACGCTGACGCTCACCACCAGACAATTCTGAAGGTCTGTGTTCTACACGATGTGACAAGCCCACTTTTTCTAGCAAAGCTTGCGCTTTTTGCTTCGCTTCAGCGACTTTCATGCCACCAATTAGCAAAGGCATAGCGACGTTTTCTAACGCACTAAAATCAGCTAATAGGTGATGAAACTGATACACAAAGCCTAAATGACGATTACGCAGTTTTGCTTGTTTATTCGAGCTAAGTTTAGACAGTTCTTGTCCTAGAAATGTCACCTGACCTGCGCTTGTATCATCCAATGCGCCGAGTACATGCAATAACGTGCTCTTTCCTGAACCTGATGTACCAATAATTGCGACCAATTCACCACGTTTAAGATCAAAACTGACGCCTTTTAATACTTGAGTCTCTAGCGCGCCCTCGTGGTAGATTTTTGTCACATCACGACACTGTAGTAGATCACTCATATCTTAATGCCTCAGCAGGTTTTACAGATGATGCTCGATAAGAAGGGAACACAGTTGCAATTAAGCTGAGCATCACAGCTAAAGTTACTACAATCATAATTTGAATTGGGTTAATCACGACAGGCAATGAGCCGCCAATAGAAAAGAGTGCAATACCAGCGCTTTCCAAGAGGCTATTGAGATTACTGGCAAGTAATACGCCAAACACCCCACCAATACAGGCTCCCATGACACCACTACTGGCGCCTTGCACCATGAAAATAGCCATCACTTGTCGATCGGTCATGCCTTGTGTTTTAAGAATCGCCACTTCAGATTGCTTTTCCATGACGACCATGATCAAAGCCGAAATAATGTTAAACGCTGCAACACCTACAATTAGTCCAAGCATTAAGCCCATCATATTTTTCTCCATCCTTACGGCTTGGAAAAGCTCACCACGCTGAGCGCGCCAATCTTGCCATTGCCAGCCATCGGGCAAAGGCTGCTGGCTCATCTCACTAACCACAAAAGGGTCATCAAAGAATAAGCGCCAACCTGTGATAGTTTGCTTATTAAAACGCATAAGGCGCGCAGCGTCATCAATATGAGTCAGCATAAGCTGCCCATCGACGTCAGAACCTGTATTGTAGATACCAGCTACAGTAAATAGACGTTGGCTAGGAATACGACCTAACGGAGTAAATTGGCTGGCACTGGTCACCATCAAGCGCACTTTATCACCTGGACCAATATCCATTGAACGTGCCAACGTACTACCAACAAAGACTTGATATGTGCCCGCTTTGAGATTTGAAAGTCGACCAGCGATCAAGTGCTGTTCAATCGGATCATGCTCATTTGGCTCAATACCAATCAACAAACCAGCACTCAACTGTTTTGCACTTTGGATCACAGCTTCACTTTGCACGATCGGCTCAGGTTTGCCTGCGGTCGACATAGCTTGAATAAAATCAGGTGCTTGTTCAGTTCGAAGCGTTTTACCATCATTTTGGGAAACAATGGCTTGCGGTAACACACCTAAAATGCGACCTTTTAACTGTGCTTCGAAACCATTCATAACCGATAACACAGTAATTAGCGACATCACACCAATAGTGATGCCAGCAGTAGACATATAAGAGACGAAACGGCTGAACCTATCACCGGAGCGGCCTCTAAGGTAACGCAATCCGATATAGGTCGACACTGGATGAAACATAAGAAAAACCAAAACCTATTAATGGCGAATACTGTAACGGTTAATTTGAGAGGCTGATACCCCTAAATGGTCATTTCGCGGTGAAATGAGTAATTAAGTCTGCTATTAACAATGACATATCTTGATTAGTTGGTGTGTATGACGATAATCAGAACATCAATAGAAGGAAAAGTTCATGTCTGACCAAGAATACTTCACTGTACATCACCAAATGACCGTCAATGTCGAACCCTTGGCTAGCGATTTTGCTTATCCGACTTTCGAGGCATTTACAGATGAAATTCCAACTCCGTTTCTCGTCGCCAGTGAGTTCAGTTCACTTGACCAGCTAAATGATGCTGCACGTGCTGAACTCAAATCAAACGATTTCAAACACGTTATCAACCTACTTGATACTCAAAATGCGAAACTCAATCTTCTGCTAACCTTTATGTTATCGCAGCAAGATGATTCTGCTGTTCGTCATCAAACCGTATCATTTGGCGCGAGCCAATTTAACTACCGAGCTCTAGAGCCATTGGCTGTCGATCGCAAAGTACGAGTAAAGCTGTTTCTTGACCATCCTGCGGCCGCGATATATTGCTATGGTTCCATTTTTGACTGCACAAATGAAGATGAACAGTATACGATTTCAGTCAAATACGACCTGTTACGTGATATAGACCAAGATCTACTCATCAAGGCAGCTCTATATCAGCAACAAAAACTGCTTCGTCAACGCTCACTGAATCGCGAAAAATAAACTAAGATATGTCAAAATCATCATTACTCAATCTTATCAACCCTGCCGGTGCTGGTGATAAAAAGCACGTAGGTAACTTACCGGGTTCTGCGCTTGCGCTCGCCATTGCAGAACTGGCAGAGCAGCATAATGGACACACACTACTCGCCACATCTGACCCTCAAAGCGCACTGAAACTGCAACAAGAGTTGGAACAATTTTCTAGCGAAAGCGTTACCTTGTTCCCCGATTGGGAAACACTCCCATACGATAATTTTTCACCTCATCAAGAAATTATCTCCGATCGTATTGCCCGCCTCTATCAACTGCCAACACAAAATAGCGGCATTACGATTGTGCCAATTAGCACATTACTCCAGCGTCAGTCGCCGCGTGACTATTTGATGCAACATACGCTCATGGTCAAAACAGGAGATCTGTTTTCGTTAAACAAACTCCGCATACAGTTGGATAAATCGGGTTATCGACATACTGACCAAGTATTTGGTCCTGGCGAATACGCCAGTCGCGGTTCGATCATTGATCTGTTCCCTATGGGCTCAACCGACCCATACCGTATCGACTTCTTTGATGATGAAATTGATACCATACGTACTTTCGATCCAGAGAACCAACGCTCTATCGATGACGTGAGCGAAATTCGCTTACTGCCAGCCCATGAATTCCCAACCTCAGAGACAGCGATTGAAGACTTTCGTATTCGCTGGCGCCAACGTTTTGAAGCGCGCAGAGAACCCGAATCAATCTATATGCAGGTAAGTAAGGGCACATGGCCTTCAGGTATCGAATATTGGCAGCCACTATTTTTTGAGCAAACAGAAACGTTATTCGACTATATTTCCGATGACACTCAATTGATCAGTGTTGGTGATTTGGAAACGGCGATTGATACCTTCTTAACTGATGTCGACTATCGTTATGATCAGCGCAATGTCGACCCACTGTGCCCGTTATTGCCACCGCATGAGCTTTGGCTAAAGAAGGACGAGCTGTTTAGCTACTTTAAAACGCTGCCGCAGGCAGTGCTATCAGTTGACTCTATCGTAGAGAAGCAAGGTCGTATTAATCCAAATATATCACCACTGCCAGAGCTCAAAGTTCAGCATCAAAACAAAGAACCAATGGCGGCACTTCGTCAGTTTAGTGAAAGCTACCACGGTAAAATCATCTTCTCTGTAGAATCAGAAGGTAGACGTGAAGCGCTGTTAGAACTTTTGCAGCGTATCAAATTGCGTCCAATTGAATGCGACAGCTTCTGTGATGCCCTAGCCCATAAAGAAGCATTCACTTTGGTGCTAGGCGCTGCCGAACATGGCTTCCTCTATGGTGATGAACAAATTGCGTTTATCTGTGAAAGCGATCTGCTTGGCGATCGTGTTATTCAGCGCCGTCGTAAGGATCGAAAGGCCACCAACAGTGATGCGGTAATCCGTAATTTAGCCGAACTAAAACCAGGGCAACCTGTAGTACACATTGATCACGGGATTGGTCGCTACCTAGGGCTACAAACCCTAGAAGCTGGTGGTATGACTACCGAATACGTAACTCTCGAATACCAAAATGAAGCGAAACTCTACGTTCCGGTAGCCTCACTAAACCTAATCAGCCGCTACTCTGGCGGCGCTGAAGATAGTGCACCGCTGCATAAATTGGGTGGCGAATCTTGGATAAAAGCACGTCGTAAAGCCGCAGAAAAAGTTCGTGATGTCGCCGCAGAACTGCTGGACGTATATGCCAACCGTGAGTTAAAGACCGGCTACAAATTTGCTTTAGATCGCGACCAGTATGCAACGTTTAAGTCAGGTTTCCCATTCGAAGAAACCGACGACCAATCAATGGCGATTAATGCCGTGCTGTCCGATATGTGCCAAGCCAAAGCAATGGACCGCTTAGTCTGCGGTGACGTCGGCTTTGGTAAAACTGAAGTTGCCATGCGTGCCGCTTTTGTTGCTACCGATAACGGCAAACAAGTTGCAATTTTAGTCCCGACAACCCTACTTGCCCAGCAGCACTTCGAAAACTTCCGCGATCGTTTTGCAAATTTACCAATCCGAGTTGAAGTTTTATCACGATTTAAAACCGCCAAAGAGCAAAAAGTAGTGCTGCAAGATCTCGCGGACGGCAAAGTAGATTTAGTTGTCGGCACGCACAAATTACTTTCTAGCGATATTGTATTTAAAGATCTCGGTCTGTTGATAGTCGACGAGGAACATCGATTTGGCGTACGCCAAAAAGAAAAAATGAAAGCGATGCGTGCAGATGTCGATATCCTCACACTGACAGCAACACCTATTCCTCGAACATTAAACATGGCGATGAGTGGTATGCGCGATCTTTCGATTATTGCCACTCCGCCTGCGCGAAGACTGGCAATCAAAACTTTTGTTCGTCAGCGAGAAGACGCTGCAATCCGCGAAGCCGTATTACGTGAAATCATGCGCGGGGGACAAGTTTACTTCTTGCACAATCAAGTTGAAACGATTGAAAAAATTGCAGAAGATTTGGAAAAACTAGTCCCAGAAGCGCGAATCACTGTCGCTCACGGTCAAATGCGCGAGCGTGAACTTGAAAAAGTGATGAACGATTTCTATCACCAACGCTTTAACTTGTTGGTGTGTACCACCATCATAGAAACAGGGATTGATGTCCCCACCGCCAACACCATTATTATGGACAGAGCAGATCATCTCGGCTTAGCACAGTTACACCAATTGCGAGGGCGCGTTGGTCGATCGCATCATCAAGCATATGCATATTTGCTTACTCCACATCCAAAAGCGATGACGAAAGATGCAACTAAACGATTAGACGCCATCGCATCACTTGAAGATCTCGGTGCAGGCTTTACACTTGCGACTCACGATTTAGAAATCCGTGGCGCAGGTGAACTACTTGGTGATGAACAAAGTGGTCAAATTCAATCCGTTGGCTTTACTTTGTACATGGAAATGCTTGAGCAAGCTGTTGAAGCTCTTAAACAAGGTAAAGAGCCTTCACTCGATGATTTACTGCGCGAGCAAACCGAAGTCGAAATGCGTATTCCATCTCTGCTACCGGAAGATTACATTCCTGACGTTAACACTCGCCTGTCTATGTACAAGCAGATAGCGAGTGTTTTGGAAAAAGACGAGTTGGACGGTTTGAAGGTGGAGCTTATCGACCGATTTGGCTTGTTACCTGATGCGACTAAAAACTTACTTTCAATTTCAGAGCTGAAGCTTTCAGCCGCAAAATTAAAAGTGAAGAAAATTGAAGCTCAAGATAAGGGCGGATATATTGAGTTCTACCCAAATGCTGACATTAATCCAATGTACTTAGTTAAACTGTTACAATCTCAGCCACAAAAATTTGCGATGGAAGGGCCGACTAAATTTAAGTTTACGGTACCATTAGTAGATAGGCGTAAAAGAATTCAGTTTGTTACTGACATGCTGGGAGAATTCCAGCAAAACTTATTACCAAAACAAAACTAAATATTCCGGGTGGCTACTCACCCGTATATGGAGATGTAATGAAAAAGCTGATCCCACTGCTTCTCTTCTTCGTTGCGCTGCCAAGTTGGGCACAGCGACAATTTGATATAGAAGTGATCATTTTTAAACGTGCAGTGGATGCAGAGCAAGTGACCGAGTCATGGCCAAATACTCTGCCTGAAATTAACATGGAAAAAGTAGGTAGCTTTGCCGATAGCAACTACCGTGCTCGTAAAGGTGTACAAATGCTGTCACGTTCAAGCTACCAACTTGATAGTGAAGCACAAAAACTACGCAATCATGCCGGTTTCCAAATACTTATGCACAAGGCATGGCGCCAAGGTGACAAAGGGCGTTTGTCTGCACCTGTTTTCCAGATCACAGCGGGTAAAAACTATTCCGGTCAATTCAATCGTAATGGTTCACCAATAGGCTCTCATAACGAGTCAGTGATTGAAGGTGTTCAAGAGCAGAGCATTCCGGGACCTCTCTACGAGTTGGACGGCAAGCTACAGATTTATGTAGAACATTACTTATACGCCGATGTTCAACTCGATCTGAAAGAACCAAGTGTACGGGATGTTATACTTGAAGACCGCCAAGTAGAGATAACTCAAGATATTGATTTTAATAGCAATAACACTGTGCAAGCGGGTTTAATGACAGAGGTAACACCCACGGTACATACTGAAGAGTTTTTAAAAAGCTACCGTATGGATCAGAAACGTCGAATGCGCAGCAGTGAAACTCACTTCCTTGATCACCCTCTAATGGGGATGATCATTCAGGTACGCCGAGTTAACTAGTTATCAGCTTATCATTTTGATAGCCACTCAATACTCTAAACGCCCAGTCTATCTGGGCGTTTTTCTTTCTAGAAGCTAGCTTTAAATCTTTCTATCATCTAACTTTTCACCACTGAATCTGTTGCGAGCAAAATCAGTACTATATACTTTAAACTCTGTATATAGTTACCTGTAGATAGCATGAGCCCAGATTATCAAATCATTACTCAAGAATTTATATTGCGCTTAATTGATGCAGAGGAAGGCAAAAAGTTGCAACAACTAGTCAGCAACTCTCCCAGTCTTCATCGTTGGATTGAGTGGTGTCACGAAGATTTTACCTTACAAGAGGCAGATCGATTTGTACTAGCAACCCGATTAAATTGGGTAAAATCTGAAGCTTACGGATTTGGCATCTTCCGACGCGGCGATGACAAATTACTTGGAATGGTAGCCATTAATGAGCTATATCAAACATTCAATATGGCTAGTTTAGGTTATTGGCTTGCGGATGAATTCCAACATCAAGGGTATGCGCGCAAGGCAGTACTGGCATTGTGTGAATTCTGTTTTGATGTTCTCAAGCTTACCAGGTTGGAGATTGTCTGTGATCCCAAAAACCTTACCAGCCAAAAGTTAGCTATCGCTTGCGGAGCTCGATTTGAAACGCTCGCAGATAATCGATTTATATTCAATACTGAACCCCAGCAAGGGGCGGTTTACTCAATTATCCCAACCTAAATCGCTCTCTTTTTCACTCCACGAGAACGAATACATCGCCAGATAAATTAGAGCCCCTAAAGGGGCTCTTAGTGCTTCATATTAATATGAAGGTATCAATTAGTGCAGCTTAAGGTTCGGGCGAAGCACACGGTTAATACGTCCCATCAGGACAATCAGCGCCGTTTTAAACACACCGTGTAACGCCATTTGATGCATGCGATAGAGCGAGATATACACGATACGTGCAATACGACCTTCAATCATCATTGAACCCTTAGTCAAATTACCCATCAAGCTACCAACGGTAGAGAATTGGCTTAAAGAAACGAGTGAGCCTTTATCTTGATAAACATATGACTTCAGCTCTCGCCCTGCCATCATGGCTACAATATTTCCAAACGCGCGGCTAGCCATTTGATGTGCTGCTTGAGCGCGTGGTGGAACAAACGATCCATCGGCTTGTGTACATTGTGCCAAGTCACCAATAACAAAAATGTTGTCATCACGAGTCGTTTGCAACGTATCTTTAACAACTAATTGGTTGATTCGGTTACTTTCAAGCCCACCAATCTCTTTCATAAAATCAGGAGCTTTAATACCCGCAGCCCAAACCATAATTTTTGCTGAAATTTTCTCACCATCTTTGGTTGTAAGACCGTCATTATCCGCTTGAGTCACCATAGTTGCGGTACGGACATTGACACCCAATTTAGTCAGCTCTTGGTGCGCAGAACCAGAAATGCGAGGAGGCAATGCAGGAAGAATACGCTCTCCAGCTTCAACAAGGTTTACGTTTAGCTTGCTTGAGTCTAGATCCCCAAAGCCATAAGTACGTAGTTCTTTCACCGCATTGTGCAGCTCTGCCGACAACTCAACGCCTGTCGCACCTGCACCAACAATCGCGATATCGACCGTACCTTGGCCATTTTTGGCATGCAGCTTCAAAAACTCATTATTCATTTGAGTACGGAAACGATGTGCCTGTTCTGGGCTATCTAAGAAAATACAGTGCTCACGAACACCTGGAGTGTTGAAATCATTGGACGTTGAACCAATAGCCAAAACGAGAATATCGTATTCAAGATCTCGATTTGGCATCAACAATTCGCCTTGCTCATCCTTCAATTCTGCTAATGAAATGACTTTGCGCTCGCGATCAATCCCTTCCAAACTGCCTAATTGGAAATCAAAATGATGATTCTTAGCATGAGCGCGATAACTTAATGCATCAACTCCCTCATCTAATGAACCTGTCGCAACTTCATGCAACAACGGTTTCCATAAATGACTGGCTTTACGATCAACCAAAGTAACCTTTGCACGACCTTTACGACCAAGAGTACGACCTAGCTTTGTTGCAAGCTCTAGGCCGCCTGCGCCGCCACCTACTACGATAATTCGTGTCACAACAACTGTCCTCTAAAATAAAAAACGTATAAATTGGTTTAGCTCGCTTGGCGAACTAATAAAAATTTCTAGGGCTTCGCACATTGAATGCGATAGAGGTTCTTTCCGTAAACACGCGATTAGCAATAGTTTGCAAAGTGCAAACTGGCAGTTGACCACGAAAAACACGTGCTAAACTGCAAATTCTGGGCAAGTTTTTCACTCGCTCTCAATTTTTTTTGATTTCAATCAAATAAATTTTATGTAAGTCATTATATATGGCAAAAAGTACGACGCAACAAGAGATTGCAATAAACTCATTAGAAAATGTATGGATTTTTAAAGACCTACACCTCATTGGTTATACCCAAGTAACCTCAAGATGCTTGGATATATATTACGTTTTGACAGCGAGCGAATTGAACATAAAAAAACGGCACCCTCAGGGTACCGTTAGAACTCAGTGCAGCTAAACTCTATTGTTAAGGGAACTGAGTGTTAGTGAGCCTCTTTAAAAGCTTTCATTACTTGTAGGTGATGAGAGATTTTTTTGAACTTATGCGTTTGCACGTCATCCCAAACAATATCGTAATAACTGTTAAGCTCTTGCGCAGTATTTTGATTGTTATTAATCTCATCTTCTTTCGATAAAATGACTAAACAGCGCTTACTATTACTAGTTCGAAACTCTGCCACACACTTAGTGGCTATATCTTCGTACTCTTCCGGTCGATCAATACGCCCTTGCATGTTTTGCTCTGGGTGTAAATTCGGATTAAATAGGACTTGCTTAATGCCACATAAATAACCGATCCGTTCTGACCAATAACCGCCCAAACCGACACCACAAATAATCGGATTGGCATCGTCCGATTGCTCGATCACCTTATGCACTTCTTTAAGCAAATGCTGCATATCATGTTTTGGGTGTAACGTACTGTAGTTGATGAAACGAACGTCATCATCAATAAACTGGAGTTGAAGTACCTTTTCGTGGTTGCCTGGGCTGGTGCTATCAAATCCGTGTAAGTAGATAATCATATTTAATCCCCGATTGAACTGCAGGCTCGTTGTTAAAGACTAGTTCGGATTGACTAACTAAATCGCAACAAGCTCAATTTAATCTAACATGAAAACAAGGGTTTTAAAGGGCTAGAGAAAACATTCTAACTAGCTTTCAGCAAAACAGTGATCTCACGAGCAAAACTGCTGCTTTAATTGTTCTGCTTGATGTAGATAGTATTCATCTCCCCAAAGCTGATACGCTAGCAAATACCAAAGCATCGCCATCGTATTCGCTCTGGGACGCCAAGCCTGAACGCCTTCAAACCAATCATCAATCCCCTCCAACTGCCGCAGTTTGCAGTAGCGATGAATCGCATCCATTTCATCCACACCCGCCACGTCAATGCTCAATGTTAAGTCCAGCCGCGGATCACCGATGGTTGCGTATTCCCAATCAATAATCTGCACCCCTTGTTGCGCATCAACCATGTTGTAACCAGCGAGGTCAAAATGGCACAAGGTATACCCGACATCGGCTAAGCTTGGGGCGTTACGCCAATCGCGATAGATTGATTGATACTCTTCATTTTTCAGATCAGATCTTATCTGCATCCAATAATGGTCAACACGTGCAGTATAATTAAATGGAGCAACAGGTATACGTGTTGTCGGGAGGGTATGTACGGAGACGAGCGCTTCAAGAATTTGCGTAAAGGTTATTTCTTCTGAGAGTGATGTCCCTTCAAGCCATTCGACCAACAAGCCCTTTTCGTTAATAAAAATAGGTTTAGGGCTGATACCCGAATCTTGGATGGTGGAGAGGATCTGATACTCCTGGAAACGTGAGATAGAGAATGCTTGAGTAATCGCTGTTGTTGGTCGCCACACATAAGCTTGACCATTATTTTCAACTACTTTCCAGCAACGATTGGTTAACCCACCAGTCAAAGTTTGGGCGTAGTCAGGGGGTACAGTAAAGAAACGTTCTAAAGCCACTAATGAACCGTCGAGCTGACAAGCTTCACGCCATGACATTCGCGCCATATAACGTTCCTTCTACTGTTTAGTTTTTATAAGCCCAAAAAGCTTTTTGATTCTTGTTTACGAATCTCAGTTTCATCGGCCCATTCAATAAGACCGCTCTCAAGATCCATCAAGCGCATAGTCATTTTGTAGTAAACATCTTTGTCGCTACCAGCGTTTTTGGCAATGCTTGATAGGTTGCCATAAAGCATGTATTGCGCACCGACCATTTTACCAAACTGAATCGCATTACTTTGATTGACTAACTCATCGTTGTTTTGGAAGTTCAGTTGATCACGAACAGCCTCTACTCGCCCCATATCAACAAAGCGGAATTTACCCGAATTAAGCATCTTAGTACTGATGGTATCAGTAATTGACTCCGTATCAATGTGCTCGCTAGTTTTGTTTTTAACTCGCTCAACAAATACGATTGGGCGAGAATCACGCGTAATCGCAGATACGGAACCCGATTGCAGCATGCTGTCTACCATTTCGCCAGCGATAGTTTGTAGATCCGTAGAACCAAAATCTATCGTCGTTGTTTCCACCGCCTGCGCATCACCGTAGTTCACTTGACTTGAACAGCCACCTAACATGACAGCAAGACCGAGTAGTGCTATTACACTTTTGTTCATTCTATGTTCCTTCGCTTTTAACCGGTTTGACCAAATCTATTAGAGATTGGTTCCCAAAATTTTTAGTCGTTGTTATTTCTTATTTGAACTCGAAACTGAGTGGCATTTGGATTAACTGATATTTCGGAAATCGATACCGTTTCTTCACCGCGAATGATTAATCGTCTCCAATTTCCCAGCTTACTCACTTCCAACCCTTGAGCGTCATACCAATAAAATCGGTACAGCAAATCGTGATCAGAGCTAATGTTACTCGTCAGACTGACGATACCTTGTGTATGGTCATCTACCACCGTGGTGGTAATATCGTTAACTTCGAGACTCCGAGACATCGAATCATTGGCAAAAAGTACTTTTTGCGCGTTGCCATCAATGCGCAACCCAGAGGTATTGGTGGTGCACCCCGCTATTGCAAATATTGATAAGATCACTAAAACGAATTTCTTCATTACAATCTTCCTAATTGCTTATGCCACACCGTGGCACTGTTTCCTTGTCTAGATAGCCAAACCAAAACTGTATTTCCTTCTGAAACATTGAATTGATATGACTGCCCCCCGATATCTAAATTTTGCGCTCCCGCTTCTACCATCAAACTGCTGCTGTAAATAGCCGCTGGCAGAGTTTGCCAACTGCGAGTATCCGGCTGTTCTGTAAGCGTATTCCATACATTAAAAAGCAAATTACCCACATCATCTTTGCTTGCGGTTTCTTTGCGGATCCGATCTTTAGCCACAACCCTTAATGCTTGTCGAATAACGATATTCGGCATGCGCTCTGACAAATTCTGCTGCGCCATTAAATTGGTATCTGCAAGCAGATCTGATGCTATTGCTTGTTGGTTAACGCGTAAAGATGAAAACGTTACCAAACTTGCAGACGGGTAATAAGGCAGTGCTAAAGAATACACTGCTCCGTTACCGCGACTGTCAAAGAGCGGTAAAGAAAGCTTCCAGCCCTGCATCGCCTCAACCACATCTTGCTCTTGCAAAATAATGACACGCCCGCTTCCGGGAGTGTTTGCATCAAATTTTCCATAACGCTTCTCTAAAAGACGTAAATCGTCACTCATTCCGAGGCGCTTTGCGGTTCGCATAGTACTGTCAACAACCGCTCGGTTATCTGGCATTACTGCAAGTGCTCGTCGATAATCGACATACGCACTATTAAGATCCTTATCGGCTTCAAACAACAGCGCAGAAACATACAACAAGTATGCATTCTGAACCGCCTGCAGTTTTTTCCCCGCATCAGGATACTTTGACAACACACTACCAAGATTGGGCGTTAAACCTTGCGCTTGCATCTCGGATTCAGCGGCGTTAAGTTGGCGTTCCCGCTCCGCTTTTGCGCGCTCTTGAACCTGATTTGCTCGACGCATTTCCACTAACGCATCATCTAACTTATTCTCTTTAACGTAGTTTAAACCTAAGTATAGATGGAGAAAACCAAGTTCATAATCGGCAGGTTGGTAGACATTGAGGTTATCGTTGACCGCAAGCGAACCAATACTAGTCGCTGTGTCTGAAATTGAAACTGTGGCTTTGTCTTGCTCTGTTCGAACAGCTTGATCACTTACTTCTAACGCAT
The DNA here is from genome assembly GCF_050337565.1 of Vibrio kasasachensis. NCBI lineage: Bacteria > Pseudomonadati > Pseudomonadota > Gammaproteobacteria > Vibrionales > Vibrionaceae > Vibrio > Vibrio kasasachensis. The sequence goes on along the minus strand of NZ_JAKJTB010000008.1, from coordinate 532,259 downwards.
TTAAGCTTTGCTCATCATCATTATTAAGCAGGTATACTCGACCTTTTTCAAAGTTATCGAGAATATCACCTGCAACTTCATCTGGCAGCGCTTGCTGTGCGGCAAGATAATCGCCTTTTTTTACAGCTTGATACATCGTTTGATTTTGAGCGCTGTAGTGGCTAAATAGATTACCAGCAGAGAAGTTGGCACACCCCGCAAGAAGAATAATGCTACAGCTTAATACTATGAGTCGAATAGTTATTTTCAATTCGTACTCCATCTGTGTTTGTGTTTGTGTTTAACAAAAAGCACAATCCGAACGATTGTGCTTTTATGTAGACCTTACAAAGTCTAGTTTAGTTCATTAGCATAGGACCCAAAGGACGACCACCTACTAAGTGCATATGAATGTGGTAAACCTCTTGCCCGCCATGCGCATTGCAGTTAATAATCAGGCGATAGCCGTCTTGATCGACCCCTTCCTCTTTTGCCAATTTCTTAGCAACCGTAAACATGCGTCCCATTGTTAGCTCATCATCAGCTTCAATGTCATTAATCGTGGAAATCAGTTTGTTTGGTATAATAAGGATATGACTTGGTGCTCGCGGATTGATGTCGCGAAACGCCGTTACAAGATCATCTTGATAGACAACATCTGCCGGGATTTCTTTGCGGATAATCTTACTAAATATGGTCTCTTCAGCCATGCTGGACTCCATCATATTTGACCTAACTTAATGATATTACGAGTATGCGTCATGCGTCACTAAATCACAATTAAAAACAATGTTCGGTAAGATTGACGAATTAAGAATTACCGGCCGTAGAACTTATTTTTGTCTTGTGCGTCATAAAACGTATGTATCACTATCAAAACAATCGTCCTAACTCTGATAATTTGCACTACAAATTATCAGAGTAAGGAGAGATCCATGAAAGGCTCAGTGATCCGACGAATGTACGCTGGCTTTGCATTGATCATATTGATGTTTGCAGTGTCTACGTTTCTGGCAGTGCGCAGCATGGAACAAATTCATGTTAATTTTGCGAGTGTCACTAATACTTCTCTACCGCTCGTCTCATTGTCTAACGATACCAACGTTGCATTGCTTTCTGCAGACAAGCTTTTTAAAGATTACCTCACCACACAAAGCTTTGAGCGCATGGATAAGATCCACACACAGTTCATCGAATCACAAGTCCACTACGATCAAACCTTACTACAACTTGAGGCGGCTAGCGGCAATAACCCTGAGCTGGCTGAACGAATCGAGCAAGTCAAACAACTTAAACAACGCTACTTCTCAGAAGCCGATGAGGCCATGGGAAATTATCGCAGCATGTTTGAATCCCAAGCCCAAGTTCAACTATCAACTCGACAATTTCAACGTTTGCACTCAGAGCTGAGTGCTGGCATGAAAGAGTACGTCGATAAGCAAGACAATATTGCCGTCAAGATAATGTCCAAAAGCTACTTCGTTAAATTAACAGATGCAGAAGTGATCACGTCGGATGCCCTCGCCAGTAGTGATACTGAATTTGTCGCGGAAGCGGTAATCAAAAACAAGAAAGCAGTTACACACCTCAACTATGCATATCGCGGGCTAACGTCACAGATGCCAGAGTTGAAAGAAAAATTCGATGCACCGGTTGCTCAGTTCACGATTGATATTGGTCGCAAAGGTGGCGTACTTGATCAACACAATAGCTACCTAATTGCACGTAAAGCCTTGTATGAAAATATTGCGAATTTGACCAACGAAGTCGACACTTCACGAACTTTACTACTGTCATTTAGTGACAATGCTCAACAGAGCCTTAACCAATCGCTAGTTGAAGCTGGTAAAGTTTACGATTCAGGCTTAATTCGTTCTATTTTCCTTTGTATTTTCGTCGTCGCTTTGGCTGCTAGTATTGGCTACCACATCGCCCATAGTGTGCGTACGCCACTTCATAGCATACTAAAAACGTTAGAGGCACTGAGTGATGGCGACATGACTCAACGAATCGACATTCGCTACAACAACGAATTTAGCCGCGTAAGTGGGCACATCAATACTTTGGCTGATAACTTGCACAATATCATTATACGCCTGAATGATGCCTCTGATGACCTCACCAATACTGCCAATACCAACCAGCAAACACTGTCAGGTGCACAACACCAGTTGAATCAACAAAGACAACAAACCGCTAGTGTGGCAACGGCAATGAATGAGATGAGTCAATCAGTCGATGAAGTCGCACAAAGTGCACAAAGCTCATTGCAGATGGTCGAACAAGTTGAGGTCGCCTCTGAGCAAGGTCGTAGAATAATGAGCACCAACATTACTACCATCAATCAGCTTGAACTTCGATTAACCGATTCGGTCAGTGCGGTAAAAGAATTGCAAAACATGAGCAGTAAAATTGGCTCGATACTTGATGTAATTCGTAATATCGCCGAACAAACCAATCTACTAGCGCTTAATGCGGCAATTGAAGCAGCTCGAGCCGGTGAGCAAGGTCGTGGTTTTGCAGTCGTGGCCGATGAAGTTCGCGTGCTTGCAAAGCGCACGACCGAGTCCACATCTGAAATTGAAAATATGATTAGCGCGCTGCAAACCAGTTCTAGTTCCGCTAACAGTGTGATTCAAAGTTGCATGGATGATATGACCTTGTCTGTCGATCACGCTTCCGAAGCCAACAGCGCTATGGAGGAAATCCAATCTCTCATTATGCAGATCAGTCAGATGAGTGGTCATATTTCAAGTGCCGCAGCAGAACAGAACAATACCACTACCGAGATTGCACAGAGTATTGAGGAAATTAATGAAATTGCAGACTCAAGTTATCGGGCGATGACTGAGATAGCAGAAGCTAGCAGCAACTTGACTCATTTAGCGAACCAGCAAGGAGAGTTAGTCCATCGATTTACTGTCTAATGTCAATTTCTGGCTAAATAATTGAACAAGGGCGATTAAATTGACTAATCGCCCTTGTTTTTTATACGTCTGAACATTATATGGATATTAAGGCTTGCTCGTTGATTCACCTTAATACCCCGTTTTGCAAGCCAACCATGAGGAACAACTATGGCAATTCATGTTGGCATAATCGACCAAGACCCAATCCGGTTGGTCACACCATTATTAGACAATCGAACCCTTAGCCAACACATTGTGTTTATCGGCACTGAAACTCAAAAAGAGATTTATGATCGTCTACACAGTGTGTTAGCAAAGCGCCAGATCACCTCTGAGTTCTTCGAAATACCCAATGTAGCAAATACTTCTCGAATTAAGCACGCAGTAACTCAACTGGCTGAGGAACTAAAAAACCGCGGCGAAGCAATTAAACTCAACGCAAGTTGTGGTCTGCGTCACCGTCTACTCTCCGTTTATGAAGTATTTCGCAGCTACCACTGGCCAATTTTTGTCGTTGAACCAAATAGCGATCGCCTGTGCTGGCTTTACCCTGAAGGCAAAGAAGATACCCAAGTTGAAGACCGCATCACTATTGATGACTACCTTACTATTTTCGGTGCGCGTGGTGAGTTTTCCGAACATAACCTCCCCCCACAGCTCGATAAAAAACTGTATGAATTAGGTGAACGATGGGCGAGCAACGCGCTAGAGTTGGGACCGGGGCTTGCAACACTTAACTATCTTGCGACCACTTGTCGTAAAGAGCAGCGCCTCGATGTAGAATTATCTGAAAAGCAACAAGGCTACCGCGAGTTGAATATGTTGCTTTCCGATATAGTTGGAGCGCAAATCGCTACCTATCAAGACGGTATACTCACATTTGCCAGTGAGGAGGCGCGTCGTTTCTCTAACGGTGAATGGCTAGAAACTCTCGTTCACAGTACGGTTCGTCAAATTCAACAAGACATGCCAACCATTCAAGATCGCTCACTTAACGTTCAGGTTTATCGTCAACTCGGCGAGCGTGAAGTACGCAATGAACTTGATGTTGCGTCGGTTGTGAACAACAAACTACATATCATTGAATGTAAGACGAAAGGTATGCGTGATGATGGTGATGATACCTTGTACAAGTTGGAATCTCTACGTGACCTTTTAGGCGGCTTACAAGCACGCGCTATGTTGGTGAGTTTCCGTCCGTTACGCTATAACGATATCACCCGAGCAGAAGATTTAGGTTTAGCTTTAATTGGTCCTGATGAACTGAAAGACCTCAAAAATCACTTAAGTCAGTGGTTCGCTGAAGCTGGCGGTTCGGAAGACTGCTCTGACTGCTAGTCTAATCTACCGTTTGAAAAGCCTCGCTCGTGCGAGGCTTTTATTTTTGATCACTGTCAAACGTACATCATTCCCCTCTATCTTGTGATGTAATTTTCACATCATCCTGTTAGCATGCTGGCTCTTTAATCAATAAGAGCTTTGTTATGCCTTCTCCTGTCGAGCAAACACTACTTAATATCGCCCTTAACCTAAGCGCTAATCTTACTAGTGAAGAGCAATATCAACACTTGGTCGATGGGATCAGTCAAGTTTTTCCTTGTGATGCTGCTGCATTGTTTATCCTTGATGAACAAGGTTTTCTGACCCCTGTGGCGGTAAAAGGGGTCTCAAATTCAATATTAGGTCGACGGTTTTTTCCCAGTGCTCATCCTCGATTACAGCAAATAATGCAAACTAAAACACCCGTTCGTTTTGATGCAGACTGCGCACTACCCGACCCTTTTGATGGCGTCATGCTAACCGCAGAACAAACGATTGATGTACATGACTGCTTAGGTTGCAGTTTATACGTTGAAGGGCAATTGGTCGGTGTTTTAACAATGGATGCACTTAACGTTGGCGCATTTGATAAGCTCGATACCGTTATGGTCGACACTTTCGCCGCCTTAACCGCTGCTACTCTGCGCAACATCGCACAGTTCAATGCACTTAAGACTCAAAACCGAAAGCACCGTTCAGTCACGCAAACACTGATTCAACAAGCGCGCACCCAACAAGGGGAAATGATTGGACTCAGTCCACAAATTGAAAAGCTGAAGAACAATATTGCCACGGTTGCCAAATCAGATTTCGCGGTTCTGATTTGGGGGGAAACGGGGACAGGTAAAGAACTTGTCGCTCACAACCTTCACGCTCAATCACATCGTGCCGATAAGCCGATGATTTACGTAAACTGTGCCGCGCTACCGGAAGGACTAGCTGAAAGCGAACTATTTGGTCACGTAAAAGGAGCGTTTACTGGTGCCAACAGCCACCGTTCAGGTAAATTTGAGCTCGCAGATGGAGGAACAATTTTCCTCGATGAGATCGGTGAATTACCTTTAATCTTGCAAGCCAAACTATTGCGAGTAATTCAACAAGGTGAGTTGCAACGCGTAGGTAGCGACCAACACTTAACGGTAAATGTCCGAATCATTGCCGCAACAAATCGCGAGCTAGACGTTGAAGTGGAACAAGGACGATTTCGGGCTGACCTCTACCATCGTCTCAATGTTTTTCCTATTTACGTACCACCACTTCGCCAGCGCGAAGGCGATATAGCGGTGTTATCTGGCTACTTACTGGAAAAAATGCGGACTCAATTCAATGCACCTAATTTGCATGTTCACCCTAAAGCTCTACAAGTATTAGAGAGCCAGTCATGGCAAGGCAATGTTCGAGAATTAGAGCACAGCTTAACTCGCGCCGCGCTCCATGCGATACAGAACGAGCAGACAACCATTACATTGCAGCACTTCGACGACATACAAAATCATGACGATGTAAAAATAACATCGCACTTTTTCCCGTCAGAAAGCCAACCAATGCGTGAATTAGTCGAGCTGTATCAAAAGAACCTCATTGCTCATGCTTTAGACCGTTCGAACAACACTTGGTCACAAGCCGCTGATTTTCTTCAAATGGATCGCGGTAATCTCTATCGAATGGGGAAAAAACTCGGCATTAAATAATCCAGCCACGCCCCCTTTGTTGTCATAAATACATCATCGTCGTTGTATTTATGACAACAAGCACCTGACTAACAATCAAAATATCTATTATTTATCAACAAGATACAAACTGGCACACTCCATGCTTTACAGCCTCATTGCAACATCAAAACGGCGATGAGCCGTATGATAATTATTACAAGTAAACTGGAGAATCAATATGTTCTGTATTCAATGTGAACAGACAATTCAAACACCTACAATTAAAGGCTGTTCATTTACTCAAGGCATGTGCGGTAAGACTGCTGAAGTTTCAGATCTACAAGATGTTCTGGTTTACACACTTCAAGGCGTTTCTTACTGGGCTGAACAGGCACGCCAATTTGACATTATCGATCACGAAATTGACACGTGGGCACCACGCGCTTTCTTTGCAACGTTAACCAATGTTAACTTCGATCCTGAGCGAATCCTTGAATTCACTCACCAAGCGGCTCTTTACAAAGCACAGCTCAAGCAAAAAACCATCGCGGCGGCTCAACTTAGCAATATCATTCTAGCAGAAGCGCCTCCAGTGGCTGAATTTGAGCTACCGCAAAACGCAGAACAAATTCTGGCATTCGCACCAGATGCAGCAGTAAACCGTGGCAAAGAAGAAGTAAATGAAGATGTAATTGGCTTGCGCCTATTATGCCTATACGGTTTGAAAGGCGCCGCTGCATACATGGAACATGCGTATGTACTTGGTCAAACTGATGTTGCTGTTCATGGTCAGTTTCACAAAATAATGGCATGGCTTGGCACAGAACCAACAGACCTAAACGCACTATTGGAGTGCTCAATGGAAATTGGTCTGATGAACTACAAAGTCATGGAGATACTTGATCTTGGCGAGACGGTAACGTTCGGTCACCCTGAGCCAACCACAGTCAATGTAAAACCGGTAAAAGGCAAATGTATTCTAGTATCGGGGCATGACTTACATGACCTAGAAAAAATCCTTCAACAGACCGAAGGTAAAGGCATCAATGTCTACACTAACGGTGAGATGCTGCCAGCTCACGGCTACCCTGAACTTAAAAAGTACCCTCACCTTGTAGGGAACTACGGTAGTGCGTGGCAGAACCAACAAAAGGAGTTTGCTAACTTCCCGGGTTCAATCGTAATGACATCTAACTGCCTACTTAACCCAGATCTTGGGCAATATTCTGAGCGCATTTTTACTCGTAGCATCGTAGGTTGGCCAGGTGTTAGCCATATTGAAGGTGATGATTTCTCAGCAGCAATCGAATCGGCACTGGCACAACCAGGCTTCCAGCACGACGAGATCGAGCATATGATCACTGTTGGCTTTGGACGCAATGCATTAATGAATGCGGCTCCAGCCGTCATTGACCAAGTGAAACAGGGCAATATTCGCCACTTCTTCCTCGTTGGCGGGTGTGACGGTGACAAAGCTGAGCGTAGCTACTTTACTGATTTCACAGCAAACACCCCTGAAGATACACTGATTCTTACTTTGGCGTGTGGTAAATTCCGCTTCAACAAAAATCAGTTTGGTGACATCAATGGCATTCCTCGTCTATTGGATGTAGGTCAATGTAACGATGCTTACTCAGCGATTCAACTTGCGCTTGCACTAGCCAAAGAATTTGACTGTGACATCAATGAACTGCCTCTTACTCTTGTACTATCATGGTTTGAGCAAAAAGCGATTGTTATTTTGCTGACTCTGTTTGCACTCGGTGTAAAAGGTATCTACACAGGACCAACCGCTCCTGCGTTCTTAACCGACAACCTACTCGCTATCATCCAAGAAAAGTTCGACATGCGCTCTATCTCAACCGTTGAACAAGATCTTAACACTATTCTAGGTTAAGCCACTGCCGCGCAAGACCTATCCGCCATACTTTGCAAATCACCGTATTGTATGGCGGTTCTTTTCCTATCATTTAATAGAGATATGTTATGCCCTTTTCGTTGAATCCAAATCAACCGATCAAACTTCGCTGTATCGAAAAATGGTTTGAAACTGAAGATTGTGTTTCGATTCTTCTCAGCGCTGAAGGTGAACAAGCTTTCCAATTCAAACCCGGCCAGTTTGTTACCCTTGGGGTAAAGATTGATGATAAGACGGAATACCGCGCTTACTCAATTAGCTCACTAGCAGGTGAAGCATTTTTGCAGTTAACGATTAAGCGAGTTGTTGACGGTGTCGTATCAAATTATATCGTCGATACACTCTCGGTTGGTGATGAAGTAGAGTGCCTAGCGCCTACTGGTGACTTTAACTGTGTCGACCACCCACCTATTGAAATTGATCAGCAGAAAAAAGTGTTGTTGGTAAGTGCAGGCTGTGGGATCACACCTGTCTACGCAATGGCAAATGCTTGGTTACGTGAAGACACCCCAGTTGATATTACTTTCTTACACATCGCTAGGTCGACTCAGCAAACGATTTATCTTGATAAGCTTGAAGCGTTCGCAAAAAATCACTCTCAATTTAATTTGAAACTGTTGCTGAAAAACGCCGAGTCTAGTGGCTATCCACAAGGTCGTTTAAGTGCGGATTGGCTAAAGACGCTCGTTCCGGACATAAAGCAACGTACAGTTTATCTATGCGGACCTAGCCAATTTATGTTGGATACAGCCGATTACTTACAGCAAATCGATTTTGATATGAGCCAGTTTTATCAAGAGAGCTTTACACCGCGCGTAGAATCCGAAGAAGCAAGACTAGTTGATGAATCTGTGTCCATCTCTGTACCTAGTTTCGGTAAAACCCTGCAAGCAAACAAAGGTGCGCTTCTCGCGGATGCTCTAGAACAAGGCGGAGTGCCTTTAATCGTCGCTTGCCGCAGCGGCATCTGTGGTTCATGTAAATGCAAGGTGACTGTTGGGCTGGTAGAAAGCAGTAGCAGTTCTCCTCTAACCCCAGAAGAGATTGACCAAGGTTATGTGCTTGCTTGTTCTTCAACACTAAGCAGTGATGTAAGTATCGAACTCTAAAACGCAAAACGCCCATCTTTTGATGGGCGCTTTGTTATTGTTTGGCTTTCTAACTGTCGTCTTCAGTGAAGTTAGTTGGCAAGGTTGTTTTCATCTCAAGCCAAATTTGTCCGCTATCAATACCATAATTACGGACAATAACCAGAATCTGCTCACGATTACCTGATTCACACACTTCTAAAAGATCACGATAGAATTGCAGTGCAAGATTTCGTGCTTCCGGTTTGGAGAAGTAGTAACTACCAACACGATCATAAAGCTTTTTCAAACCATTAAAGATCAAACCATAGATTTGATTGCCTGAATGGAAGGCTAAACGTTGAAACAACATGTAGTCGTAAAAGTTAAACGTTTTAGCTATCAAGATCTCTTCACGTTTTGCTAAATCTTTCTCACCATCATCTTTAATGTTTTGTGTGATTTTTTCTGCGTATGGTGAAGTTTGCTTAAAGTGGTCCCACGATTCTGCATTTAAAAGCGCTTCACATGAATCAATAACGTTTTGAATCGTTTTTTCCGAGCTCTCTTTATTCGCTTTAAATGCATAGCGCATAAAAATAGGACTGATATTTGTACGTGCTGCAAGTAAATCTTCAACAATAGATGTCGCATTACCAGCATCAAGCGTCATTAAGGTGTCGAGAATATGCAACCCTGAGGTCTCCATAAACTGGTTTACCTTAGTTGGTTTCCCGTGTTGGATCGTCAACCAGCCATCTCGAGCCAAGCGCTGTAGCACCTCACGCAACGTCGTTCGTGTGACACCGATAAGCTCAGACAGCTCTCGCTCAGCTGGTAGAATGGAACCTGGAGGGAAGCGCCCTTTCCAAATACTCTCAATAATGTATTTTTCTGCAAATCCTGCAGGGCTCTTTGCCTTAATGACCATTAAACTGCGTCCAATATTCTATTATAAGGGGGTTCAATAAGACTCATCATACCACTAGTTATTACCTAGCGGAAACAAACTGATAGTAAACTTCTCGCAAAACATAAGTAGAGTAATAACACTATTTCTATCAATACCAAAGTGAGTAAGATCCATCGCATAAACACAGGAAAAAGTAAGTTTTCTTTTTTTAATGCAATCAAAGTTCCCGCCAATGCAGACTCAAAACAGAAATCTAATTTTCCATAATACGCAAACTTTATGGCTGTATTGTGCTTGATATGTGAAAGTTAGCTTCTTTATTCTTTGCTTTCGCTTACCATGAGAATAAAAATGGATTTTATTACAACTCTTATGTTATGCATACGTAACTTTGATCGCGTTTTCAGAAGAAAAGCACCACGTGCCTTATCAATGAGAACATATTCATTGACTCTATAATCTTGCAAAGAGTAGAGTGACGTTCAAAGAATTGGAGTGCTTGTCATTCTCAGGGAGTAGCTTGGCAAGACCACATTGCAATTACGGAATGTTGTTTTTCTAAGTAGCTGTTAGTCCGGATTATTTCTCATCTATCCCAAAAACATAGACTCAAATGCAAGCAGTGTTTAGTTGTAACAATAATTAGAGTAGTTGTATTATGCCAATGTCTATCGGAAATGCCTTTATCAAGAATTTCCTTGGTAAAGCGCCAGACTGGTACAAAGTCTTAATTATCGCTTTTCTCATCATTAACCCTATCGTATTTTTCTTCGTCGACCCATTTGTCGCGGGTTGGTTACTGGTAGCAGAATTTATCTTCACTCTGGCGATGGCGCTTAAATGCTACCCACTTCAGCCTGGTGGTCTTTTAGCTATTGAAGCTGTCGCCATTGGCATGACAAGCGCAGATCAAGTGAAACATGAGCTTGTGGCGAACATTGAAGTATTGCTATTGCTTGTCTTCATGGTTGCTGGCATTTATTTCATGAAGAATCTTCTGCTATTTATCTTCACTAAAATATTGCTAGGTATTCGTTCAAAAATTTGGCTTTCTGTCACGTTCTGTTTCGCGGCAGCTTTCCTATCGGCATTCTTAGACGCACTAACCGTAATTGCGGTTGTTATCAGCGTCGCTGTCGGGTTCTATGCTATTTACCACAAAGTAGCGTCCGGCAACACTATCGGTGATCATGACCATACCCATGATGGGACGATCCCTGAACTGACTCGTGACAACTTAGAGAACTACCGCGCGTTTTTGCGTTCACTACTAATGCATGCAGGTGTCGGTACCGCACTCGGTGGTGTAATGACCATGGTAGGTGAACCACAAAACCTTATCATTGCCGATCAAGCAAGTTGGCAATTTGGTGAATTCCTAATTCGTATGTCTCCTGTAACTGTGCCAGTTTTTTTCTGTGGTTTGATCACATGTGCATTGGTAGAGAAGTTTAAAGTGTTCGGCTACGGTGCAGAACTACCCGATAATGTTAGGAATATCCTTGTCGATTTTGACGCAGAAGAACGCAAAACACGTACCAAACAAGATGTGGCTAAACTTTGGATTCAAGGTGCTATCGCAGTATGGCTAATCGCCGCACTTGCACTTCACCTTGCAGCTGTTGGTCTAATTGGTCTGTCAGTAATTATTTTGGCAACAGCATTTACTGGTGTTATCGAAGAACACTCAATGGGGAAAGCCTTTGAGGAGGCACTGCCGTTTACAGCGCTTCTTGCGGTATTCTTTGCTATTGTTGCAGTAATCATTGACCAAGAGCTATTTAAGCCTGTTATCGATGCTGTATTAGCGGTTGAAGATAAAGGAGCTCAACTTGCGCTGTTCTACATGGCAAATGGTTTGCTCTCAATGGTGTCAGACAACGTATTTGTTGGTACGGTTTATATCAATGAAGTTAAAACTGCGCTGGTAGAAGGTGTGATCTCTCGTGACCAGTTCGATATGCTTGCAGTGGCGATTAATACCGGTACTAACTTACCTTCAGTTGCAACGCCAAACGGCCAAGCAGCATTCTTATTCCTACTAACTTCAGCGTTAGCACCGTTAATTCGTTTGTCGTACGGTCGAATGGTCATCATGGCGCTGCCATACACTATCGTTCTAGCGCTAGTTGGTTTAGCGGGCATCGTATTCTTCTTAGAGCCAACAACAGCTTGGTTCTATGATCTTGGTTGGATTCAACATCATTCAAGCAAAGCTCTCACTGATGTGATTACAAGTGGGCACTAATATTTTTTCTTGATTAACAGACCGATCCAAGCTAAAAAGCTCTGAGCAATCAGAGCTTTTTTTATTTCTGAACAAGGACACTACTTTGAACTTTCTAGCAACATTGAAGAGCTTCTCTCAAAGCCGCCTTTCTTGGGCGGTACTACTCGGCTTTATCATTTTCTTTGAAGCTTGTGCCCTTTTCTTTCAACACGTAATGCTATTGCCACCCTGTGTGATGTGCATTTACGAACGAGTTGCAATGATGGGCATTGCTGGTGCAGCTATTGTTGGCTTACTTGCACCGCAAAATTTGGTTATTCGTTGGGCTGGATTAGCGGCATGGGGCTACAGTGCTTATCGTGGTTTAGAACTCGCGATGCAGCACGTTGACTATCAATTTAATCCATCACCTTTCGCTACGTGTGATCTGTTTGTGCGCTTCCCTGAATGGGCACCATTAAATAAATGGGCACCTTGGATGTTTGAAGCAACTGGAGATTGTTCAAAAGTTGTTTGGCAATTCTTAACCTACTCAATGCCTCAATGGTTAGTGGTTATTTTTGCCGCCAATTTAGTGGCTCTTGCAGTAATTGTGGTTTCACAGTTTGTGAAAAATAAATAGCGCAACGACCTTAACCAATTTGTGGGGAAGCTGGTCATCAAGCCAGCTTTTTTACCCATTCAATATAAAAAAGGTCACACCGTTTCACCGGTGAACAAGACATGAGATCCCTCAGGAACGATCACTGGTAAATCCGTACAACCAAAATCCAATCCCAATTGACTCAACACGCAAGTTAGCTGTCCTCGATGATGAGTTTGGTGATTGAAAATATGTTGATAAAACTCGCCCGTCTTTCTTTCAATTAATCGCCCTTCAGTAGTGGTGTAACGCACTATTTTCGAACAATCAAGATCAGTTAAATCCGCCATAATTTGTAAATAGATTAAATCAATCAAAACTCGTAACGACTTAAGCTCATCCATATTTGAGACAAACTGATCATTTACTGATTTCGATTTAGGCAAGGTTTTTAGCACGGCAGGGTCAACGCTAACTAAGTCGTTATCCACTAGGCGTTGAAGCATGATTAAGTCAGCAAACAGAATATGATTCCAATGAGCCATAACACTAGGAAAAAACGATTGAGTCTGTTGGTGTAACTGCTCCATAGAAAGTGGCTCACATACCGTTAAAAGCTGTTGATTCATTCGCTGATTGTATAGCGCTAACATTCTAAAATTTGAGGATAAGTCCATTTTTGCCTCTATTACTTTCTATAACACGAGTGACACATGAGCCAGCGTCAGTCTAACTCGTAAGCCAACTAAAAGAGCGCAGGATTAACCTGCGCTCTTTCCTAATCCAATGCCACGTTAGTTCATATCTCTACTCGGTGCTGGAGCCAATACTTCTCGATTACCATTGTGACCCGGAGCACTTACAATCCCTTGCGCCTCTAACTGCTCCACTATACGAGCGGCACGGTTGTAACCAATCTTGAAACGACGTTGCACCCCGGATACTGAACCACGGCGTGACTGCACCACATGTTCAACTACTTGGTCAAACAATGGGTCCATCTCTTCATCACCGTCCATTTTTTCCCCCGGAAGCAAGGTGTCTGGAGATTGATCGCCACTGATAATATCTTCAATGTAATTCGGTTTACCACGCGCTTTCCAGTTGTTTACCACCGCATGAACGTCATCATCGGATGCAAACGCACCATGAACCCGTTCAGTGTGGCTTGAGCCGGGCGCTAGATACAACATATCACCCATACCCAGCAGTGATTCAGCGCCACCTTGGTCAAGGATAGTACGTGAGTCAGTTTTGGTCGATACTGTAAATGCTACGCGCGTTGGAATGTTAGCTTTTATCAAACCAGTAATAACGTCAACCGAAGGACGTTGTGTCGCAAGGATCAAGTGAATACCCGCCGCACGTGCTTTTTGTGCCAATCGAGCAATCAGTTCTTCAACCTTCTTACCCACAACCATCATCAAATCAGCAAACTCATCAACCACAACAACGATATACGGTAGTTTCACTAGCAAGGGGGCTTCTGCATCCATACTATCACCCGGCTTCCATAGCGGGTCATGGATAGGATGCCCCGCATCTGCAGCCATCTTGAGCTTGTCATTAAAACCTTTGATGTTGCGTACACCAAGCAGCGACATCAATTTGTAACGACGCTCCATCTCGCCAACACACCAGCGAAGCGCATTGGAAGCGTCTTTCATATCCGTTACGACTTCAGAGAGTAAGTGCGGGATACCTTCATAGATTGATAGCTCCAACATTTTCGGGTCGATCATGATAAAACGTAAATCTTCCGGTGATGCTTTGTACAGCATACTTAGGATCATGACGTTTACACCAACCGATTTACCCGAACCTGTGGTACCGGCTACAAGCACATGCGGCATTTTGGCAATGTCGGCTATCACGGCTTCACCCGCAATATCTTGGCCAAGCACAACGGTTGTCGGTGAGGTAGCATTAATAAAGGTTTGGCTCGCGACTACATCAGAGAAGTACACCGTCTGACGGCTCATATTTGGCAATTCTAAGCCTATGTATGGCTTTCCAGGGATAACTTCGACTACACGTACTGCCATCGCCGACAATGAGCGTGCTAAGTCCATAGAAAGGCTAGATATACGGCTTACTTTTACGCCCGGCGCCAAATCCAACTCAAAACGAGTGATCACAGGTCCAGGGAAGATGTCGACAACCGTTGCTTGGATTTTGTAATCAGCAAGTTTCGATTCAACTAAGCGTGCAATCGCTTCCAACGCATCACGATCAATAAAGTTCTCACGTTTTTCTGGGTGGTAAAGCAAGGCAAGTGTTGGCAAGGGTTCAGCTGGCTTTGGTAAGTTTATCTCACGCTGCACTAAAAATGGGTTGTGGTGCGCCACCACTTTCGCTTGAGCATCAGCCACCAATGACTGGAAAGTTTCCACATCTTGATCTTGCTCTACTTCATCACCTTGCTGATGCGTTTCTGAACTTGCCTGTTCAAGCGATAACGGATCTTGCGTATTCGTGCTTTCTTCAACGTCAGCGACCTCAAATGAGCTGATTGTTGGTTCAACGTGGTTAAGATCTGGCTCAACGTGTTCACTGATCGACTCCAGTGTAGCTTCATCAATGAGAGGTTGCTCCACAGTAACCACACTGTTCCATGGCAGTTCTTCAGCAGGCATGGACTCTGGTGCAGGCGTCAGTTCAGTTTTTGGCTGTACCGCTTCGTCTTGTTGCCAAGTAGATAATTCTTGGTCAGCCATATCATCTGAATTCAATGCCGCTTCTTCTAGCTGCTCAATCGTTGCATCCAACTGGCAAGTTCTTTCAACTAGGTTATGTGGTTCTTCTAATGGCGTCGTAGGCTCTGACTCAGAAGATTCAGACACAGCAGACTCAAGTTCAGAATAATAAGGAGGTTGAGCAATTGGCAACGGGTCCACTGATTCAATTTGTTCAATTGGCACTGCATTGGTGAGTTGGGCACTTGCAACCGTATTTACCGCCTCTGGCATATGAATGTTGTATCGACGAGGCTCTGCTGTTTGCTCAATTGGCGTAATATCGGGTTGGACAGAGGCAGAGTTTGTCACATCAAAATCTTCAACCTCTTTCAATTCTGCTTCTATGGTTTCATCACGCTCACCTCGAATGAGATTAACTAAGCACGTAAAACCGCGAATGGTCAGCTCACCCAAACGGTCAACAATGGTCAGCCAGGAAATTCCAGTTAGAAGAGTTAATCCCGCACCCCATAGAAATAGCAGCACCAAGGTGGAGCCAAGTACATTCAATGTTGGTAATGCCAAGCTCGTTAGAACATCACCAATCACACCACCGGATGAGAAGAACCAAATGTCATCGAAGTTTATATCGGCTAATGCACAGCTGGTTAACATTAGGACCGTTAAGCCAAGTAAACGAGTACCCCACAGCATGAAATCAAGAGGTTCGTCTTCACCACGTTTACGTAGTAATACCCATGAAGCAATGGTAATGATGATGGGCAAAGTATAAGCCAACGAACCAAATGCAAAGAAAAGTGAATCAGCTAGCCAAGCTCCAACGACACCACCTGCGTTCGCAATCTCGCCGCCCCATGCCGTTTGAGACCATGACGGATCGGCAGGGCTAAATGAAAGTAATGCAATAGAAAGTAAAATAGAGCCAAGCACAGCTACGATTAGGCTGCATTCCTTAAGGCGCTCGGGACCAGTCAAACGAGAAGCTTGGGACTCTTCTCCAGTCTTAATTATTGTTTCGATTTTATTGCTGTTCTTCTTGAACATAGCCCACTTATCTTTAATAGAAAAAAAATAGCCCGAGCGGTACTACCACTCGGACTATAGATTTAACCATATCAAGGTCAAAAACCCAATTGTCTAACGTCAGAATATGGGAAGGATTTTATCCTGACACCTTATTTGATTCGAATAAAGTGAACTTGTGCCATAAAGGAGTTCAGTTAAAGGTATGGCGTTCCATCCCTATCACTCAAAATTAGAAGGCGGTTCACTCTATTTTTCACAGACTATCGTGTTTTGATTACCAACTGGTTTGTTTGCTTCACTTCTTCCATTACTACGTAAGTACGAGTGTCATTTACACCCGGCAAACGCAACAACGTATCGCCTAACAGCTTACGGTATGCACCCATATCTGCTACGCGAGTTTTTAATAAGTAGTCAAAGTCGCCGGAAACAAGGTGACATTCTTGTATATCATCCAATTTTTGAACTGCTGTATTAAATTGTTCAAATACGTCAGGCGCACCACGATTTAACGTAATTTCAACAAATACCAATAGTGACGCATCTAGGTATTGAGGGTTAAGAAGAGCGGTATAACCCGTAATGTAACCTTGACGTTCTAAGCGGCGAACGCGTTCCAAACATGGTGTTGGTGAAAGCCCTACACGCTTAGAGAGTTCGACGTTTGAAATTCGACCATCTTTCTGCAGTTCATTAAGAATATTGCGATCGATACGGTCTAGATCCTTGGACGGCTTCTTATTGTTGTCTGCCATTTTTTATTCCACCTTATTACTTCCTTGCAAAAATATATACTACATCTTTTAAATATTTAGTAACAAATGTCAAACATTTGTTTATATACTAGATATTAACTCGACAATACTACCCCACACACAGTCATTACAACCAAAAAAAAATGAGGAGTCAGGATGATCATTGGCGTACCTAAGGAAATCAAGAACCATGAGTACCGAGTAGGCATGATTCCAGCTAGCGTTCGCGAGCTAGTATCTCAAGATCACCAAGTTTTTGTTGAAACCCAAGCCGGCGTAGGCATCGGATTTTCTGACGATGATTACATCGCTGTAGGCGCATCCATTCTTCCTACGGCTGCTGACGTTTTCACGAAAGCAGAAATGATTGTTAAGGTCAAAGAACCACAATCTATCGAGCGTTCAATGCTTCGAGAGGGACAAATATTATTTACATATCTGCACCTAGCACCAGATTTTCCACAAACTGATGAGCTAATCAAGAGCAAAGCGGTCTGCATAGCCTATGAGACTGTAACAGATAATATGGGTCGCTTGCCACTACTAGCTCCAATGTCAGAAGTTGCTGGTCGCATGTCAATTCAAGCTGGCGCGCAAACATTAGAGAAATCTCATGGTGGTCGTGGGCTTTTACTGGGTGGGGTTCCGGGCGTTGAACCCGCCAAAATTGTCATAATTGGCGGGGGGGTTGTTGGTGCTAATGCAGCTAGAATGGCAATTGGTTTGCGTGCAGATGTAACGATTCTCGATCGAAATATCGACACGCTTCGCAAATTAGATGAAGAATTTCAAGGACGTGCAAAAGTCGTTTATTCCACCGAAGATGCCATTGAAAAACATGTACTAGAGGCAGATCTAGTGATCGGTGCTGTACTTATCCCTGGAGCAGCCGCGCCAAAACTTGTAACAAAACATCACATTACCAAAATGAAACCTGGTGCGGCGGTGGTCGATGTGGCGATAGATCAAGGCGGCTGTTTTGAAACTTCTCACGCAACGACTCACGCTGACCCGACTTATATTGTTGATGATGTAGTTCATTACTGTGTGGCAAACATGCCTGGAGCAGTGGCACGTACCTCAACTTTCGCTCTTAACAATGCGACGTTGCCTTATATTGTCAAACTAGCAAACAAAGGCTACCGCCAAGCGTTGCTTGAAGATAAAGGCTTCTTGGAGGGGCTAAATGTGATTCACGGTAAAGTCACTTGTAAAGAAGTGGCTGAAGCATTCAACCTTGAATACATTGAACCAACCACTGCAATTGAGATGTATAACTAAACTTTCTCTCATATAAAGACAAAAGCGCTCACTTTATTAATGAGCGCTTTTTTTAAACTTCAGGTTTTTATCGTCGCGTTTAATTAAAACCAGCGTTCCAGCGAGGTTTTATCCAATTGGCGAAAGGCGCGATTTAGAATCTGCGCTAGCTCTTTATAACGAGGGCGAGATTTCATTGGTTCAAGAGCGAACCCACTTTCAACAATCTTCTGATAAAGCTCTCTGTACCATCCAGCTAATGCTGGTGGTAGCTGCGTATTAGAGCGGTTACCAAGCCACCACATACCTTGAATTGGCATACTAATCGCGAACAAAGCGATGATGACAGCCTGCGGCAGGCTTTGATAGTTAGTAAACACCATTTGAGTAAGCACACTTATTGCGGCAACTGCAGGCATAACCTTCATACCAAACCGCGTGGCTTTAATAATGCGCTGCTCCAAAAATATTGGCGCTAGCTCTTTACGCATCGGCCAAGTATCCATGTACTTTTGTCCGTCACGCAAGCTGTGAACGATACCGACTTTATTACTCATATTACTCTCTCACTTCCAGTACAGGGCGACTTACTAAAAAAGAGTTGAAAGTTTCAACTAATCACGTAAAAATTTGACTAAAGTTAATATTCTTCCAAAATTTTTTTGTTATATTGCTTTATTATCGCTATCCTTTGCACACCCTCAATCACATTGTTGCTCTTATTTACAAATTAGGCAACTTTGAGAGACGTCTGCAAGGATTGCACAAGTTGATTGCTTGGTAAAGCAACCTCTTTTTATATACGGATTTTAAAAATTTTTAGTCACAAGTGGCACGCAGTTAATTATAAGAGACTCGGCTATTCTTGTGATATTTTTCATCCCAACTGATTTGATATCCAACGCAAGTGGAATCAAAGCTAGGCAACAAGAGTTCAGGTTCACGCCTTTGGTTGTGAACCTTTTTCAAGTTTGCCAAGTAATGAACTCTATTGCCTCGGATATTCCAGACGATTAACAGGTAGTCATACATGTCTAAGCTAGTTTTAGTTTTAAACTGTGGTAGTTCTTCTCTTAAATTTGCTGTTGTTGATGCAGAAACTGGTGCAGAGCACCTAACCGGTCTTGCTGAGTGTCTTGGTCTTCCAGAAGCTCGCATGAAGTGGAAACTTGATGGCAAGCACGAAGCTCAACTAGGTGAAGGCGCAGCTCACGTTGAAGCACTATCTTTCATGGTAGAAACTATTCTTGCTTCTAAGCCAGAGCTTTCTGAAAACCTTGCAGCTATCGGTCACCGTGTAGTTCATGGTGGTGAGCAATTCACTCAATCAGCTCTAATCACTGACGAAGTTCTAAAAGGTATTGAAGACTGTGCAACACTAGCTCCTCTTCATAACCCAGCAGCAATCATTGGTATCAAGGCAGCTCAAAAAGCATTCCCTAACCTACCAATGTCTGCAGTATTTGATACAGCTTTCCACCAAACAATGCCTGAAGAAGCGTACCTATACGCTCTTCCATACAACCTATACAAAGAGCACGGCATCCGTCGTTACGGCATGCACGGTACTTCACACCTATTCATCACTCGTGAAGTTGCAACTCTACTAGACAAGCCAGTTGAAGAAGTAAACATCATCAACTGTCACCTAGGTAACGGTGCTTCTGTATGTGCAGTTAAGAATGGTCAATCTGTAGATACTTCTATGGGTCTAACTCCTCTAGAAGGTCTAGTAATGGGTACTCGTTGTGGTGACATCGACCCTGCTATCATCTTCCACCTGCATGACAACCTTGGTTACTCTGTTGAAAAAATCAACAACATGCTAACTAAAGAATCTGGTCTAGCTGGTCTAACTGAAGTGACTTCTGACTGTCGTTTCGTTGAAGAAAACTACGGCGAGAAAGAAGCTGCAACTCGTGCGATGGATGTATTCTGTCACCGCCTAGCTAAATACGTAGCTGGTTACACTGCTTCTCTAGAAGGTCGTCTAGACGCAATCACTTTCACTGGCGGTATCGGCGAAAACTCTGGTCCAATCCGTGAAATGGTTCTTAACCGTCTAGCTATCTTCGGTATCGAAGTAGACAGCGAAGCAAACCTAAAAGCACGTTTCGGCAAAGAAGGCGTTATCACTACTGAAAACAGCCGTATCCCAGCGATGGTTATCTCTACTAACGAAGAGTTAGTTATCGCAGAAGAC
Source organism: Vibrio kasasachensis (assembly GCF_050337565.1). Taxonomy (NCBI): domain Bacteria; kingdom Pseudomonadati; phylum Pseudomonadota; class Gammaproteobacteria; order Vibrionales; family Vibrionaceae; genus Vibrio; species Vibrio kasasachensis. Next base: position 511,745 of record NZ_JAKJTB010000008.1, on the reverse strand, counting down.
ACTGCTCGTCTAGCAGGTCTTTAATCGAATTAACTGGTTAGCCATTGGCTAGCCAGTTTTTCTTAGGATGGAAGGTAACGGGGGCACAAGTGTTTCTTCTCCTTGGTCCCATGCATGGAATGCACATTTAAGCTTTGATCACAATAGCAAAAGGTACCCATACGAATGTCTCGTACTATTATGCTTATCCCTACTAGCGCTGGTGTTGGTCTAACTAGTGTAAGTATGGGCGTACTTCGCGCCATGGAGCGCAAAGGCGTAAAAGTTTCTTTCTACAAGCCTATCGCACAGCCACGCAGTGGTGGTGACGAACCTGATCTAACTTCAACTATCGTTGGCTTTAACAGCGATATGAAGATTGGCGAACCAATGATGATGTCTGTAGCTGAACATATGATCGGCAACGACAACATGGACGAGCTGCTAGAGACGGTTGTTGAACGTTACAACAGAATCAATAAAGATGCAGACGTAACGCTAATCGAAGGTCTTGTACCAACTCGTAAACACCCATTCGCTAACCAATTGAACGCAGAAATTGCTGCTACACTTGGCGCAGAAATTGTTCTAGTTGCAACGCCTGGCACAGATAACCCATCTCAGCTAAAAGAGCGTATCGAAGTAGCATGTTCTAACTTCGGCGGCACTAAGAACAAGAACATCTCAGGTGTTATCATCAACAAGCTAAACGCTCCTGTTGATGATGCTGGTCGTACTCGTCCAGATCTTTCTGAAATCTTTGATGATGCAGATGTTGCGAGCCAAAACCAACTTGAAGTAATGCAGATCTTCAATACTAGCCCAATCCGCGTACTTGGTTGCGTGCCTTGGTCTATCGATCTAATTGCTACTCGTGCAATTGATATGGCACAGCACCTAAATGCTGACATCATCAATGAAGGTGACCTTAACACTCGTCGTATTAAGAGCATCACTTTCTGTGCGCGTTCTCTACCGCACATGATTGAGCACTTCAAACCAGGTTCACTACTAGTTACATCAGCAGACCGCCCAGACGTTATCGTTGCCGCTTCTCTAGCAGCAATGAACGGCGTGGAGATCGGTGCTGTACTACTAACTGGCGGTTACGATATCCCTGCTGAAATTGAAAATCTATGTAAGCCAGCGTTTGACACTGGTCTACCAATCTTCAAAGCACAAGGTAACACTTGGCAGACTTCGCTGAACCTACAAAGCTTCAGCCTAGAAGTTCCAGCAGACGATAAAGAACGTATCGAGTTCATCAACGATCACGTTGCAGGTCACATCGACGGCAACTGGATCGAGTCTATGACTGAAGGCACTCAAAAGTCTCGTCGTCTAAGCCCACCGGCATTCCGTTACCAACTTACTGAGTTCGCTCGTAAAGCTGGTAAGCGCATCGTTCTACCTGAAGGTGACGAGCCACGTACAGTAAAAGCAGCTGCAATCTGTGCAGAACGCGGTATTGCTGAATGTGTGCTTCTAGGTAACCCAGAAGAAATCAAACGCGTTGCAGCACAGCAAGGTGTTGAGTTAGGCGCTGGCGTAACGATCATCGATTCTGATTCAGTTCGTGAAAACTACATTGCTCGTCTAGTTGAGCTACGTGGCGCGAAAGGCATGACTGAAGTTGTTGCTCGTGAGAAGCTACAAGACTCTGTATTCCTAGGTACAATGATGCTTGAAGCGGGTGAAGTTGACGGTCTAGTATCTGGTGCGGTTCATACCACAGCAAACACTATCGTTCCACCGTTCCAGATCATCAAGACTGCACCTAACGCGTCTATCGTTTCTTCAGTGTTCTTCATGCTACTACCTGACCAAGTATTGGTTTACGGTGACTGTGCGATCAACCCTGATCCTACTGCTGAACAGCTAGCTGAAATCGCAATCCAATCTGCTGACTCTGCAGCTGCATTTGGTATCGAACCACGCGTAGCAATGATCTCTTACTCAACTGGCGAGTCTGGTAAAGGTGCTGACGTAGATAAAGTACGTGAAGCAACCAAACTAGCTCAAGAGAAACGTCCTGATCTAATCATCGACGGTCCTCTACAGTACGATGCAGCGATCATGGAGAACGTAGCGGCTTCTAAAGCACCTAACTCTCCAGTAGCAGGTAAAGCGACTGTATTCGTATTCCCAGACCTAAACACTGGTAACACGACTTACAAAGCGGTACAGCGCTCAGCAGACCTAGTTTCTATCGGTCCAATGCTGCAAGGTATGCGTAAGCCTGTAAATGACTTGTCTCGTGGTGCTCTAGTAGACGATATCGTGTACACAGTAGCTCTAACGGCAATTCAAGCTGATCAAGCTGACCAAGCGCAAGAGAAAGTGGTTAACTAATCACCTCGCTTCTGCATAAGTTCGAAACCCTCGCTCTTGCGAGGGTTTTTTTATATCCGAATCAGTAAACAGCTAAGAACATCAACCCGCCGACTCCAACGCAACTTATCATCACGGGTGCAACGCGCTTCCAGAGTTGTTTATCTCCAATACTCACCACCATCCCCATTTTAACGATCGTATTGACCGAAGCCGCGATAATAATGCCCAATGCTGCTGTAGTAACACTTAAGTGCTGAGTACTTTGTCTCCCTAACGCCAATGAAATCGCATCGACATCGGTAATACCCGAGAGCGCCGCCAAAATCAGAGTACCTGCACTGCCAAACCAGTCCGACAATGCGTGAGAAAGCAACATAATTACCGCCAAAACTACGCCGAAAAACAGTGCCGATTGAAGAGCCAAAGGATTCGATTTCTGATTTAACTGCTCTACTGTACTCACATCGCTCGTTCGCCATATCCACCAAGCTGGAAAGTAAAGCGCAACCATCATTGCCAGGACAATTGGCCACAACAACTTAACCAATTGTGGATTTATCACCGTGAGAACGATAAGCAAACGAGGAAACATAGTGCCACAACTGATCAATATTCCACTGGCGAGCAGAGGGCTAATATTGGGTTGCTCTCGCGAGAGATGAGAAAACTGTAAAGTTAATGCGGTTGAAGAACTTAAACCAGCAAACACAGAGGTAAACAAAATCCCCCGTTTTGCACCTCCAATTTTAATCGCGAAATAACCAACAAAAGAAATACTGGCGATCAATACTACCATCCACCAAATTTCATATGGGTTAAGCGCATTCCACGGACCAAAAGATTGATTTGGCAATAAAGGCAGTAATACGATCGAAATTAGCAGTAATCTTAATGCCGCATCCAATTCATATTCTTGTAGTTTTTGTAATGCTTGATGTAACTCTTTTTTGTTATCCAACACCATCGCGGTGATCACCGCTGCTGCTGCGGCTAAAACCGCCTCACCAGAGACAGCTAAGGTGCCCAAAACATAAGTAACAATAAGGCTGACCACACCCGTGATACTGATGTCTTCGCTCTTTTTTTGCTGAATTACAAACGCGATACACGCTAAGATAACCAAGGCAATTAAAGCAAAACCAATCAACAACGGCGAGTAATGTTTCGCAAGAATACCCACTAAACCACCCAGCAATCCGACAAGTGAAAATGTGCGAATACCCGCAACTCGGCTACCATCCTCGTTATTACGCATCACCCAGCCACGCTGCGTTCCGACTATCGCACCTAACAGCAAGGCAATAATAAGGTTCCAAATAGTGTGTTGTTCACCGACAAATGTACTTAACTCCATAGCCACCTCGCCAATTCACGCTGTTACTTAGGAAAATAAAACACTCTCGTTATCTTTAGTTTAAGCCTATCGCCAAATTGAACTGTGAATTGGTTAATAGTTTGTACGATGATGAGCCATTTGTTCGCCTATTTGGTTGGCGCGTCACTAAATATTTAACCATACTAAAATTGTGTACTTTGGCGAGGAAATCACGATGAAAAACGAGCTGGATCCGAGAATTGTATTGCAGGCGTATGAGTGTGTAATGAGTAACGGCACACCAACTGAATATGGCAAAATTTACGAGGGTGTAGAAGCGTTTTCAGATTTTGATGGATACAACGTCTTTCTTCGCGGAAATGGAGTAGAGCTTAAAGTAGGCTTTCATAATACCTACCATTTACAATACGACCAAGAACACCTCAGAGATAGCTTCCTCAAAAAAGTAACCACGCTTGCTAAGTAGAGCGAAGAATTGATATCACTCAGACGAGTATTAGCAAAAGAAAAGCCCCAGTACTTTACGTGTTTGGGGCTTTGTCCTATAGGGAGCTATTATCGCTTTTGGTTATAGCTATGGGTTATGTACAACTACATACCAGCTGTCATGTGCATGCCGTAAAACACTCCACGACCAATCAGCTCTGATGCCACTATCATTACAAATGCAATAAACATTGGTGCGATTGTTACTGAAGTACGGCGCACCAGTGGCAATAACCACAATGCAACGCCCACAGAAAGTAACACTAAGCGTGTTGTTTGTAGCGAGGTGTAGTCTGGTACAACAGCCAATGCCGTTGTTACGCTGGTTTCAATTGAACCTAAGTGAGCAGAAAGCTGCACAACTATAATCGCAACTGCAAACAAACCAACAAGACCAATCATTGGCAACGCTTTGCCTGCACATGCGCTATCGTGTTTAGCAATCGCGAGTAACAGTTGTGCTAAAGCCGCACCACTGACCACCATTGTTGCAACAAACGCTGCTGGCGTAAGGCTTGTATACCAAGTAGGCACGGTATCAATCATATACACCATTGCCATTGCATACATAAACACAACACCAACGACCATTGCGCCTAGCATTAAGCCTTTGCGAATCGCTTCGCTGCCTTTATCTAGCACTGATAGCAACCAGAACAAACCACCTAGGGCGAAAAATACGCTACCGGAAGCAATCTCGTTAGACAACCAAGAGCTACCAACCATATTCAGCGAATTCATTGCTCGCAATGGGCTACCTAAGTGCATAATAGATGCTAAGAAACCTAGCCCCATTACCGCCCAAAGACCGAACATAGCTTTATGAAGGCGCTCTTCCGCGCCTGTCGATAACTGCTTAGTTAGCAACATTGTTGCCAACACCAAAAACGCACCAACTGAAGTTTGAGCCAATACCGTAAAAACGATGAGCGGCCATTCATGCCATGCCATATTAGACCTCCTTCGGGTTAGCCAAGTAACCAGTGGTATCTCCACATGGTCGAGCATGGCGGTTTGGTTTAATCACGATATTAGGTTGAGTCAGTGATGCTTTTGGTAATGGTGCTACTTCAGCATTGTCACCGTACTTAGCACGCAGTTCGTCAATTGGACCAAATTCTAGTGCACGTAATGGGCATGACTCGATACAAATTGGTTGTAGACCTTCTGCTACGCGCTCATAACAACCATCACACTTAGTCATGTGACCTTTTGCTGCGTTGTATTGCGGTGCGCCGTAAGGACAAGCCATTGAGCAGTACTGACAACCAATACACTTATCGGTATCAACCACAACGAAGCCATCTTCACGCTTGTGCATTGCACCACTTGGACACACTTTGGTACAGGCTGGATTGGTGCAATGGTTACATGCCATTGATACATAGTATGAGAACACGTCTTGACGCCAAGTGCCGTTATCTTCAACCCAGTTGCCGCCAGCGTATTCATACACGCGACGGAAGTTAACGCCTACATCTAAATCTTTGTTGTCTTTACAAGAAAGCTGACAAGTTTTACAACCGGTGCACTTACTTGAATCAATATAAAAGCCGTATTGTTTCATGGTTTAACCTTATGCCTTCTTCACCAGTTGAACATCTACTAAGTTAGTGTGCTGAGGGTTCCCCTTAGCCAGTGGACTTGGACGCTGTGACGTTAGAACGTTAATACAGCCGCCTTTGTCTACTTTGTTCTTATCTGGTGCGTACCAAGCGCCCTCACCCAGAGCAACAACACCTGGAAGAATACGCGGTGTCACTTTGGCTGGAATATGCACTTCGCCACGGTCATTGAAAATTCGAATTAAATCGCCATTGTTGATACCACGTTGATTAGCATCGACTGGGTTAATCCACATTTCTTGTGGCGCAGCTTCTTTAAGCACAGCAACACTGCCATACGTCGAGTGGGTACGTGCTTTGTAGTGGAACCCGGTTAGCTGCAGTGGGAATTTGTCACGCAGTGGTGCATCCCAGCCTTCAAATTCTGACACTTGGATCGGCAGAGGATGAATGACGTCACCTTCAGGTAATTCCCATGTCGCGGCTATTTCCGCTAGACGCTCAGAGTAAATTTCAATCTTGCCTGAAGGCGTACCTAGTGGGCTGGCTTCTGGATTGATGCGGAAGTCTTCATAGGCGACGAATGTGTCTTTCGGCGCTTTTTGACGGAAGATACCCATCTCGCGCATCTCTTCGTAGCTTGGTAATGCAGGGTTCATCTTCAAGCTTTCAGCGTAAAGATGCTTTAACCACCCTTCTTGATCTCGTCCTTCAGTAAATTCTTGACCTACTCCCATGCGCTTTGAGATTTCCGCACACATTTCGTATACACCACGACATTCGAACTGCGGTTTGATAGCTTGGCTGGCAAAGATCATAAACGGCATGAAATCCGCTTCAGAAGACATCAAGAAATCCGATTGCTCTGAGGTGGTTAAATCTGGTAGTAAGATATCTGCGTACTTCGCCGATGCTGTCATGTGGTTTTCAATCACCACAATCATTTCACAGTCATCTTCTTTTTGCAGAATGTCGTGGGTACGGTTGATATCTGAGTGTTGATTGACCAAACAGTTACCTGCGTAGTTCCAGATAAACTTAATTGGCACTTCTAACTTTTCGCGTCCGCGAATACCATCTTTTAGCGCCGTCATATCATCAGCACGATGAATGGCATCAGACCAACCAAACACAGGAATCGACGTTTGGATAGGGTTGGACAGTGTTGGGAATGAAGCAAAGTTAAAGTAGTATGAACCCGGCATACCACCTGTACCACCTCCTGGAATGCCAACGCTACCAGTAAGAATCGAAAGCATTGCCACTGAACGTGCTGCTATTTCACCATTCGCATGACGTTGAATACCTAAGCCTTGGTGAATTGCGCATGGCTTAGTAGTAGCGATCTCGCGACCGGTTTGGATGATGATATCCACCGGTATACCCGTAATTTTTGATGCCCACTCTGGTGTTTTTTCAATGCCGTCAGGACCTTCACCAAAGATATAAGATTTGTAGTCACTCTTCGCAGGAGCTGATGCTGGCAATGTTTTCTCATCGTAACCAACGCAGTATTTATCTAAGAATGGCTGATCAACCAGATTTTCGGTGATCATCACATGTGCCATACCAGCGATGAACGCCGCATCTGTTCCTGGACGTATAGGAATCCATAGGTCTTCACGGCCACCAGCAGTGTCGGTATAACGAGGATCAATGATAATTGTACGCGCTTTCGATTGTTCTTTGCCTTCCATGTAGTAATGGATGATACCGCCGCCCGACATATTCGTTTCAGCAGGGTTATGACCAAATTGAACAATCAGTTTACTGTTCTTCATATCAGAAAAAGAGTTGCCGTATGCCCAGCCACCACCGTATGTGTAATCAAGACCATGGGTATACTGCGTTGAAGAATAAGTACCGTAGTGATTTAAATAACCACCCACAAGGTTCATCATACGAGCGATAGGGCTTGCACCTGGAGGCCATGATTTAGTAACCGTACCACCCAGAACACCAGTGCCGTAATTGATGTAAACCGCTTCATTACCATAGTCTTTGATTACTCGTTGCAGATTTGCAGCAACTTCATCGTATGCTTCTTCCCATGTAATGCGCTTAAACTTGCCTTCACCACGCTTGCCAACACGTTTCATTGGGTATTTAAGACGATCAGGGCTGTAAACACGGCGGCGCATAGAGCGGCCACGTAAACATGCGCGCACTTGGTGGTCACCATAGACATCATCGCCATAGGTGTCCGTTTCAAGCGATTTGATTTCACCATCTACGACGCGCATTTTCAGCGGGCAGCGGCTACCACAGTTTACTGGGCACGAGCTCCATACCGTCTTTTCTTCATGTGAATCGGGGGATGCAGCCTCTACAGAAGAGGATTTAAATGGAAGGGACAGGGCACTGGCGGTTGCTGCCAGTCCACCAGCCGCACTGGAAGACTTGATAAAATCACGTCTTGTCAGTCCACCGGTCATTAGTGCTTTCAGTGTGTTTTTCATAAGACAACTTCTCATTGGTTGTGAGAAAAGACTCTTTGGTCTTTGCTGCCCCTCTTTTACCCCTTAAGTAGTAGGGTTAATATTGCGCTTAATCAATAAATTTCATGTGTTCATCGCCAAAGCGTCAGATAAGTTTCAAACTTGAGATCTTGGTCATAAATTTGATTTAGTTAACATATTTGGAAATATTAATTAGAAATGAGTCTCATTTTTAACTGATATATCAGTAACGAATCATTGATCTATCTCCTTTCTTTAAATTTTTGAACTGGTATGCTCAATTAAAAATAAAATAATTAAAGTGAAATCATGCAAAATGAATCAACTGTTTTTCGCCTACTAGGTGGTCTGTTCTTCTATTCACCAAACTCAGAAAATGGCAAAACCATCCTCAGTGCATTTGAGTCACAAGATGACGAATTATTAAAAAATCTTGCACAACTGGCTATGGGGGGCGACAGCGAAGAATTAGACGCTGATTACTTCAATCTATTACAAGGTAGCGGTGACATGCCGTCTCCACCTTGGGGTTCTGCGTATTTAGATAAAGAGAATGCTCTTTTTGGCTCGTCGACCATGGAGTATCGCGAGTTTACTCGCGCTCATGGTTTGGCTTGTGATACTGGCATGCGTGAACCGGAAGACCACATTGGTTTAATGCTCATGTTAGTATCATTACTACTAGAACAAGACCATCAAGCAGCAGCCAACCAATTGCTATCCGAGCATCTGATGCCTTTTGCACCCTATATGCTAGAAGGTATGCAGCGCCACGCCGCAACAGCTTTTTACCAACAATTAGCTGTTTTCATGTTGGGTTGGTTGGAATTCTACTGCGAAGAACATCAGCTTGCTGTTATTGAGCGCCGCAATTACTGGCAAGAGAGCGAATAATGAAACCAGATAGCACTGAATTAGCCATTGAACTTACTGAGATAAACAGCAGTCGACGAGGTTTCTTTGAAGCCGTGTCGCGGGGTGTCACTCATGCTATTGGAGAGCCCAAAGCTGCCGATGTAAATCCGGGTAGACCATTGGGTGCTGTCGAGGAAGCATTGTTTGCACGCTTATGTAATCAATGTGGTAATTGCGTTGCTGCCTGCCCACAAGGAGTGCTCAGTATAGGTGACGGCGGTGCTGTAATGGATTTAAGCCTAAGTCACTGCACGTTTTGCCAAGACTGTATTTCTGTTTGCCAGACCCATGCCCTAAACCCACTCAACACGACCGATACTGGGTGGCGACCAACATTCAGCCAAAGCTGTAACGCCCGTTTATTTAATAACTGCCAAGAGTGTATCGATGATTGCCCAAGCCAGGCAATTAGTCTCACAGCTAACAGTACTCCTACTCTTTTGGAAAACTGCAACGGCTGTGGTGAGTGCTTATCAAGCTGCTACATCGGCGCGATCACTTTAGTTGAAAAGCATTAGGCTCCCCATTTAAAAGCATTCGATAAAAAAGCCACCGCAATTGCGGTGGCTTTTCTTTTCTCGGCTCTATCAACCTTATTGGCGCTCTACTTTGACTCTAAAAAAGAGAGCATAGAACAACGGGATCACCACAAGAGTGAGGATGGTAGCAAACAGCAAACCAAACATAATAGTCACCGCCATACTCTTGAAGAACGGGTCAACAAGAAGCGGTGCCACCCCCAAAATCGTAGTTAATGCGCCAAGTAATACTGGGCGCGCGCGACTCGTCGCCGCATCGATAATCGCAAAGTACGGCAGTTTACCTTGCGCTACCTCAACATCAGCTTGATCCACCAGTACGATGGCATTTTTCACCATCATTCCGATCAAGCTAAGGAAGCCTAAAATAGCCATAAACTCGAATGGAGTTTGGAATACAATCAAACCAACCGTGACACCTATGACCGCTAGCGGTGCCGTTAGCCAAATCACTAATGGCTGGCGAATAGCATTAAACATAAAGATCACGGAGAGAATCATCGCGGCAAAACCATAAGGCGCGGAAATAACCAAGCCTTCGTTTGCATCTTTTGAGGCTTTGTATTCCCCATACCAGATCAGTTTATAGCCCGGTGGCAGTTCGATTGCATCAATCTTACTGCGCACGTCACTAAACGCATCAGCGGTAAGTACTCCCGGAGCGGGATCGGCTTGCACCAAAATCGTCGGCATACGGTCAATACGTCGTAAAATCGCGTCTTGCCACACCACATCAACAGAATCGACCAATTGGCTAACAGGGACAAATCCACCTACTGATGCACTGTATACTTCGGTATTCTCAACTGCACGCTGGTGATCACGCTCATTTTCAGGAGCACGCACTACAATTGGGATCAAATCGTTACCTTCACGATACACACCAACATTACGACCAGATAATGTCTGAGCAATCGCTTGGTTGATCTCCTGTGTGGTTAAACCAAAACGCTGAGCTTCTTCAGCTGAGTATATTGGGCGAAGTACTGGCACTTGTTGACGCCAATCGTCTTGTACTGCTATTAGGTTACTATCAGCGTACATGATCGCTTTTGCTTGCTCTGCCAACTGGCGTAAAACATGACTATCCGGACCTTTAAAACCAGCTTCAATCTTCTTACCGCCACCGCGACCTAGCATGAACTTCCATACTTTGATCGATGCGTCTGGGTATTTCGCTGATAGCTCTGCTTGCAACTCCACCAATAATGGTGCGATCTTTTTATAATCGTCAATATCAATCAATAATTGCCCATAACTGGTATTGCGGGCTTCTGGGGCATAAGTCAGCATGAAGCGCAAACCGCCACCACCTATGAAGCTGGTAATATTAGTCACACCCTCTTTAACTTTTACATCTTGCTCGATGCTGGCAATAACACGCTCAGTACGACTAATATCTGAACCTTGTGGTAAGGAAACATCCACCACAAACTGAGGACGTTGTGAATCTGGCATAAAACCTGGTGGCACAAAACGTAAACCAAAAATTGCTGTAGCCATTAACACGAATAGCATCATGAGGCTGGCAATACGATGTCTCAGTACCCATGCTAGCAGTACTTTGTACATTGCCATCATACGACCATCTTTGTGCTCGCCATCGATCGCTTTCACTTTCAAAAAATCAAAGCAGAGCATCGGTGTTACGGTAACGGCGAATACCCAACTTAAAAACATTGAGTAAAGAATTACCCAAAATAGCGAGCCGGCATATTCCCCCATATCAGATGGCGAAAGACCAATCGCACTGAAAGCAAAGATACCAACCACTGTACCGCCAAGTAGTGGCCATTTCGTCGCATCCACCACTTCTGTAACAATCGTTTGTTTGTCTTCATCAGGGTTTTGCTGCAAACGAACGAGAATACCGTCGGTTACAACGATTGCGTTATCCACCAGCATACCCAGAGCAATGATCAGCGCCCCCAGCGAAATCCGTTGCATGGCGATATCTTCGATCAGCATGATACAAAGCGTACCCGCGACAGTGAGCAAAAGGACAAAGCCGATAATCACGCCCGAGCGAACACCCATAAAGACCAGCAGTACGATAAACACAATCACCACTGCGGCGATCAGGTTATCGATAAAGTTTGCAACCGAGTCACGCACCGAGTCTGACTGCATCGAAATAATCTGCAGTTCCATACCCAAAGGGCGTTGACCTTCAAGCTCTGCTATACGTGCTTTTACTGCATCCCCCATATCGACGACGTTACCGCCAGTGATATTAGAAATACCAAAACCAATCGCACGTTGACCGTTATAGCGCATCAACATACTGGCAGGTTCTTGATAGCCACGTGTCACCGTTGCAATATCACCAAGCCGCATTACGGCATTGTCTTGCCCAACGCCTATTTGCAAATTGCGTAAATCGTCAAATGAACGAATATTTGAGCTGGGGATAACGGGAATACGCATGTCTCGCGTTTCAATCGCACCTGATACGGTTACCAAGTTTTGCTTTTGCAGCACTTGGAACACTTGCTGTATCGAAACACCAAATGTGGCAAGGCGCTCACTGGAGATTTCAACAAAAATAGTTTCTTGTTGTTCTGCCAATGTTGCCGTTTTCGCCACGCCCGGAACAAGGACTAACTCTCGACGTAAACCATCGACATAGTCTTGTAACTGTTTGTCAGTAAAACCTTCACCCGTGACAGCAAAGAAGAGTGCATACACATCGGCAAAGTCATCATTAACGATTGATGGTCCTGCTCCCGGTGGTAATTGACGTTGTGCATCAGAAACTTTTCGGCGTAATTTGTCCCAAACCTGTTGCAGCTCTGCTCCGCTTTTGGCGAACTCTAGCTTTATTTCAACCGTCACTTCAGACATACCCTGCTTGGAAACTGATTTGACTTCTTTCAGTTCTTGCAGAGATTGCACTGCGCCTTCGATCACATCCGTGACTTCATCAGACACTTCTTGTGCCGTTGCGCCAGAATAAGCGGTATTAATTACTGCCTGACGAATAACAAATTCAGGGTCTTCAAAGCGCCCAAGTTTAAGGTAGCTGATGTAGCCACCGAGTAAAATCAATGCGATAAATACCCAAACGCTGGTACGTTTGGCTATTGTATAACGAGCAATATTCATCATTGAGCCTCGCTGTTACCGTTGCTCATAGGGCGGATTTGCATGCCTTCCTGTAAGCTAGACATTCCTGCAATCACCACTTGCTCGCCGACCTTCAAATGGTCTTTGATTACAACTCGATCTCGGCTAAGTGCTCCTACATCGACGTAGCGCTTACTCACTTTATTATCAGCGCCTACTACCCACACGTACTGCTTGCCCTGATTATCAGGAACAACAGCAATAATAGGCAGGGTAATCGTGGTGCTTGTCTGCTGATCATCTGAATCCGCTGGAAGTACTTTCACCGCCATGCCCGGTAGCACTCGGTAACCTTGCAAGTCATCAAAACCCAGTACTACTGCATAGGTTTGACTAATTGGATCAGCTTGAGTGGCATAGGTTCTTAGGGTCAAATCAAACAGGTGATTTGGAATCGCATTAATTTCTGCTTTCGCTTTTGTGCCATTTACTGATGACAACATCACGCTATCTGGAATATAGATAACCACTTCCAAATCATCTAAGTCATGCAAAGTAAATACGGGTGTATTGGCTTGAATTTGTACGTAATTATCGACAAATCGACGACCGATAATGCCATCAAACGGCGCTTTAATTTCCGTGTAATCTAGCTGACGCTGCGCATCATCACGACGGTTTTTCGCTAAGTTATAACGCGTAGTAATCTCATCAAGTTGGCTTTTAGATATCGCCTTACTTTTCTCGTAAATCGCCTTAGCTCGTTGGTATTCTACTTCGGTATTTTTCAACTCGAGCTTTGCCGATGCTAATGCGGTTTGCGCATCACGTGAATCTAAACGCGCCAATAATTGCCCTTCGCGGACACGATCGCCTTCATTAACTAACAGCTGTGTAAGCATTCCACCGACACGAAACGATAAATCTGCTCGCTCAGCGGCTCGTACAACGCCGTTAAAGCTTAGGCTGTCGCCACGGGTAGCTGAGACAAGTTCTGTTAATGCCGGCTTCACCACGGGAGCGATTACCGTTGGTTTAACTTCTTCGCCACAGCCAACAAGAGCCAAACTAGCGATTGATAAACTCACTGCCATCGCTAGCGCCTTTAACGAAACCATGACCGATAATTTGTGCGCGTTTTTCACAGAATTCTCCAATTAGGAAAGTATTGACCCGCTCTTTAACGAGCGTCTCAAAGTAAACTTATGTGTCTATTTTAGGATTCTATTTCAGGACTTCAACAAAGTAAACTCTCAAGTTTACCTTTTATTAAACTATTGCTAAACTAGCCCTAGATTCAACTAGGAGTGAACCTATGACACGCTCAGAACAGAAGCGGCTCGCCATCATCAACGCGGCAAAACTGGAATTTATAGAAAACGGATTTTCTGCTGCCAATATGAATAATATCTGCACTGTGGCTGAAGTCTCAAAGCGCACCTTATACCGACACTTTGAGAGCAAAGAGTTGCTGTTTGAAGAAGTATTAGCTGACGTACAAGAAAGTACAATTCGCGATGGGTGTTATCCTTTCAATGCCGATCTCCCTCTCGAACAGCAGCTTAAAGCCATCACTGTACGTGAAGTGGATGTGATGTATAACACCTATGGAATTGCGCTCTCACGCACTATTGTTATGGAGTTTTTCCGTCAACCTGAGTTAGCAAAGAGCATTACCCATCGTTTGTATCGTAACCGTGCAGTGAATCGTTGGTTTGAACAAGCGGTCCAAGCGGAGAAGCTAATCGCTCCTGATGTGCAGACCATCACCAGCGTTTATTTCAGTGTTTTCCAAGGATTACTGTTTTGGCCACAGGTACTTGATCTATTACCATTGCCAGAAGATGAGATGTTGGAACAAAAGATCGACATCATCGTAAGCACAGTATTGCGAGCTTTTGCCCCACAAATAAATTAATTTTTTTAGATGCCAAATACAGAAAAAGCCCCGAAGGGCTTTTCTTATTGATAGCGTTCCATAAAGTAAATCACATTGTTAGAACCGCCTGATACGCCAAATGTGGCTAGCGCTTTTGGTGGCTGCCAGAAACCACTTTGCCCAGTACATTCACTTGGTATCGCTGTACTTAAATCACTATCCACTTCCCAGCAGTACCCTAACCATTTCTCTACGCCCGCACTAAATTGCATTGGCACTAGCGCACTACCTGGTGCATCGGCACCTATATTGGTGCTCATTCTGCGATTCGAGGATGGATTACTTTCCATTGAACTACCCATTAATACAGGCATTGCTTGACCCACAACAGCAGGTTCAGTCACGACGTCATTCACCTCTGGCAACTGGGCTTGATTACTTTGACCTATTTGCGTCCAGTCATCCCAATCATTGATTGAAAACTGATTGCTATTCCAATACTCGGTTTGAATAGCCATTGGGAATAGTTGATTAATCGGACCTGACGCATTTTTAATCACCAAACGCCCAAAGCGCACATCAATTGGCTCACCCAACAGTATCTCTTGCCCACTGAAATCTTCTGTCATGTCACTTTGTTCATAAACCGGCACCGATAATCCAGCAATATTATCTTCAACCGTCGCTTGTAGTTGAACATTGCTCAGCTCTTGCTTGCAGCCAACATCACGATAGAACTGATAAGGCTGGCTAGATAACTGCCACTGTCCATTTGACCAAGTATCATCAAATTCGATCGACTTCATCTCTTCATCAACCAATAGAGATCGGCTACAAGCGGGCAAAGAAGAGTCGCCATAATCAAAGCTGAGATCAGCTAAAGCAGGCAACTCGTTACTCGCCAATTTAGATGCATCATAAAAACTCAAATCTCGGTTGTTTGCGCTTTTTGCTTGCAGGGTAAAAACCACGTCTACATCTGGTTTGCCAAAGTAAGTCCACGGTTCACCACTGTGATCCATAGGAACCTCATAGCGGCGAGTCATTGAATAGTGATCAGGGTAGAAATACCCAACGACATCATGATTCGCCAAATCCGTCACTTTGCTGGTATCAAGAAAACTATTTAGATTGGTTAATCCATTATAGCTACCCACAACCCAACGAGTTTGAAGCGAACCCACGTTGTCGTACTCAAACTTGTTCTGCAATATGCCATCACTAAATTCACGGTTAAAGCCACTTGGCGAAGTCAACGCTGGTTTGGTTGCCGACTGACTAGCCGGTACAGTAATACTCGCGCTGTGACCTGTTGCACCTGAAGACAATTGCGCATCGAAGTTTTGCGTAATCACGCCATCTTTGGCAACGGCTGCCACCTCTACTATGAATGGTGTTCCAGCTGAAACAAATGGAGAAGAACCATATTGGCTCACTACATTCTCATCATCGGCTTGATAATTTTGTCGGACCACCAAAGCGTAAGGAGCAAAGTTCTCGCTAAATTCAGCTGATTTCAAGGTTCCTTCTTCTGGCAAATAGTCAGCCTTGATATTTAGTCTCCCTGACTCTGAGTAGCTGGTTGGCAAAACCTCACTGACACCATTTGAAAATGAGATAGTGCGATCTTCACCGCTTGTATTGAGTGCTTTACCTTTAAGCGCAAGATTGCCGAGTACTTTCTCTAACCCTTGGTCGTAACGGAGAGTAAAAGTTTTATCGCCTTGGTAATCTGGGTCAATACGACATTGTGTTTGATCTTCTAACGCAACATTACGCACAAGTTGGATGTTAAATTCCTCACCCGCTTTGTAATAGCTTGGCGCTTGGTACGGTATTATCTTGAAACCTTCTTTGCTAAACCGCGCAGAATCACTATCAGAGCCGACATTGACGGCATTAGCTGTTAGCGTGACATTTTGCAACTCTGAATCTGTCGCCACCCAAATCGTACGTTCCAAATTACTGCCTTTGCTGAACAATATGGTTTTGCCATCATTACAATGTGTTTGTGATGTTGCATTGCCTCGATAAAATGGCGCTGCATTGAACCAACAACCTGCGGGAGGGGTGTCAAAGCTCACATCAACATTGATATCTTCAGATAGTTGACCACCGTCGACATCCAACAAAATTTTGTATTGCGCGACTTCACAGGTTAGCGGCGATCCCGGAGCGTTAACTTGGATACCTTTAACTGGATTACCGATTTCGAAGCTGTGGTCTTCAACTTCACCATCATAAGCTTCGCCATATGGGCTTTGAACTAGCGAGCTTGCATATCGAACACGCAAATAACCTCGACTACCATGACTGGTTGGTAAAACTGGCACACTAATGCCGCGACTTAGGTCATTGATCACGTACCATTTGCTGTCATTGCCCCAATTTACCCAAGCAGATACATGACCACTACCACGCTTATCAACATGAATAGAATAGTTGCGACCAGGAATTAAAGGCTCTTCATCAATATTTATGATTGTGCCAGTTGTTCGATCTGAAACTTGTACGCCGTCATCAGACAAATCCGAAGCTGCTTCAGGATCATGACCCGGTCCAATATCCGCTGACCACGTATTACCCAATTTCAAAAATTCTGAACTGCCTAGATGACGAGCAGGGTTACCACCTTCTAACGCTTCTGGTACATCACCATAATCGGCATGGATCGCACAGCCCCCCGCATCATTGCTGGTAGTGGATTCATCGACGCCTTTTAGTTCAAAGCGAATCTCTTGCTTGGCGATATCAATAGAATAGAGCGCAGTGGTTGGTGTTCTCTGTTCAAATGAATCTCGTTTGCCATTTTGGTTCAAATCATGAATACCACCATTGGTCATGGCAAACATGATACCGCCTTTGTTGATGGCAACTCCGCCGGCACCAAGCTTGCCAGTACTGCCCTCAACTGGCCAGACTGGTTTCGCGGCACTAGAACTGGAGTTAAGCTTAAGCTCTAAGCCTAAGTATGTATAACTACCCGCGGGTTCAGAGCTGGAAACATCTCTGATTGCAATACGATAAAGCCCTCTTAAATTTCCTGCCAAAGCATACACATAAGAACTATTCGATTCTTTTGGATTAAAAGCAAAATCGGCGCTCCAAGGTACATTCTCTCCATTGGGAATATCTAGCTGAATCGTATCAAATAGACCGGTAGCGAGATCAATTCGAACCAGGCTATGCCAAGATCCTCTCCCGATGATCATATAGCGACCATCAATACTCACATCGCCTGCGTTAGCACGAGACAGGCGTCTACTGGCGTAACTAGCCTGCTTTTTAGTATCCAAGACTTCATTTTGAGCAAAGGTATACGTGCTGCCTAACTTGTCACGAATAACAACATCACTACGAGCAGCTCGAATTGGTGTTAGATGATGAAACTCAGCACCTTGACTTTGGTCGGCGGCGAATAGATGAATCTCGCAACCAAAACGGCTACCCGAAGCACAACCATAACGACTATCTGAGCCAACACCATAAGTCAAACCATCTGCTTGGCTCAAACCAACCACTTTAATCTCATCGGTAGATAGTGACGCATTGATATTTTCAATTGCCAACTCACCGCCACTCGCTACCCACTTAGCGTATTGGTAATTTCCATCGTGTTCCTGAGCTTTCACTTGAATGAAACCATCACAGCGGCCGGGTTGCGGAAGTAAGTCACCATTTGTGACATACACTAAATGGTCTTCAACTTCACCATATGTAGCTTGCCCTTCCTTTAATTCTAGGGCTAAGCGTAAGTAGGTATTATCAATTTCATCGGGCCATTTGTGGTTGCCATTCCAATTAACCGAAACGCTCTGCATCTGATTACTGGATTGAATAATTACTTGTTTCCATTCGTCTTTGCTCATTGCCTTATTAGAGTCAAAGTCAATCCAAGCGTGAAGCTTTGCGTTCCGCCCCGTATTGTTAAAGATTTGAATATCTTTAACCTCAACCAGATTTTGTTTTTTGATAATAATCGGCGAATCAAAGGTTAACTCATCATTAAAACCGGCTTGGTCATCACCAATAGCATAGTCAGAACTGTGTGCAGAACGTTCTACATCTGGCGCTTCTTTACCAATATAAAGATTTGGAACCACACGATATCCTACCGATAATTCTTTGTGGTACTCACTTGGTAAATCACCGTAATCTAATCCCACTTCACAGCCGAATTTCACATTATCAAGAATATTACCTGAAGAGCTTTTGTCTGGCAGATTACCTCTAAACGCAATGCGCGTGACGTACTGACCTTGGGGAACAGTATAGACTTCGGAGTGGTTCACCCAACGATCCTGACCGTCAATGATTTGATCTTCCGTTAGCTCACTATTTGGGCTACCAAACAATAGCGATATCTGATCGTTATTGGCACTGTTTGGATAAGTACGGTTTGAATAGTCAAACGACCAACGAATCTTATCTCCCGGATTGGTCACTATGTCTTGATACAACATAGTCGGATTGTAGACATTCATTTCAGCCACATTAGCACTGCCATCAGAAGATGGAGTATTGACGTAGTAGTCATAACGGTTAAATTCGATATGGTTACGGCGTGGCTGAGGTGGAAGGTAGTTTTGAGGGTTTGCCGCAGGATCTAATTGTTGAATAGACCAACCGGCCACTGAGCTTTCAGGGGTATCCCAACCATTGTGGTCACGCTCGACAAAAAATCGCTCAAACGAGCCGTTTTGCAAACCGGCTTCACAGCCGACCACCTTCAAGGAAGGCGCGGCAAGCCATACTTGGTAGTCTTCTACTTCACCATCTGGAGCGACCCCTGTAGGGTTGGAAATCGACTCTTTATCCGTTGAATAGCGAACTCTTAAAAAGCTTTCACCGTGTACGTCATAAGCTGATAGATAAATATCATCAATTAAGTTATCACCCGCTTGAACAGCCAGACGATCAACGATTTTTTCCGAAACAAACTGTTGGTTGCGCTGAAAACCTTGCCAACTGCCATCTTGATTTTTATCTAACCAAATAGAGACATAGCCCGCTTTTGATGTTCTGACCGAGATCTGGTTGGCTACTTGCTGCTCGACACCATTTTGCTCGAGATAGCTTGTAACTAACACTCTCATTGATGGCAAGTCCGACTCATCATTAAAAGGGGGAAGTTCTGTATGATTTGGGTTAATAACAATGCCATCATCCCCCTCATCACTAGTCGCATAGCGAGATGGGGTTGCCTCACTCTCTTCCGTAATGTGAGGCGAACAATAGCTTGCTGCCATCGGTAACAAACAAACACCTGATTTGACTGTATGTCTTGCACCATTATCGGTCTTCGTCACTTCGAATCGAGCATCATCCCAACCTGTGAGTAGGTCTTCGTTCGGCGCATCACCGTAATCATATTTACCACCGCCAGCAATGACCGTCTGCCCCATTTCTGAGGTATTACCGCATTTATCAATCGCAATGGAGGTGATTGAATCACCACTATTGAACCGTGACGTGTCTAAATTACAGCTGTTAATATCACCGTTATTGTCTAACCCACAGGTACCAAGGAATATGGTCCCTTCCAGAGTATTGTTGGTTGCTTGACCGTCGGCTTTGTAAAGTTCAATGGTGATATCGTCGATACTTCCATCACACTGTTTAGTAAAATGATCAATGTTAGTTAAGGTAACTCGACCAATCGTAACCCCTTGAGTAGAAACACTTTGTAAGATTGGATAGTCAATACCGTAGTTACTGATCCCTCCCGACCAAAGATACTGTTGATCATTAGGCGAGTGGTGACCAATCATGTGAGTCATACGCAAATCAATAGCTAGACCGCTCGTGTTCGAGAAGGTGTTATGGCTGATTCGGTTACTGTTACCTTGGTATATACGAACGGCAGACGCAACAGGGTACGAATCACCCACAACTTCGCCACCAGTACCTGTATGATAAAACGCATTTCCCTCAATCGCATTACCTGAACCACTATATATAAACAGTGCAGCATCTTCATACGGGGACGTTTCATTATTAACCGTATCATTAAAAATATTGCGGGCAATGATATTGTCTTCGCCGCTCACAATCTTTACGCCAGAATCTTTCGTGTGATTAAAGCTATTCCCAATCAACTTTATTTCATCACTGCCATTTATATAAATGGCATCATCAAAGTAGTCCCAATTAGTCCCTGAAATACGAATGTCTTCACTGCCAATGATTTCTAAGCCATAGTCACCTTCAACTGGGTTGGTTCGACCATTTCGCATGGTAAGTGGTCGTGACCCTCCTAGTCTTACCGTGGCATCTACATTAGTATCCTCAGTATCAATGATTTGCAGCTTAGACTGCAGAACAATGTCGTGGATTTGGTTAACGAAAATCGCGTTATCGACCTTGATTAGATGCCCTTCTTGACGAAGTTTCTCTTTAGTAAGATAGCTACCCTTGCGACCATTAACCAAGTAACGGGTATTAATTAGAAACTGGCGTAATGTACCAATACCAGCATCATGGTGGTTGCTCACTACGCTATAGCTAAATCCAACGCTAGCATCGACATCACGACCTCGAACATGTACTTCACGCTCGTATTTTTCACTCAGCGACGGATAAACCCGAACAGGTAAGCATGGGTTGCAATCACCACGTTCAGAATAAAGGTCGCCATCTAAATCATCCCTGCTCGAACCTTTACCTGGTAACGTTAATGTATATTTACCATTAGGAATGTCATCAAATTCGAAGTAGCCATCGGAACCCGTATATGCTGTCCAATAATAATTAGGATGGTTCTTTCTAGCTAAACGCACCTCGATACTAAAATCACTCATGGCTGACATACCATAAATTGGATTAAAGTTACGCGATATCCCACCATAGTCATAGTGTTCGAAAACAAAGCCTCTAACATCACCATTATTGTCAGCAAACGAAAGCGGAGAAATAAATAGTGCTAGAACGAATACAATCCATTTGTTTTTCATGGTCTCACCTCTACTTCAAATTTTCGGCTTACTCGGTAGGCTTGTTCTGAACAGGTTGCAGTGGAAGTCACAATGGTGGCATCACCATTGAGTGTGCAGGTAGCTTCAATTCGGCAACCAGGAAATGCATCTAACTGATATAACGGTAAACATGATGCGGTTCGTGTCCCCTCAACGGGCACCAGTTCATAAACTAATCGTTCAACCAAAGAGCGGGATGCCCAGTAAGCACGAGTACTGAGTACTTCATAGGTATTGGCTTGGGCACTTTGTTGGTTCATGTTGATAAGTTGTCCGGCAAAGAAAGTCGCGATAATCATGACAAATAAAATCACCACTAACGCACTGCCTTCTTGCGCTTTATTGGCTATTGAGAATTTGCGCATTTTGCATAAACTCCACGGCTTCTTTGCCTTGATTAATGTTCAGTGAGAATCGTAAATTCGCGGTGCTCGAATAAGTCCCATTAAAACCCAAAGAAAAAACGTTCTGTGTTTCATTTACTCCTTGGGCAAATTTGACTGATGGTTGGCCGTTGTATTGTCCAAGCCCCGCAAATGAAATGGGGTAACTCGGGTAATAACGCAATTGCTTATTCTCAACACAAAACTGCCGCGCAAACGGTTGATACACAAATAAGCGGTTTGAAGGCGTTAAAGGAAGGCGAGAAAGAGTTTCAGCTATGGTTAACGATTGAGCCTCAGCCGATTTTAAGGTGTAGATTTGCTTTTCATCATTAGCACCTTGATAAAGATCAGCCGATGCTGTTGGGTAGATGCTGACAAAACAAGGGCTCGCAGGGTCAATAAAACAGCTTGCGAGTTGGTTTTTAACGGGATACGCCATCGGGAACGCTGCATCAGATTTGGTAATATCAAGTTCCATCTGTTCAGGTAAAAACTCACCGACATACAATAATGGTATGTATTCCATACAACGGCCATCATCAAGCATTCGAGAGCTTAGCGGCACGGTGTTCGCCAATTCACGCCCAAAACGAGCCAATACGAAGCGTGCCTCTTCTAGAGCATGAAGGCGGTATTTATTCTCAACAAATAGCGAAGAACTGATCACGCCAAAGTTAATTAACCCTAGAGAAATAATTCCAATGATGATCATGCTGACCACCATCTCAATCAAGGTAAAGCCTTTCACTTTCATTAGTAATTACTCCGAAAGGCGTTAAAAGTAAGTGGTTGCCCACTCGCTCCATTTGTAATCGACAACGTCACTTGTTTGGTCGGTGTTGGCGTACTTCCCGCTGGTAATGCTTGGAACTGGTCGTTTGCGTAGCGAACCGTAATCGTGACGAGGAACCCTGCAAACGGTCCATCGATATCCAAACCAAAATCGACGATAGCGATAGCCTTGCCGTCTGTATCGTAGTCATCAAAATCGTCACGGATGCGGTTTAGATCGTTACTATCTAAGCCAAGCTGAGTGGAACAAGGTAAGTCCACACTACCGCAGCGATCAACATGCTGAATGTTCACTTCGTCAAATTCACGTGAATACATCTCTTGCAGCAACCACGTAGCGACTTGTGATGCGCGCTGTTGCGTTAGCGCATCGGCAGTCTGTGCTGTTGTGGGAGCTAAAAGTGAGGAGAATGCGAGCATTAAAAAACCCGCCAACGTAATGGCGATGACATTCTCAATCAGAGAGAAGCCTTTAGCTCTAGTTGCAGCCATCTACATAACCCTCTCTATGGACTGTTATGCGTTTATCGCTGCCTTGTGCTGCTGTGATATCAATAGTGATGGTTTGATTGCTTTCGGTGGCGGCACTGACGTAGCGCCCCATCGAGTCAAAATAAAATTGATTGGGTGAAAAGCGAATCCCTCGATTAATATCTTCGTCGCTTAACTGCACTAATTGGCTACATTTAGAACCAATACAGCTTTCACTGTGATCGAGATTTAAGCTGCTGTTGCGCCATTCCACCTTAGTTGGGCTGACGACAATTTGGTAAGCAGACGTTGTAGCGACGTCATTCATTGCCTGTGTTTGCACACGACGAATGGCTGATTTCGCTGTCGCGCAATAAGCTGGAACAGAAAAACCAGAAAATGACGGAAATTTGGTGTACGCAACTACCCCTACAATTGAGAGAATGATGATAGTCACGACTAACTCCACCAACGTGAAGCCAGTGGTATAACGATTATTTGACAGCATGGGCAAGTATATTGAGCGTTTATTGTTCTAATTTTTTCCGTCTCAATTGTAACCTTATTAGCCAATTGTTACATTTTATTTTTCGGCGAATGTCACATAAATCATTCGTACGTAAACAATTCCGGTTAGATTTGTGTGTGTGATAACATTTCTACATATTGCTTATATTTTCAACACCCTACCTCTATAAAGTAAAAAACTCGCACAAGGCGAGGTTTTTTCATTATGTCACCAGTCAATCTCTTATAGGTGGTCGCGATCATGCGGCGACTCTAAATCAAGTTCCGGTCCTTTTGGAACAACTTGAGTTGGATTTATCCCTGTATGACTGAAATAGTAGTGACGCTTTATGTGGTAAAAGTCCGTTGTCTCTTTAATCCCTTCCACTTGGTACAACTCTTTCAAGTAACCTAGCATATTGGGGTAATCGGCAATTCGCTTTTTATTGCATTTAAAATGCCCCACATAAACCGCATCAAAGCGTATTAGAGTAGTAAATAATCGCCAATCTGCTTCTGTTATTTGATTACCCGCTAGATAGCGATGCGTTTGCAAATAGCGCTCAACTTTATCTAAGGCATTAAACAAATTATCGTACGCTTGTTCATAGGCATCTTGCGAAGAAGCGAAACCACAACGATAAACGCCGTTATTAATATTGGGGTAGATGTAATCATTCCATTCATCAATCAAGCTGCGCAATTTTTCAGGATAGAAATCAAGATAATTATCCGCGACTTGATTAAATTCAGAATTAAACATGCGGATGATTTCAGAAGATTCGTTACTAACGATGGTGCCAGTCTTTTTATCCCATAATATTGGCACTGTAACTCGCCCCGTATAATCAGGCTTTGCTTGCGTATATAATTGATGTAATCGAGTATGACCAAAAAGCGGTTCTGGCAACCCCATCTGCCAACCTTCTGACAGCATGTCTGGGCAAACAACTGTCACATCAATATGCTTTTCTAACCCTTTTAAGCTACGGAAAATAAGCGCTCGGTGCGCCCAAGGACAAGCCAATGAAACATAAAGATGGTAACGACCACTCTCTGGTTGAAACTCCGCTTCCGAATTGTTCTCAACCGATTGTCGGAAACCGGCGTCTTCTCTAACAAACTGTCCACGACTGGACTTTGTGTCATACCAAACATCGTGCCAAACACCTTCAACTAGCTTTCCCATATTTACCTCCCCTCTATCTATTAAACTCAGTATAGAGCGCTACAATAATCAGTTAAGGGGAATAAATTGCGGGAGATGTTCAAGTTTTTCTAACGAAATATCCCCGTCATACTTGAAGTTGCAGCGGTGTTGGCTGTATTCGTGCGCCCCAATCACATAGTTCACCTATGCTCAGGGGACTTTCTTACTTGCCGCCTACCTGCATCTTCAAATTTTTGGGGTTTAGAGGATGAGAAACGCCCTTGCTTTCCTCAAGTAAGGGCGTTTTTTTTGATTAGTTCATGAAGCCATCAAGCACTGCAACTGTGTTGTATCCAAGGTCTTCTACTGCGTAGCCACCCTCAAACACAAACAAGGTCGGAATACCTAGCTTACCCAGTTGCTCACCGATCACTTGGTAGTCTTTGCGCTTGAGCTTGAAGTAACTAATTGGATCATGCTCGTAAGTATCCATACCTAATGAGATAACTAAAGCCTCTGCACCAAACGAGCGAATTTTATCAAGCGCAGTGCTTAATGCTGGGGCATACAATGACCAATCTGTTTTTCCTTGGGGTAACGGTAAGTTAAGGTTGTACCCTTTGCCCTTCCCTTCACCTGTTTCGTCAGCAAAACCCAGATAGTGCGGATAATCGTAATCAGGGTCACCATGAATCGAAACAAACAATACATCATCACGATCGTAGAAGATGCTTTGTGTCCCATTGCCATGATGGTAATCCAAATCCAATATCGCCACTTTGTGCTTGCCATTGCGTCGCAGTGATTCAGCGGCAAGTGCTGCATTATTAATATAACAATAGCCACCCATCATATCAGGTGCAGCATGGTGACCCGGCGGACGACACAGTGCAAAAGCCGAAAACTCACCGTTACTAATCAAACTCGCCCCCGTCAACGCACAATCTGCCGCTGATTGAATTGCTTCCCAGCTGGTTTTAGTGATGGCAGCCGTCATATCAAAGCTGTAATAACCCAACTTACCTTCAATATCTTTGGGAATTCGGTGACGTAGGTAGCGAGGGCTAACAAAACAATAAGGTGACGCGTCATGCTTGTCACCAAAACGCTCTTCCCACTCAGACCAAGCAGATTGCAGAAACTCGACATAATCTTGCGTATGAACCAAAAGCAGAAGTTCCGTTCCATAGCTATCTGGTTCTCTAACCGTAAAACCACCATGTTCGTTGAGTGCATTTAGCACCATATCAGCACGTTCAGGTTTTTCAAAACATGCCGTTGGCTCCCCAGAGAGGAACTCATACTTAACACTATGAAGGCGCTGCTTCTCGGTATAGATAACTTTCACTATTTCTTCAGCTCCATCCAGTAGCGCTCATATAAACTGACTGCTTCACCAACACTACCTAAAAACTGACCTTTTTGCTTAACATCAGCAGGTGGGAAAATAATGTCACTTTCGCGAATATCTGATGGTAAGAATTCCATCGCTTGCAAGTTTGGAACAGCATAACCAATCTCTTTTACTATGATAGCTTGGTTTTCTGGCTCTAACAGGAAGTTGATGAATGTGTATGCCGCCTCTTTATTCTCTGATTGCTTTGGAATCACAATGTTATCCATCCAGAAGATTGCTCCTTCAGTTGGGTAAACAAAGCGAATCGCAGGGTTCTCTTTCTGCGCACGGTAAGCCGTACCATTCCATTGCATACCAACGTTCACTTCGCCCGTAACAAGTGGAACATGAGGCGCATCTGAGTTAAATACTGTCACGTTTGGTTTAATTTTCTGCAAACGTTCAAAAGCTTGTTTCAGTTCATCTGCATCTTGAGAGTTTACTTTATGACCATCAAGAATCAACGCCATCCCCATAACATCACGCACATCATCAGTAAGTAATAGTTGACCTGCATACTCGCTATTCCACAAATCAGCCCAGCTATCAAGCTGGCTACCGTCAATAAAATCAGCGTTATAAGCAATGGCCGTGCTGCCCCACATATATGGGATAGAGTAGCTATTTTCACGATCAAAACTTTGATTCAAAATCGTTGAGTCTAGCTGTGAAAATTGCTCTATTTTTGATTTATCTAACTTATGTAGCAAGTCATCATTTGCTAATTTAGAAACGTAGTAAGTTGATGGCACGACAATATCAAACCCTTTGCCATTGAGCAGCTTTAGCTTGGCATACATGGTTTCGTTACTTTCAAAAGTCGCGTAATTAACTTTGATCCCAGTTTCTTTAGTGAAATCTTCGATAATTGATTGTGGTAGGTATTCAGACCAGTTGTACACATTAAGTGTGGTTGAAGCAAAAACTGGAGAGGAAGCAATTAAGCCAGTTACGGCTACTGAAACAAGTGATTTTTTCATTTACGTTAACATACTATCAGTGAGTCATGACGCAGGATTACGCCAAGAAAGATTAAATAGCATGCATGACTTTAAATCAAGAAAGCATAAATTAAACAGCTGACTCAAATCAAGGTTATCACTTTCTTGACCAAAAACTAGCCAAGCAAAACCTGCGAACATAAAAAAAGCGCGACCTACTAAGAAGTCGCGCTATAGCCCGTCACAGGCTGAATTTAATTAAAGATTGACATGTAAGCAGGAGACCGAATGAACGGCTGAGCCTTGAATACTTGGTTTCTGGTTAGCACACAACTCAGTTGCCTCTGGACAACGAGTGCGGAAAACACAGCCTGATGGCGGATTGATCGGTGATGGTAAATCCCCTTCAAGCATCTGAATCTTTTTCTTACGTTCAAGTGCTGGATCAGGAATCGGAACCGCCGACATCAATGCACGCGTATATGGATGCTTTGGATCAGCAAACAATGCGTCGGTTTCACCAAGTTCTACCGCGTTACCCAAATACATCACTAAAACACGATCCGATATGTGTTTAACAACCGATAAGTCATGGGCAATAAATACCAGCGACAAACCAAGCTCTTTTTGCAATTCCTTAAGAAGGTTAACCACCTGAGCCTGAATCGATACATCAAGTGCAGATACAGGTTCATCACAAATAATCATCTTAGGCTTTAGGATCAAGGCTCGGGCAATACCGATACGTTGACATTGACCGCCAGAAAACTCGTGAGGATAACGATTGATAACGTTAGGCAATAAGCCCACCTTCATCATCATTTCTTTAACTCGGTCTTTCACTACTTGCTTTGAAAGCTCTGGGTAGAAGGTTTCTAGCGGTTCTGCAATGATGTCGCCCACTGTCATACGCGGGTTCAATGAAGCCAACGGATCTTGGAAGATCATCTGAATCTCTTTACGAGTTTCACGGCGCTTCACTTCTTTCATTTTCGTCAGATCTTGACCTAACCAAACGACTTCACCATCAGTGGCCTCAACCAAACCGATAATCGCTCGCGCAAAAGTTGACTTACCACAACCGGATTCACCAACTACACCAAGTGTTTCGCCCTCGTACAGGCGCACATCAACACCGTCAACGGCTTTGAGATTTAGTGGTTTTGTCCATGGCCAAGCAGACTTAGGAGCAATACTAAAGTGTACTTTTAATGCTTTTATATCTAACAATAAATTTTTATCTACGCTCATTTGCTCCAAGCCTCCCATGTAGAAAAACATGCTCTTTGGCGACCATCACCAAATGGCGTCAAAATTGGTGCGTCACGTTTACAACGATCTAATACGCGATGACAACGCTCTTGGTAAGGACAACCCGTTGGTAAACGCAGCAAGTTAGGCGGATTACCTGGAATGGTTGGCAAAATCTCACCTTCCATGTCTAAGCGTGGAATCGCTTTTAGTAGACCTTCCGCGTACGGGTGGCTAGGGTTGTAGAAAATATCATCGACAGAACCGTATTCCATGGTACGTCCTGCATACATAACTAAAACCTTGTCACATGAGCCCGCAACTACACCCAAATCGTGGGTGATCATGATAATCGCGGTATTGAACTCACTTTTTAGTTCATTAAGCAAATCCATGATCTGCGCTTGAACTGTTACATCAAGCGCTGTCGTTGGTTCATCAGCAATCAGCAATTTAGGGCGGCACAACAACGCCATTGCGATCATTACACGCTGACGCATACCACCTGAAAATTCATGCGGATACATGGTGATGCGCTTACGCGCTTCTGGAATTTTTACCGCTTCCAGCATGCGTACCGATTCTTCAAACGCTTCAGATTTACCCATGCCTTTGTGCAGCATTAACACTTCCATAAGCTGATCGCTTACTTTCATATAAGGGTTAAGTGAAGTCATCGGATCTTGGAAGATCATTGCAATCTGCTCTGCACGAACTTTATTGAGTTCTTTCTCGCGCAGATTGAGAATTTCTCTACCTTCGAACTTTGCGCTACCAGAGATGATGCCGTTCTTAGCCAGCAAACCCATAATAGCGAAAACTGTTTGTGATTTACCTGAACCAGATTCACCCACGATACCTAAGGTTTCACCTTGATTCAGTGAAAAATTCAAATCATTTACTGCGGTGACAATTCCATCTTGAGTGGTAAATTCTACGCGCAGATCTTTGACATCTAATAAGCTCATCATTGCTTCCTTAATCTTAGAATTTTAATTATCTGTCTTTAGGATCAAGCGCATCGCGCATGCCATCACCAACGTAGTTAAAGCAGAATAGAGTCACAACCATGAACAGCGCAGGGAATGCTAACTGCCAAATTGCCACTTCCATTGTTTGCGAACCTTCTTGAAGTAACGCGCCCCAACTCGTCATAGGCTCTTGAACACCAAGACCAAGGAATGAAAGGAATGATTCAGTCAGAATCATGCTTGGGATCAGCAGCGTAGAGTAAACCGCAACAATACCCAAAACGTTCGGTACAATGTGACGAGTAATAATTTTCCAATTACTCACGCCCGATACATGTGCCGCTTCGATGAATTCTTTGCTGCGCAAGCTAAGCGTTTGACCACGCACGATACGAGCCATATCTAGCCAAGCGATCGCACCGATTGCAACAAAAATCAAAATGATATTACGACCAAAGAACGTCACTAGTACGATTACTAGGAACATAAATGGTACTGCGTAAAGTATTTCCAGAATACGCATCATAATTCGGTCAACACGCCCGCCAATAAAGCCTGACGTTGCACCGTATAACGTACCAATCAATACCGCCACAAAGGCGCCCATTACGCCAACCATTAGCGAGATTCTACCGCCAATTAATGTGCGTACAAATAGGTCACGACCGAGAGAATCGGTACCAAACCAATGCTCAGCATTAGGTGCAACGTGCATTGCGTACCAATCGGTATCATCAAAAGCATACGGTGCCACCATTGGTAAAATAATCACTGCTAGTGTCATTAGTACCAGAATAAACAAGCTCACCATCGCCGCTTTATTGCGCATAAAACGAATACGGGCGTCTTGCCATAAACTGCGACCTTCAATTTCTAAGTTCTCTGAGAACTTCTCGATCGCTTCAAGGTTTTCTTTTTTAGTTAACATAACAATACGTCCCTGTTTAGTAGCGAATTTTCGGGTCGATCATTGCTAGTAAGATGTCAACGATAGCGTTGAACAGAATGAAGAGGAAACCAATCAAAATGGTTACACCCATTACTAGCGAATAATCTCGGTTAAAAGCTGCATTGACGAACAACTTACCGATACCAGGTAGACCGAAAATAGTCTCAACCACAACCGAGCCAGTAATGATACCGACAAATGCAGGTCCCATATAAGACACAACAGGGAGCAATGCAGGTTTTAACGCATGCTTAATCACGATGTAGCGATAACTTAAACCTTTCGCACGTGCGGTACGTATAAAGTTACTATTCAGCGTTTCAATCATCGAACCACGGGTAATACGTGCAAAAGTAGCAACATACAGCAGTGACATGGCAATCACGGGCAGAACAATGTATTGCCAACCTCCGTCATTCCACCCCCCCGCAGGTAATATCTTCAAATTAAGGGCAAAAATATAGATCAAGAGTGGCGCGAGAACAAAGGAAGGTAATACCACGCCCAACATGGCAGTAGACATAATGGTGTAGTCTTTCCACGTATTTTGTTTCAACGCGGATATGGTTCCGACTGTGACCCCAAGTAATACGGTAAAAATAAACGCGATTACACCAATTTTTGCCGAAACAGGTAAAGCAGCAGAGATCAATTCATTTACTGAGTAATCTAAGTACTTAAATGACGGTCCAAAATCACCTTGGATCACGTTAGTTAGGTATGTGAAGTATTGCTCCGATACAGGTTTATCAAGCCCATATTTAGCCTCGATGTTAGCCATTACTTCTGGTGGTAAAGGACGCTCACTTGAGAATGGGTTACCCGGTGCGAAACGCATGAGAAAGAAGGATACGGTGATCAAAACCAACATTGTTGGGATCGCCTCAAATATCCTTTTTGCGATAAATTTAAACATAAATTCGCTCTTTCAGTCTGTGACAGTTAAATGTAACAAGACCCTGCGCATGAATAATCACGCGCAGTGTCTGTATTTTATAGTTCTATTTATTAGATCAGTTACTTAATGAGGTATAGATCTTTAGAGTAGATTTTCTCTTCTGCGTTTCCGACAGGGAAGCCGCCAACTTTTTCAGATAGTAGACGCGATTTCACGTATTGATAGATAGGCGCTAGTGGCATATCTTTCGCTAGCATGATTTCAGCTTCGCGGTATAACGCGGTACGCTCTTCTTCTGAAGTAGAATTGATCGCCTGCTCCATCACCTTATCGTATGCTTTGCTGTCATAGTGGATACCACCTGTAGTGTTACCGCTCTTCATCAAAGTCAAGAAAGACGACGCTTCGTTGTAGTCACCACACCAACCAGCACGAGCAACTTCGAAGTCACCTGCATCTTTAGTAGATAGGTATGTTTTCCACTCTTGGTTTTCTAACGTTACGTCAAGACCAAGCGTTTTCTTCCACATAGAACCCAGTGCTACTGCAATCTTTTTGTGGTTTTCAGAAGTGTTGTAAAGTAGAGAGAACGATAGTGGATTATCTTTCCCGTAACCCGCTTCTTCAAGTAGGCGAGCAGCTTCTGCGTTACGTTCTTTTTGAGTCAACTGACCATACTTTGGTGCTTCTGGAGCAAAACCCGCTGTAATTTCAGGTGTTAAGAAGTAAGCAGGCTTTTGACCTTGAGCAAGAATAAGATCAGTGACTACGTTACGATCAATTGCGTAAGAAATCGCTTTACGTACGCGAACATCGTCAAATGGCGCTTTCTTAGTATTGAATAGGTAGTAGTAAGTACATAGGTTACCTACTACCGAAACAGATTCAGGATGCTCTTTCTTCAAGCGTTTAAAGTGCTCAACAGGCAATTCCATTGTAAAATCGATTTCACCAGACAAGAAACGGTTCATTTCCGATACTGGATTTTCAATCGGCAGGAAAGTCACTTGATTGATAACCGTTTTGTCGTTATCCCAGTACTGCTCATTGCGCTTAAGCACTAGTCGCTCATTCACAACCCACTGATCAACCACGTAAGCACCATTACCAACGAAGTGCTCCGGTTTGGTCCATTGATCACCATATTTTTCAACGGTCGCTTGATGTACAGGCGAAGTTGATTGGTGGCCCATCATCATTACGAAGTATGGTACTGGCGAATCAAGTTCAACAACGAGAGTTTTATCGTCTAACGCTTTTACGCCAAGCGTTTCTTTGTCGGCTTTACCAGCGATGATCGCTTTCGCGTTCTTCATCTTGGTGTATTCCATGTACCAAGAGTACGGAGACGCGGTATTAGGATCAACTAAACGTTGGAAGCTGAAGACAAAATCTTGCGCAGTCACAGGGTCGCCATTTGACCATGTTGCGTCTTTTCGGATATGGAAAGTGTAAGTTTGGTTATCAGTCGTTTCCCAGCTTTCAGCAGCACCTGGGATAGTGTTGCCGTCAGCATCTTGGTTCACCAAGCCTTCTAGAAGATCACGAATAACGTGAGATTCTGGAACACCTTGCGATTTATGCGGGTCAATTGTTGCTACTTCCGTACCGTTACCACGAACTAAATCTTGTGTATCAGCTAGCTGAACACCTGCTGGAACTTCAGCAGCAAGAGTAGCGGTAGAGGCCATTGCTAGACCAGCACCTAAAAGAAGGGCTTGAGTGATTTTATTCTTATACATGCGTAAAACTCCAAGTTTTTCATTTGCATCCATGACTCCTCTGCATGATTTACTCAACGGCAGTGATTTAAAATTACCATGCTCACATTTGAAGCAGATAACTCTAAAAGCATACAGAGATTGCCGCACACATTATCAATCATCGAAGTAATTTGCCATTAAATTGTATTAAAAAAAAGAATAATTCTTTCAATAACGCCAATGAATAGCGAATAATTCTAAATAATGTTTAATGAATAATATTATTCATTAATATTACTCACACCAATAGACTGAACTGCCAAATAGTCTACAAAAATACTTTTTCCTAGCATTTTATACCACACAAACGGCAATAAAATTAACAACCCACTTACATCTAGCTTCACAGATAACATAATCAATTGTCAGGAAATTAATTAATGCGAGGTGTATCACTACTAATTTGTTGGCTAACGTAGCGTGTATCTAGCTTATCAACATCTCTTTTCTGCCAATATTCTGGCTCCAAACGAAAAAGAGCCCCTTAAATTTAGGGGCTCTTTGTACAAAGGATTCTATTACGGTTCTTGGCGAGTTGGTGCAATCACAATTTCACGTACACACACACCTTGTGGCTGCATGTAAGCATATTCAACCGCTCTTGCAATATCGTCTGCAGCTAGCACACCGCCCATTACTTCTTTCCAACTATCGTAACCGGCAATGATTTCACTAGAAGTGGTATGAGAAAGAAGTTCAGTTTCCACCGCTCCTGGGGCAATGGTTGTTACTCGAACATCGAAATTCGCCACTTCTTCACGAACATTTTCTGAAATTGCGTGTACAGCATACTTAGTACCGCAATAAGCCGCGTGGTTAGGGAATGTTTTTCTACCAGCAACCGAACTGATATTAATGATGGTACCACTGCGGCGTTGCTTCATTGGTGCGAGTACCGCCTGCATACCGTTCATCAATCCGATCACGTTCACATCAAACATGCGCTTCCATTCGGCGGGATCTTGCACATCCAATTCGCTAAGCAGCATCACACCTGCGTTGTTAACAATACAATCGGTTGGACCAAACTTGACTTCTGCTTTCTCGATTGCCGCTTCAAATGATGCCTTATCTAACACATCAACCTTCTCACATAAAGTGTTCGGTAAATTCAGTGCTTCAAGACGCTCCATGCGACGTGCAACGAGTAATAGTGGGTGCCCAGCATCACTCAAACGACGAGCAATCGCCTCACCAATACCCGAACTCGCACCTGTAATCACAATTAGCTTTTTCATTTTGATCTCCAATCATTATTGAATAGCCGAAGATTCTCTGCGGCAATAGCGTTATCTTACTTAGCGCTTGATCGTTGATATATAGCATTTAAGTTCAATCACTGTTGCACCAGTGCAACAATCTGCCATACTTGGAAAAAATTTGGCGTCTTCTCATGATAAACCACATCAACCTTTCAGATATCCGCTCTTTTATATTGATAGCTCAATTAGGTAATTTCACCAAAGCTGCAGAAGCACTTGAAGTCTCTCGTTCACACGTATCTCGCCAAATAGGAGCATTGGAGAAACAGATGGGGGTCACCTTGCTGACGCGCACAACCAGAACCTTACGTTTAACTCAGGCTGGTGAACGATTCTTCCATCAATGTGAAGCCGCATTAAAGCAGATAGATCAGGCTCTGATCGCTGCGGTTGATGATACTCAGCAAGTTCAAGGGTTAATACGAGTAAACTGCGTAGGCGGATACCTAGGTGAAGAGATGATTGCACAGGCTATCGCCGAGTTTATGAAACAATACCCTCAAGTAACGGTCGATCTTGATTTCTCCAGTCCAAGAATCGATTTAATCGAAGACCAATTTGATGTCGCCTTTCGCATGGGTGAACTAGAAGACGCTGGTTTTATTGCCAAGCGCTTAATGAATGTAGAAATGGTGACACTAGCAAGCCCCTGCTATATCAAAGCTTATGGCGCGCCATTGCACCCTAGAGAGTTGTCGCAGCATCGCACGCTTACTGGCTCTGTTACTAAATGGAGTTTCGTCAACACTGATGCCGAAGGCAAGCACTACGATGTCCATATAAAAGGCAAGTTCACCTGTAAAAATGGTCGAGCATTAATAAAAGCAGCGCTTGTTGGCAACGGATTAATTCGCGTCCCAAAAATCTACTGTGAGGATGAGATCTCCAAGGGGGAACTGATTGAAGTCATGCCTGATTGGAATATTGCGATTATCCCATTCTCTACGATATTCCATAAAGATCGCTATCAACCAAAGCGTATTAGGGTCTTTGTCAATTTTGTAACAAGCTGGTTTCAAACAAACGTTGATTAGCCATGACTAGACTCTCGATAGAAACTATTACGACAGCAAAACGTGACAATATAATCCCCTATCCATAATGAGCATTTGTGTTTATCTTGTTGAATATTGGTTGATTTTAATACATATGCAATTTGCTTTGACAGCCAGATAAATGCTGCTAAAATCGCCGCCTTTATTGTTATCTAAACAACTCTTACCGTGTCGACATTTGTATTAATAACCTTATTATTTCCTAATACAATTGCCTTTTCCGTTGCCTGCATTGCATCAAACACTCCTGACAAAGTGTTGGTTATTGGCATAACCGAAGGTATCGCAACGGGAAAAATCACTGTATTTCAGTTTCCTAGCTGCAGTGGTACTTTAGCCAATCGATACTTCCCCATTCATCATCGAAAGAGCCCCCCAACATGGTTCAAAACGTAATAGAACCATAATTGATAGCAACCTAGTAACACTAATCTCGTAGCATGAAAGCCCTCAATGTTGATCCAAGTCGATCAATACAGAAGGGTGTTGCCTCTGAACTATATACCATACAAACCAACACTAAACTACGGCTCAACGAAAGGCAAAACATTGAAAATACTGATTATTGAAGATGATATTATTCAAGCAACAATGCTGAAATTATCTATTAACGCTTTGGGTTATCAGCAGGTTTCAATTGCGAGAGAAGCGAGTGTCGCCCTCGACATTTGTAAAAAACATCCTATTCAATTCATTATCTGTGACATTAACTTACCGGATATGGACGGCATACAGATCCTATCTAAGCTTTCGGTATTCTCAACCAATGTTGGCATCGCCATCCACAGTGCAATGAAAGAAGATGTTATCGAATTGACCAGTAACATGTGTATAGCCGCTGGTTTTAAGTTCGTTGAAACCATCTCAAAACCTCATACTATTGCTGGGCTAGAGAAAATGTTTGAACGATTCAAAAGTGGTGCAGAAAACTCGACTGAAGACGCAAAACATATTCAGTTAAGTGAGCACGAAATTGTAGCTGCTTTCGATCAAAACTGGTTTGCGAATTTTTATCAGCCTCAATTTAATGCTAAAACTAAACAAATAGTGGGGGTAGAAGCACTAATTCGCTGTAATCACCCTCGCTATGGGGTGCTCACTCCAGCGAGTTTTCTCGACACCATCCACCAGCTTGAACTCACCGAACGTTTGTTTTGGCATGTTGCAGAAAAAGCGATTTCAGCTATCGCACTATTAGGACGAGACATCAGTCTTTCGATTAATTTAAGCCAATCGAATTTTGAGCACGATATGTGTGACGATTTGCTCGAACTATGTCGTCGCCATGATTTTGCTCCATCACGCTTGATACTCGAACTAACTGAGCACGAAGCATATGCATATTCACGAAATTCGCTCGCAAATTTGGCGCGCCTTCGCATGCATGGCATATGTTTATCGATTGATGATTTTGGTACCGGGCATGCGTCATTAAGCCAATTATCACTACTTCCTTTTACTGAATTGAAAATCGATCGCAGTTTCATCACTAACCTTACGACCAATTTCCGTAACCAACAACTAACAAGCATGTGTGTCCAATTGGCTAATTCACTCGGTTTAAACTGTGTAGTTGAAGGGATTGAAGACGAAGCGACATTGCAGTACCTGATTGGGCTTGGCATTGATTGCTATCAGGGTTTTTATGCATGTAAACCCCTGCCAATATCTGCGCTGTGGGAATATATAGGGCAATCGGTGGATACAATCTCATTAGAACAGGCACAGAACCAACACAATGCCACTATTCTTAGCCCTAATATCGCGTCCGCGCATGCGATCAGTAAAACCATGGAAAAAGATGGCTTGTTTGGTTCGGTAAACACAGTTAAGTCTGTTTACCAATTACTCGATTGTCATGATATCCAACAGATTAGCTTAGTGGTGCTTGACCTTGATTTTATCGACTCAGATGCCAATGACATACTGTCCCAATTAAGCTCAACTAATTTTGTTGGTTCAGTATGCCTACTAGAAGGAAGCCAACCAATTCAAAGCGTGATCACCAATCAAACGTATTATTGCTTTGTTGCAAATAAGAACCCTCGCTATATCAATACTATCTCTTCAATTCTTTTAGACCGAGGCAAAACAAGTCTGCAAAAGATCTATCAGATGCTTTCAACTCAAGAGATTAACGTCGCTAATCTACTTCTAAATGGACTTAATAATAAAAAAATCGCTGCCACTTTAGAAATCAGCGAGAAGACCGTTAGCACATACAAAAATCGTATATTTAAGAAGCTGGATATCCAGTCTGTAGTTGAATTGGCACAATTTAGTAAATAATGAAAACCTTCTCTAATTTAAAAGTATTGATCATCGATGATGCCTCTATTGTTGTCGTGACATTAAAGAGCATGCTGATCAAAATCGGCTTCAATGACCGATTAATTAGCTATTGCTCCAGTGCAAAAGCAAGCATTCAGCTTGCTCGACAAGAGCCCTACGACCTCATTTTATGTGACTATAATTTGGGTCGCAGCATGAATGGTAAACAGGTGTTTGAAGAAATGAAACACTTAGGTTTACTGCATGAAAAATCAGTATTTGTTCTAATTACCGGAGAAAACTCCTCGACTGTTGTGCATTCGATAGTCGAACTGAAACCCGACGACTATCTGCTCAAACCCTTTAATGTACTGTCACTTAAAGAGCGAGTTAACGCAGCGATTAATCGAAAGCACGCCTTGTATCAAATATACCAAGCGCAAGCCAAACACCAATTTGAAGAAGGGC
This sequence comes from Vibrio kasasachensis, assembly GCF_050337565.1. Taxonomy (NCBI): domain Bacteria; kingdom Pseudomonadati; phylum Pseudomonadota; class Gammaproteobacteria; order Vibrionales; family Vibrionaceae; genus Vibrio; species Vibrio kasasachensis. Next base: position 473,682 of record NZ_JAKJTB010000008.1, on the reverse strand, counting down.
TCGAACGGTGTGATGAACTTCTACCGTTTTATCCAGAATATCATTTCATTATTGCTCGCTTTAAAGGTGAATTCTTAAATCGTTTACAGCTACACGATGAGTCTAAAAAACTCTATGAGAGTATTCTCGAACGTAAGCACTATGATTGGGCTACGATTGGACTTGCGAATTCTTTGATGCATTTGGGTGAGAAAAATACCGCGCACAATATGCTAAGTAAGCTGCTCGCTTCTAAACCCAATAGCACGGTTTTACGCACAGCTGCAGCCAATTTAAGTCTAATCAACAATGAGATTCCTGCGGCTATTCGCCATTTTGAACTGGCCAGTAAAATTGTACGAGGTAACTCAGAGCGAGAATTAGTGATTTGCAACTTATGCTTAGGGGTTGGTGACTATCAGAATGCACTGCAACGCTATCGTATCTACATGGAGATCAATAAAGAGACTTTCCGAAATACAATTTTCGCTAAAATCAATTTGGTCCGAATTATTTTGTATTCTTGCTACGACAACTCTGCTGAAGAAAATGTCGCACGTTTGAACGAAGCAAAAACCTTATATAGTCAAATCATCGGCATGAAGGAAGCGGCAAAACTACAAGTAGAACTAGACCTCATTCTCGCGCATATCGCCATGCAAGAGCAACAATATGGTCTGGCAATTAGTAAACTCAACCAAGTGCATCGACAACTTGATTTAGCGCATTTCTACCCACTGTATCAATTTGCTTGGCTATTAAACCATATGAATTTTGATACCGAATTCACTAAGCTGATACCTAGATGCAGTGAGATAATTCAGCGTAATCAAAGTGAAAATGTCTGCGCAAGCCAAATAACAATGCTGAATCAATTGCAACAGACAAATACGGAAAAACTACAGTGGCTTGAAAGTAAGCACCAGTACATCAAAGCCAATAAAATGACCTTGAGTGAACTGCTTAAGATCTACATTGAAATCAACCGCCGCTGCCCATTTTTGCAATCGGTGTGTATGAGTATCATTAAATTACTTGCTCGCCGACTGCCAAAAGATGCCGATGTAAGTGTATTACTCAAGGTAGTGCACCAATGTGATACGGTAATCCGTCAACTGGTGGAGCCGGAAGAGTTGGCGAAATCCGACTATGATCAACTCTATAACTCGATTATCACCAATTACATTGTCGTCTAAGTCCCTTCGGGGACTTTTTCCCAGCCTCGCTTCACAAGTAGACATGCTGCTCACGCCATCAGCACACCGCTCAATTTTTGTAAGGGATTACCTACAAAATACACGTATTTTCACGTATTTCCCTTATCGAAAAGACAAATTCTATTGATTAGTTAAGCGTGTGCTACAGATGTAAAATTTCAACAGATACAATAACTTACAAGAATAAATCTTTGGAATGAATATCAAAATTTTTGCCACCATAATATCATCAGCCCTCCTGTTTGGCTGTAATGATGACAGTTCAAATATCACCTCTGACGAGCCTGAATTAGTACTACCAACCCACTTTAATGCGGTGGTTAAAAGCGGCTTACAAATAATCACAGGGGATGTGAAATGTAATGGTATTCCATTGGATCATGAAGGCAGAGTTAAACTCGCTTTTGATGAACCAATCAACTGTACTTTCGTCAGTATCGAACTAGCTGATATGGACGCTCAAACTTATCAGCCACCTTCAATTCGCTCTACCTCACTGCCTTTTATCGAACTTACTTTTAAAAAGGGTGAGCACACAACGCAAGCGCAACAAGTTTTACAAAAATCGATGCTTGCCCAACAGAAAGTAAAATTTGCCTTGAAACCTTCGACAGCTATGACATCGAAAAGGTTTATAGCAATCTTAGTAACGCTGAGATCGTCAACGAATTTCTAACACCAAAGCCCGAAGATAATGCAGGTGAATTGCCTTCATCACACGTTGATAGCACGGTTGTACCGGAAGTTTCTACCGGTACTGAAGATAGTAGTTTTGGACAATCAGACGCTTTTGTTTCTGCAAACGTAGAAGAGAGCTTGGCCTACAAACCTAGCGCAGAAAGTGCGGTCGCTACCGTTGCCTACCTTAAAGATACCAATGGATATCCGATCGCAGGAGTACAGTTTTATACTCGTAGCAAGCAAGGTATTACCGATGAAGCGGGAAAATTTCAATATATCTGGGGTGAAGAGATCACCTTTGGTATCGATACATTTACCTTTGGCAAAGTAAAAGGTAATCAACTTGAGTATAAGCTGACCGATGTCAGCAACAATGAAATCATCAAACAGAACATTCAGCACTTAGCGGAACGTTATGATACAGACAACGCACCAGATACCATTACCTTCGGTCCCAAAGTACATGAAGTATTTGCCCTATACCCGAACGTCATCAATGAAGCGATCAGCTTCACCCTGCCCAATGGTGCTGAGCTTCTAGATGATAAAGGGCAATCTACTGGTTTTAAAACCCCTGATGAATTCAATGCACAATTTGAAGTTGGCATTGCTGCTTTAATTGAAGCAGATTTAAAAGCATCTGATGAATATTACTTCAGCCAATTATTTCGCCAACCTCAAACGATTCCAATGAGCACTGGTGGTTACGTAACAAACACATTGAAGGCTCTTTACCAAGGCGTAAATCAATTCCACGTATTCCACGATAGTTACTCATGGTACGGCGCAAGTGGTGATCCTCGCGGACAACGAGCCCTCAACCTTTCCAACCGTGCCTTCCCTATCATGATGGCACGTAACGACAACAGTCATTGGCTAGAATTTGGTAGCGAAGCGGCATGGACTCGTGGTTCAGGGACGGATAAAAAAGCCTACTTCGTCAACGCAACCGTACTCGACGAAAACTCCACAGCAACACTAGAGCGCCCAATCACATTAGACAAAGACAACGTGACTTTCAACTTACCGTTTGTCACCGCTGGTGAGATTGGAGCTGGCAAAGTTGTCTATATGGGTAACTCCATGTACCCAAGCATTTTGTCGTGCCCTAGCAATTATTGGGCAGGAGCAGAGCTTAGTATCAACGGGGAAGAAAACACCTGTACTTACAGCAGCTCCGATAAACAGCAAGCTGACGATTCACGTAATGATGACGGTGCAATGGCACAGTTCTTTACCAACATGTTCAAATGGCTCACACCTGATTACCAAGGAAAGAGCATTGCTACGAACATCGAACTTGCTTACGCATTTGAAGCATGGAAAGCAAATAAAACCTATCCATTCTTCATCGACCCGAGTTTTGGTTTTAGTCAGTTAGAGCACTATACATCGAAGCAATACGGCTCGCTCAACCCTACGGTGACTCCGATCATTATCCTTCAAGGGTACGAGCAAATAACTGAAGGTTACGATACCAAATTAACCCACGCGAATATCAAACTTCCATTGCTTAACCAAGATGACATTACTGACCTAATTCGATATGTATCAAAGGGCGGTAACATTGTCATCATGGAAGCAATTGGTCCGCGTAACCCCGAGCCGATTGCTCGCCTCTTTGACTCTGCTGGCATGGTCGTAGGTGAAGCAAACACTATTATTACACGCCAAGCACACTGTGGTTCTAGCTATTATTGCCCCGATAAAAGACCAAACCTGCACGCGCAATTACAGACAGGTTTAGTGGTTTACGAACGCTACGATGATACCTCTAAGATCACCATCGAAAACACAAGCAATGATGAAAGCTCTGTCGTATGGCCTGGCCCCGTCGATATGCCATCATTAGAAATCGCGCGTTTCAAAGACAAAAATGGTGAAGCCAAGGGAGAATTCGCCTTCTTCGCGGTCAACAATGAACAAGAAAAACTCGATGCGATTGCCAAGATTCAACAAGAGTTTCCTCTGGTTCCCGTCTGCACGGATAACTATCAATACGAAGTAAACTGTATCGAATATCGCGAAGGGCACGGCATTCAAACTCGTGGCAATTACGAGCGCCCGGATTTTACTCGTATTCCTATGAATAATGACGTTGTGGAAGCCATGGTCAAAGCGGCCAACTTAGGCGATAACATAGTCTCATTGTACAACCATGAACTGTATTACCGAACCAAAGCAGCACAAGGTCATCGACTGGCAAGTGCCGAATTAAATGCTGTCTATGACAACCTTTCCATTTGGCTTTGGAATAACGAAAACTATCAATACGATAGTCAAGTAACAAACGATGAACTCGGTTTTAAAACACTCGTTCAATTCTTAAATTGTTATACCAACAACACACACCAAACTGATGACGCAGAAGTATTATGTCCAACAGAACTAGGACAATCATTGGTTAAAAACAACTTAATACACGGAAATGGCGAGCTAAATCCGAGTTACCCGCTGAACTATATGGAGAAACCTCTAACACGCATCATGCTTGGTCGTTCATTCTGGGATCATGATATTGTGGTTGATACTACCGTCTATCCGGGGCGACCAACACAAACTGGAACAACGGCTGAAATTGATATTGAAACTTACCGTAACCCGGTGACGTTTGCAGCAGGTAACCGACAAGCAACGGGGTTATGGGCTCCTCAACTTCAAAACGTTGAAGTCTCAGGCGGTGTTGCAGCAACCATTACCGTAGCCTTGGTTGATGATTTAACTGGACGCAACAACCATGAGTTAGCGTTGAACCGCCCACCTCGTGTTGAGATGAACTTTACTTACAACGGAACCGGTCTAACACTTAAAGTCCCTTATGGAGGCTTGATTTACATCACGCCGGCGGCAAGCAAGGAATCAAGCGTTGAAACCTTCACCTTCTCTAACGTAATTAAAGGATCTTATTGGAAAAAAGGGGCATGGGTTCACGGTTACAACTCTGACGTACCTTTAGCAGACATCGATACCGGGCATTTCATCTACACCACTCCGGTGCTAAATGCAGTTGATGCTACAAATGTTGCTCAGTTTGCAGAGCAAATCAATGCGTTTGCAGAAGCGGCAAGTGATTTCTATGGGCGTGATCAGAGAGAACTCACGGGTGATCATCGTCGATTTACGGCGCCCGATGTATTGTTAGAACATCGCCATCACTTTGTTAACGATAAGCAAATTTCAATTGGTGCTGCTCACTCAGGCTACCCTGTGCAAAGTTCCTCATTTAACGTTAAATCACAAACGATCCCGACCAACCCAACCGATGACTGGTTACTATGGCATGAGGTAGGTCATAACTTAGCAGCAGCGCCGTTCAGCCTGACTGGTTCAACAGAAGTCACCAACAACATCTTAGCCTTGTACATGCAGGAGCAACGTGCTGAAAAACCAACTATGGAACGTATTACCGCCGATCTTAAAAAGATCCCACTATGGATGACAAACCACAGCGGGCACGCTTGGAGTGAAGCTGACGCTGGAATACGTCTGGTAATGTTTGGGCAACTTAAACTTTGGGCTGAAGAGCATTTTGAAATCAACAAATGGTATGACGTAAATGCTATTCCACATATTTTCGATACTGAGAAACAAGGCTGGAACCTGTTCAAGCTCATGCATCGTATGGCGCGCGGTGAAACCTTCAATCAAGGCAGTAATTACTGTACAACCCAAGCGACAGGGCTTAACGCAAATGACACGCTAATGGTGTGTGCATCTTATGCTTCTGGTTATGACTTAAGTGATTTCTTCGAACAGTGGAACCCTGGTGAAACGAAAGCAGACATGCCTAATGGCGAAAGCGACTACAGTGGTGGTATCACCTCACAAGGTCTAAATCTACTTCATAGTTTGGAGCTGCCTACACCCGCAAAGTCACCATTAACCTACATAACGCTATCAAATAACTAGCTTATCTATCGCTGCCAATGAGCCATGCTCGTTGGCAGCTGTTTAACTAGGCTACACTTCTATTGCCAACTGCCTCAGATACGCCTTCATAAATTCGGTTCTCTTGGTCGCTTCTATTCTCGCGGACGTTGTATTCATGGTATCTGCCAGTTTTAGGAGCTTTACGTAAAAATGGTCAACCGTATTGTGGCGGTCATTCGGTTCGCGTTCAACGCAGAATGGGTCAACATCATTGTAAAGCTCTACCCCCAGGCTTACGCTTACCTGTATGCAACGAACAATACCAATCGCACCTAACGCATCAAGGCGATCCGCATCTTGCACTATCTGAGCTTCTAAAGTTCTAGGCTTCACATTGGCACTAAAACTATGGGCAATAATAGCGTGACTTATCTCATCTAAATGTTGTTTTGGGTAACCAATAGACTGTAGGAACTGATTGGCTTTTTCGGCTGCTAACTCTGAACTTTTGGCACGCTCAGGGTGATTTTTGGGCAAAGAGAAACAATCATGCAAATACGCTGCGGGTAAAACAACCTCAAGTTTTGCACCTTCGCTTTTGCACAAACTTTTCGCGCTCTTTACAACTCGGCTAATATGGTGGATATCATGCGCTGGGTCTTGATTCATTTCAGACTGAATATAGACAAAAAACTGACTTTCAAATTGTTCAATCATTTCTATCGCTCAAAAATGTATACCCAAGAAACTTGAAGATGCAGGTAGGCGGCAAGTAAGAAAGCCCCCTGAGCATAGGTGAACTATGTGATTGGGGCGCACGAATACAGCCAACACCACTGCAACTTCAAGTATGACGGGTATAAATGGTTAATGGAAAATTCACAGTGACCTTAAAGCATTATACTGGGGCGGTTCTTGTCAGCTCCGTGATTCCCCAGAATCCGCTATTATTAGCTTGTACTTCCCAGCCACGACGTTTGAGCTCTTTAGCAATAAGCCTGTTGGCGACGCCATGCCCAAATACCGCTATGTTTGGTGTGATCGAAGCTTGCTCGATAATTTGCTCAGTGGCGCGCACCGCTCGTTCGCGACCAGAGAGAAAAGACTCACTCTTTGCTGAAAAGCCGAGTAGCCAACAAACACGAGACAACACAAGCCACTTATTAATCGACATAGTTAAGGGCCATCTAAACCTTGGAATATCCATTTCCCTCAACTCACTCATAATTGCGTCGGGTTGCTTACCCAAACACAATTGAGCGGAATGATGCGCTCGATTTAAATCACTGGAAAAAATATAGTGACCCATCAATTGTTTAGCCAACTGATCCGGTGGCAGGCTAGTTTCCTCAATGTAGGAAAGATTATAAGCCCTTACCCATTTTGCAAACCCAGATGAAGTCACTCTCTCATTCGAACTCGCTGCAGGCTTACCATGCCGTACTAACGTAATTTTCACTCAACCTTCCTTGTTATAACCGCATAGAGTTAAATCGGTTTATCAAAACGGATAAAATGCATTTCCAAGTCAACATCGTTATCCAATTCGATCTTAAAATCATCTCCAACAATATCACTCACCGCAGACTGCCAAAACGCGAGAGCGCCGCTGTTTTCTTTGAGCACTCTTACTTGCCAGCAGCCTGGATGCCGATCGACTACCTGCAAGAAGGCATTTCTCCCTACGCCTTTCCCCTTAAATTTACGTAATACAAAAAACTGCTCCACATCGAAAATCGCTTGCTTGGTCGGATATTTTCGCACCAAAACAAAGCCCGCCAATTGGTCACGCCAGTAGATAAAATAAGGCGTATGGTCATGCGCTTGCCAATACGGGTCTAAACTTTCAACTTTAAATGTGTAGCATCCATCGGCGTCAGGGTCCCAGCCCATAAACTCCGACATATCGTAAACATAATAGGGAAACAAGTTATCCAATATATATCGCGAACCAATATCAACTTGTTTGAGAAATACGTCCATTTTGCCTCTATCAATATCGTCCTATCATCCTGCTGTTAATATACAGGTTACAGCGTGTTGTTCATCCTTAGAGCAAAGGAAAAACTCACCAATAGAGAAAAAGAAATATAGAATTTGGACCAAGTAGGCAAACTACTCTAGATTTATGGGAGCAGAAGAGAAGATTACAAATTTTAGATAGCAAAAAGCCGCTATGACAGCGGCTTCTTTAAATTGGGTGGGAGCCCCAGCCACATCCCGGCACACAAGTCACTCGCTGCGGCTGCTTCCTTCCGGATCTGACCGAGTTCACGAGTTATTGTTGCGGGAGGACCAGAGCCCCCATAGAGCATCTCTGTGTAACCAGAGAGTGATGCGATTATCTGGCATCATCGCAGGTATTGCAAGCCCAAGCGGTGATAAAAATAAGGTTTTTAAACCAAGTGCCTAGCAATTAATCGATTAAGCCCATATTTAGCGCTAGAGCGCCAAAAGACGACTTACATTTCAAATTACTAGCTTACGCTTAGGCTCTCTTTGATGCTGCTATTAGAATGCTGAAAAGATTCCATTAAATTCACTTTGCGCTTATTCGCGTACATCGACAAATCCGCTTCGTGCATCACATCTTCTAACGACATGTACTCTCCACGTGGTTTCGAAATACCAAAAGCTAGCGATATATTTAACGCAATTGCATTCTGATTTGAAATAAATTTGATATTCTGTAAATGGATTAATGCATGGCACAAATCCACGTTATTTACGGTGCCGACCAAGATAAACTCATCACCACCTATACGGTAACTCTGCCCTTTCCAATATCGCACTATGTTTTTCGCAATCTCTTTCAATACTTGATCGCCAACTTCATGCCCGAAGGTATCATTGATAGGCTTAAATTTATTCACATCCAAATAAACTAACGTAAGTTCAGGGGGAATGCCCTTACTATATCGACGTTTGAGTGCTCGGCGATTTTTAAGCCGTGTCAGGTTGTCCGTTTTCGATTGTTGATTGAGATAGAAACTGACCCATATTGATGCGAACAACACCAAGACAATAATAGAGATACTCAAACGAGCTAATCTTTGCTCGCTTTGTAATGTTTCCCGCCAATCTGGCAAAACATAGTAGTGACTAATAATCCTATCCAGATCAAGCATTGTTATCGCTTGTGTGAATAGTGGTGCTAACGCCTTACCTGTCTCAGTCTTAGAGAATCCTACGGTTATATCAGTGTAGTAAAACTCGCCTATCAAACTGTCTTCTACTAAGGGCAACAAGGTTTGGGACTCTCTCAGTACCTTATTAAAGCCTGAGCGACTAATCACAATATAATCAATTTCTTTTTCGAGTAGAGCAGTGACGCGCTCACCATCATTTCTGTAGGTATAGAGTTTTTTTTGCGGCAATAACTCTGATAAAACTTCATGATATATATCATCTTTCACAACGCCAATTCGTTCAACAATTAGCTCTGAAACGTTGCTATACACATTTTTTTTGTAACCTTCACGTTTTACGATGATTGCGGTTGAGGTGTAATACGGCTCGCTAAAATAAGCCACCTGCTTACGCTGCTCAGATATCGCGATCGGTGAAATAATGTCGATTTTCTTGGCTAAAAAATCTCCATACATTTCTTCCCACGTCTCATCGGCATAGCTCACCAACTGGCAATTAAGCTGCAAAATGTTACACGCAGAAAAAAGTACTTCCGGCGTTATGCCGGTTACTTTACCTGTACCATGATACGTAGCGTATTGCCCAATCTGCTCAATTTTAACTTTAAGAGGTATTGTTCTATCAATACCTACTTCCGCCACCATCGCCCGCAATGCCTCACGGCGTAAGTCAAACTGATATTGACTAACCGACTCACGTAACGCTTTTTGAACTTTCGCAGAATGGATGTGTGTCTGGAATTTTATCAACGCCTCTTTGTGCTTGTTTTTAGTTGCAATCATAGAAACAGGTTTGATAGAAATTTGATGGTTAAGTAGCTGCGCATCAAACCCCGCCAATAGCATTGGTTTTAGTTGGTTGATCGCATCGACGACACCGTCAACGCGACCTTGCTCTAGCAATTGGCGAGCTTCAATATGCCCACTGTACTCAATCAACTTTAGTTCGGGGTAATTTTTAGCTATGAGTTCTCCGTAAATAGTGCCATGCGGCACTCCCACACTTTGAATGGTATCAAGCGTTGCGCTAGTTGAACTATAAAGATAAGTGTATTCAATATTGGTAGGGCTAGAAAAATCAAATCGCTCTGCACGTTGCTCGGTGTAAGTAACATTTACTGCGAAGTCACTCTCTCCGGTTTCAACCGCGATTAGAATATCGTTAAAGCTCGGATAATAGATGAACTCAACAGGAACCTGAAACTGCTCTGAAATCGAATTGAATAGAGTACGCGTTACAATATCATCAGCCTCCATACCAACTCTGATACTATTGGCTGCATAGAGGGGGAACGCGAAGCTGAATGTAACAATCAGAGAGAATAAATATTGTCGCAATCTTGACCTAACCACTGTTCAAATTATAGTGATGGTTTTACTGGCACAAGCTCACTAAAGATACATCTAAAGCCTATACGCCAAGTCCATTTGAGCCTTTCAGTGTCTATTGTGTCATAAGAATGTTATATACCACAAATTTTAAACGCCATGTAATTCATATTTCTTCATTATATTCAGCATTATGTAATATGTAATCTGTTATCCAAGCGGTACCCAGTAGGCATAGCCAAACGACAAACACAGGGTTGGGAACTTCAACCTGCGGGCTAACGACTAAAGCGGCAAATCCCACGGTAGGTAGCGTCCAACACAGCAATTTACCCCATTTAAAGCTTTTGATTTTTAATAAATTTTCCAATACTGACATGATGCCAATGGTCGAAAGAGCAAACAAAATTCCGTAAGTAAACTGAGCAACCCAGAGCGGGATCAGCAACAGCAAGACCCACCATCGATGGTAAGAACTTGGCTTCCAATGACTTGCAGACCACCACATCAGGACAACCGAGAGAGTTTGGAACATCGTCATAGTCGCAGAGCCATCAAGTTTTCCTGAATTTTGCGTGGTGATAATACCTAGTTGCAAGGTAATGACGATTAGCATCACAATGGCAACAGCAACCCTATTCGATCGGCGTGAGAAAATAACCATTAGTAATGGGAAAAATATCCAGACACTGACGGATAGCGCTATCGGCTGATACGGTAAAGTCTGCCCATAAGCGAGAATCGAAATGAAAAAGACAGCGGATGCAAAACTGAGTTTTTTAATAAGCCATAGCGCTGGCACTATAAATGCCACCAGTGGGATATCTCCCTCACTGACACCAAGCAATCTTGCACACAATACAGCAAGTAATGTGGCTATGAAAAACTGTATAGTTGAAAACAGCATTCCCGCTCCTTGTTCCATCCTGGAATTTTCGAAATCGGATATTGATTTAGATTGCAATCATTGCAAAATAGTATCGATGCATCACTTCGCTTTTTCCGACACCCTAAAACCAATGTTATCAATAAGTATGGACCAATTCTTAGCGCAAATCTTTGCAGTAATTCAACAAATTCCATTTGGACATGTAACGAGTTATGGAGAAATTGCCAAAATGGCAGGTTATCCAGGGTATGCTCGCCAAGTCGGTAAGGCTCTAGGTAAGTTACCAGAAGATTCAAAGTTACCATGGCATCGAGTGGTCAACAGCCAAGGAAAAATATCATTAAAAGGAGTGGATTTACAAAGACAGCGAAAGCTATTGCTTGAAGAAGATATTGAATGCAGTGAGCTAGGGAAAGTTAATCTACGAATGCACAAATGGCAGCCCTAAATTAGGCTGCCATTAATAATCTATTTAACTTAACGTACGCCAATAAGCATTAAATCACGACGATGAGTTAGGCTTTCGTCAGTGATCACTGGGTACACGGTGTCAGTGATAAAACGCAGCTTGCCGTTAACTTCGATACGCGCGCTCACACTATAAGTGTGACCGGGTTTAATTGTTTCTGCATCGTAAGATAGTTGATACGGAAACGGAACTTGGGCGCCTTTCGTTTCCATCACTTGCTCTGCCAGAAGGACCGCAGGTGCATCCGCTAGGGAAATATCTTGCAAACGAACAGTTACGACTGCGTTATCTGGTAAAAGAATACGTTCACGGTAAGCAACGGTACCAGTCACTGACTGCTGGAATTGCTGTTGAGATGTTGGTTCGCTTTGACAACCAATTAGGGCGGTCCCAAATACAACCGACGTCATTAACATCAGTGCTCTTTTCATAATTCCTCTCTATGAGAATAAAAAACGGTGTACTGCGAAATTATAGTGGTGTTCATGCATAGTGTCATGGGGATTCAACTATTCTTAACCGATTCCTGACTGTGTAAATTCTTGTATCAAACAACTAGGAAATAGATGGCTATTCCACGTCGTTGTTTTCCTTGAACTGGTACCAGTGACAATACTCTGAATCCTGCACCTTCAAGTCACTTGGGTATACACTGACGTATATTTTTGTAGAATACACTCAGAACTTTTATTGGATAACAACACTATGAGTAAACCACTAAACGAGCTGCTTAGTCTGCTTCAATTGGAAAAGCTAGAAGAAGGCTTATTCCGAGGTCAGAGCGAAAACCTTGGGCTACCTCAGGTCTATGGTGGTCAAGTTATTGGACAAGCTCTCTCCGCTGCGCGTTATACCGTTGATCCCGATCGAACGGTTCACTCATTCCACAGTTACTTCCTCTACCCTGGCGACTCTGAAAAACCTATTATCTACGATGTAGAAAATCTACGAGATGGCAGAAGCTTTAGCACGCGCCGCGTAAAAGCCATTCAAAATGGTCGACCTATTTTCTACTTAACGGCCTCTTACCATGGCGAAGCTCCAGGGTTTGAACATCAAAGCACCATGCCTACGATCCCAGGGCCTGAAAATTTTGCTTCTGAATCTGAACTGGCAGCTAAAATTGCTCACTTCTTACCAGAAAAAGTGCAAAAAATATTTTGTGGTGAAAAGCCAATCGAAATGCGCCCTGTCACGGTTGTTAACCCACTTAAACCAGAGAAAGCCGAACCTAAACAATACTTGTGGGTCAAAGCCAATGGTGAAGTACCTGACGACCAGTTAATTCACCAATACCTACTAGCGTACGCATCTGATTGGGGTTTTCTTGTCACCGCTTTGCATCCGCATGGAGTTTCTCTACTCACACCAAAACTCCAGGTGGCAACCATTGACCATTCAATCTGGTTCCACCGTCCATTTAAGATGGATGAATGGCTGTTATATGTCATTGAAAGCCCAACCGCGAGTAACACTCGGGGATTAGTCCGTGGAGAAATCTACAACCGTCAGGGCGATCTTGTGGCAACCGCAGTACAAGAGGGTGTGATGCGTTTTACTAATTAGCCTGCAACGACATCACGCTGCAATCACTTGTCGTGGCGTGATGTATTTCTCTTATATCGCCCTCTAACTTTGATTCATCAAAATACCTTAAGGAGAAAATTATTCTCCTTTCGTGCTAAATCACGCTATATTTAGCAAAGGTTTTCTCTCGTTTTATAGGTAAATTATTAACATAACGAACCTTAGGAGATAGCCGATATGTGTACTAACTATGACTGGATTAACCATGCTATTGGTAAAATCGAAGCCGACTACCAACGATCAGCTGATACCCACTTAATCAAACTCGATTTACCTTGCATAACCGGCATTGATGTCTATCTCAAAGATGAAAGCACTCACCCTACTGGCTCGCTTAAACATCGATTGGCTCGCTCTCTTTTCCTTTACGCTATTTGCAATGGCTGGGTTGGTCCAAAAACGACCATTATCGAATCATCGTCTGGCAGCACTGCGGTATCTGAAGCCTATTTTGCTCGTTTGCTTGGTCTCCCATTTATCGCTGTCATGCCTAAATCGACTGCTCGTAGAAAGATTGAACAAATTGAGTTCTATGGCGGCAAAGCACACCTCGTTGACCGTTCTGACCAAATCTACGCAGAATCACATCGTTTGGCGCAAGAGTACAACGGTCACTATATGGATCAATTCACTTACGCAGAACGCGCGACTGACTGGCGCGGTAATAACAACATTGCCAACTCAATCTTTAGCCAAATGACGCTTGAGAACCACCCTATTCCAACATGGATAGTAATGAGTCCAGGCACAGGCGGTACGTCTGCGACTATTGGTCGCTTCATTCGTTTTCAAAAACACGAGACTAGATTATGTGTGGTCGACCCTGATAACTCTGTTTTCTACGATTTTTACAACACTCGCGATACCAAGCTAACGGGTGAACTAGGCAGTAGAATTGAAGGCATCGGTCGCCCACGCGTCGAACCAAGCTTCATTCCTGGCGTGGTCGATGAAATGCGCAAGGTACCTGATATCGCATCCGTCGCAACGGCTCATTGGCTTGAGAAGATATTAGGTCGCAAAGTTGGAGCTTCAACTGGTACTAACGTATACGGCGTACTGCAACTTGCATGCGAAATGAAACAACGTGGCGAGACAGGATCCATTGTTACGCTGTTATGTGACAGCGGTGAGCGCTATCTCGAGACTTATTATAATCCAGAATGGGTAGCCGAAAATATTGGTGATCTACAACCGTACCTGGCGAAACTTGCAACCTTTGAAGCAACAGGGTCTTTAGAGTAGCGCTATTTAGTAAACAGTAAAACGGGCATCAGTTGAAGCCCGTTTTTATATTCGATAACCAAACAATGTAGAGATAGATTTGATACTACGGCAATATCAAAGTAGCCAGCAGAGAGGATTACTTTTTCTGGCGCGCTTCAAAAGCAGCTAGCTGCTCCGGCGTTGCCGCAGGTTGGTGATTTTGCTTCCACTCATCGTAAGTCATGCCATAAACACGCTCACGAGCATCATCAATGTCTAATTCCAAATTCTGAATTTCTGCTTCAGCTTTATACCACTTACTAAAACAATTGCGGCAGAAACCAGCCTGAATCATCAGGTCAATATTTTGCACTTCTTTATTCTCATCAAGGTGCGCTAACAGCTTACGAAATACCGCAGCATCAAGCGAATCTTGTTGCTGTTGAGTCAGACTTTTGTATTTAAATTGAGCCACTTTGCTTTCCTTATTATTGGTTTTTCTCTCGCTATTATACGCGCCGGATAAAAAAATGCCCAAGCAAGTTACTTGGGCATTTTTTCTAATCGTTCAGTTCAATTAACCTTGAATACCCACGATAAGCCATGGCGCATTCGGAACTGTTAAGTCTCGCTCTAAGTGCCAAATATCATCAATATTTTCTTCAACACCTTCTACCGAATCACGGTAACGACCACTGAACTGCAAGCTAAGTTGAGCTTTACTTGCATCGTAATCTGCGCGAACAATTTCAGCATCCACATACATCACGTCGGTATGCTGGTCACCTTCCAATTTAGAGCGTTCTTCTATCAAGTCTGCTAGCAGACTTGGAGATACATACTCTTCAATGGTGTCTAGTTGATTGTGGTTCCATGCACCTTGTAAAATTCGGTAATGCTCACGAGAACCATTAACAAATGCCGCTTGATCAAAACCTGGTGGGTAATTGTGTGGAACATCTGACTGTGTACCAAAACCGCCGAAGCCACCTTGGTTAACATTTTGTGGTTGCTCAAAGTTATGAACATTAGGTTGTTCAAACTTCGGTGCAGAACCGCTGTCGTACGCATGCTGCTGGCGATGCTGATTCATACTACCCTGCTTAGAACCAAGCATTCCGCGCATCAATTTGAAGATAACAAAAGCTATCAAACCCATGATCAGAATATCCATGAATTGGATACCCTCAAACGCACCACCAAAGAAGGCAGCAAGTAAACCACCCGCTAACAGACCACCTAAAATACCACCCATCAAGCCTTTTTTGCTTGACGCTTTTTTCGTGGTTTGCTCCTTACCAATCGAACTAGTGTTCTGTTGTTGCTGTTTTGGTGCCGGCGCCGTCTTAAAGCTTTTACCAAAAGACTTACCACCACCAAACCTTTTAGCTTCAGCTATAGGCGTAATGGCGACTGAAACCATCAACAACGCCACGAGAGAAAAAAGTCGTTTCATGTGTTTCCTTTAGGGTACGAGGCTGAGTCTGTAACCCACTCGAATTAGTTTTAGTTAGGATCTTAATCTTAGCTTTATAGCTACAAGAAAGATAGATTCCGCAACTGATATCATGTATCAGAATATTGCAAATTTGCGGCGCTGTTTAGTTGACGCTCTATCAACTGCCCCATAGAATATCGAACAATGTTCATTTTTGTCTATTCACTATGGCTCGAAGAAACGATCACACTCGCGAACAACTCGTTGCACTTACGCTAAAAGCCGTTAAGCAATTCCTTAACGAAAGCTCACACCACGAATTGAGCTTGCGCAAAATTGCCCAGATGATTGGTTATGTACCAAGTACGCTGGTGAATGTTTTTGGCAACTATAATTTACTTTTGCTTCATGCTGTTGCTCAAACTCTTGACGAGCTTTCCGGTGAAGCTAAAGCTGTGGTGCGGAAAAGTAATGACCCAAATGAAGCTTTGTATCAACTGGCGTACTGCTACCATGACTTTGCCCAACGACATCCACACCGTTGGCAGCTCATTTTTGAGCACAATATGAATGGTGAGCCATTACCTGATTGGCAAAATGATCGCATAGATAATATGACAGGTATGCTTGAAGGTCTACTCCGACGACTTGCGCCAAATCGCACAAACAACGAAGTGATTCAGGCTAGTCGTGTTTTATGGTCTGGCGTGCATGGCATTACGCTATTGAGTGTCGATGATAAGTTTTTTGCCTCTGAGCCAATCGACGGTAAAGAACTGATCAAAAACCTCCTCTCTAACTATTTGAAAAACTGGTAACGCAAAGGGAAATGCAATGCCCCATCAACGCCAAACGTCACTGCTTCGTCAACGACGTTTTCTTCCTTATTTTGTAACTCAGTTTTTTGGGGCCTTTAACGACAATATCTTCAAAAATGTCTTATTGTTGTTTGTTGCCTTTGCTGGAGTAGGGGTACTTCCCGTCTCAAGCAACTTGTTCATTAACCTTGCTGCGGGCTTATTCATCCTGCCATTCTTTTTGTTTTCTGCTTCTGCTGGCGTATTAGCCGATAAGTATGAAAAGTCCGGGTTTATTCGTAAAGTAAAGTTGGCTGAAATTGGCATTATGACGCTAGGTGCCATCGGGTTTATAACCGAAAGCTACATAATCTTGTTGATATTACTGTTTTTGATGGGTACGCAATCGGCCTTTTTCGGACCAGTGAAATATGCGCTATTGCCTCAACAATTAAAGCCAAATGAACTGGTACCCGGCAATGCCTTGGTCGAGACTGGGACCTTTCTCGCGATCCTAATGGGGACAATTGGCGCAGGTATTATTGCATCGCTGGAACACGCCAACTACATCGCTGCAGTCTGTGTGGTACTGTTCGCTCTATTGGGTTATGCCGCTAGCCGTCAAATACCCAAAGCGCCAACTGCCGCACCTAATCTGACTTTTCGTTGGCGGCCCATCCAACACACAAAGCAGACAATTTCGATAGCTAAATCCGACCGAGTGATCTTCCAATCAATCATGGCAATTAGCTGGTTTTGGTTCCTTGGCGCGGCCTACCTAACCCAATTTCCTAACTTCACCAAGGTTTACCTCAATGGCAATGAAAGTGCAGTTTCGTTTTTGCTTGGGCTCTTTTCCATTGGTATTGCTGTAGGCTCATTAACTTGTGACAAACTTTCCCGCCACCGAATCGAAGTTGGGATTGTGCCACTAGGAAGCTTGGGGATTACTCTTTTTGGTTGGCTGATGGCAAGCTCTATCCCGGGCAATTTGCCTCAATTTGACAGCTTTTCACAGTTTATTGCCTACCAAGAACTCTGGCCATTATTTGCTTATCTATTATTGCTTGGTGGATCTGGCGGTGTCTTTATCGTTCCACTTTATGCTTTGATGCAACAGCGAGCCAAAGTGACCGAGCGTGCCCAAGTTATTGCAGCGCTCAATATCTACAACTCCCTCTTTATGGTCTGTAGTGCGGTCCTTGGGATTGTGTGCCTTTCTCTACTTGAGCTCACCATTCCACAACTTTTCTTACTGCTCTCGACACTCAACTTTCTCGTCGCTTGCTATCTATTCTTCCAAGTGCCCGTGTTCGTAGTACGCTTCTTAATGTGGGTTGTCACCCATACTATGTACCGTGTTAGACACAAAAACTTGCACCATTTGCCGGAAAAAGGCGGTGCATTGATCGTGTGCAATCATGTCAGCTATATGGATGCCTTATTGATCAGTGCGATATGCCCACGCCTAATTCGATTTGTTATGGAAGAAGACTACGCCAACTTACCGCCATTGCGCCGTTTCTTAAAACGTGCCGGTGTTATCCCTATCTCCGCAACGCGCAAAGGCAGTATTCGCCGCGCGTTTGCTGATGTTGAACAAGCCTTAAATGATGGTCATATCGTTTGTATCTTCCCTGAAGGTCGATTAACCAGTGATGGTGAAATGAACGACTTTATGCGTGGAATGGATATTGTCTTGCGCCGCAGTCCTGTTCCCGTCATACCTATGGCTCTAAAAGGTCTATGGGGCAGTTATTTCAGCCGATATAAAGGCAAAGCCTGTCAAGGACGACCAAATCGCTTCTGGTCAAAAATTGAAATTGAAGTAGGTGAACCCGTTTCACCACAAGACGCAAATACACAATTGATGCAAAAAACAGTGGCCGAACTGCGTAGTAATAGGCGTTAGCAAGACATTCATCATCTCACCTAGGAAGTTGTTCAGTTTTTCTTAACGAATGTTCAAAACATTCAGACTTACTGACCTCATTAAGTTGGTTAGAATGCCATCCTTTATGCAAGTGAGGCTGTTCTCGCTTGCGGTCACCTTTGAGTTTTCTTCAAATAATGAACAACTATAAACACTCTTTTGTTTTTTTCCTGGCTCTGCTTGCCTGCTTAACGCCTTGGGTAACCTCTCCAACCGCATTAGTTATTGGTTTTTTCCTGGCTTCGTTTGGCTTAGTTCCTAGTCACTTTAACGTTGCTAAAATCACCAAAAAACTGTTGGCATATTCGATTATTGGTCTTGGCTTTGGTATCCATTTCGAACAAGCTTTAGCCGTAACCTCCAATGGTATCGGTCTGATTATCACCTCAATTGTTGGTACATTGGTCATTGGTTGGTGGTTTGCAAAACTACTCAAAATTGAGAAAAAACTGGGCTATCTGATCTCTGCCGGTACCGCTATTTGTGGGGGCAGCGCCATAGCAGCTATCTCCCCTGCGATTAAAGCCAAAGACGAAGAAATCGGCTTAGCACTGGCTACCGTATTTGTGCTGAACTCAATTGCGCTATTTGTGTTCCCGGTAATTGGGCATGCATTAAACTTAGATCAACAAACTTTTGGGACATGGGCTGCGATTGCCATTCACGATACGTCATCAGTTGTCGGGGCTGCATCTGCATACGGTGAAGACGCGCTTACCACCGCAACAACATTGAAACTCGCTCGTGCTTTGTGGATCATCCCTGTTGCGTTTGTCAGTGCCTTTATTTTCCGTAACGATTCAAAAAAAATCACCATCCCTTACTTTATACTTTTTTATTGTGCAGCCATCGCGTTCAGTGATCTGCTGCCGCAGTTTGAAGCTGCGTATAACATCATTTTCGATGCGGCAAAGCGCGCATTAGTGGTGTGTTTATTCTTGATTGGCTGCGGTATTTCTGTTTCTAAATTAAAGGCTGCGGGCATGAAGCCGCTTATTTTTGGCGTGACACTGTGGGTACTGATTTCAACCAGCTCGCTAGCATGGCTGATGTTGAAATAAAAATAACCGACGGAAGAGTCTTTGTATTAAAGCTCTTCCGGTTCTATAACGACCTTTCTAAGCTTCTGTTTACGATACAGAACCACCAGCGCGATAACACAAACAAACGCGCCCAGTTCAGCTAATGCTCGATAAAGCCCGTCAGTTTGGAGTGCTATCCCAATTTGCAAAACCACAGAAAAAGTGAGTAAGAGCTTCATTTTTATATCCATATAACCAGTATCTAAAGCCAATTATGATTTACCAGCATATGAATTAGAAATTCAGTTTCGCTCTATCAAATAACTTCAAAGTCTGTATGGTTTGAAACCCACCGTTTCAACTCGCTTCGCGACATCTTAATTCCACTATTTAGCACGCTTGCAGGTAATGACAAGAATTGTTGTGGATGCTTAAAACGCTCCAAGCGATCCGATAGCCATACTGAAAAATCAATCTCTTCTCGTGGTTTATTGGTACTCACAAATGCAATTGGGCGAGCGCCATATTGAGCATTCACAACGGCAACAACCATCGATTGCAGTACATTAGGGTGAGCATTGAGTACTTGTTCAATCTCCTCACAGTGAATATTCTCACCACCTGAAATAAACTGATTATCCGCCCGTCCTTGAATGACTAACTCACCATTCTCTATCCAGTAACCCAAATCCTTACTATCAAACCACCCTTCCACATCCTGAATTGGGGTTATCTGTCCCTGACAATAATAACCACTAGCTAGCGTCTCCCCCCCAATAAAGACATGCCCGTCACGAAGTTCAACCTTTCGCTTTGGCAGCACTCTACCTGCACTGTAATTGCCATCAATACGTTTTGCAGTGACGGTCGAAGCCGCTTCTGTCATACCATACCCTAGCCAAGTCTCAATGCCTTTCTTAGCCGCTTGCTGGCTTAAGGTTAGTGGCACGTGACTTCCGCCAAGCAATACATGAGTAAGGCTTAGTGGGGTATTCGCATCAAGCAGTCGATTGAGTTGAGTCGCCACCAACGAGACATGGGTAACGTCTTGGATATCTTGTAGCAAGTCACCGATTCCAACCTTTAGCGAAGCTCCTGCATGCAGCCAGCGATAAACTATCGCTAAACCCGAGACGTGGTACATAGGTAAGCTCAATAACCAAGTATCATTCGAGCGAAAATGAAATCCTGCTAACAAGCCTTGAGCTGAAGCCAAGTGTTGCGCATGAGAATGAGCCACGGCTTTAGGCTTACCCATCGAGCCCGAGGTAAAAATAATCGACGCGAGCGCATCCACTTGGTAAGCACTCTTAACACATGGATTACGCAGCATAGATGTGTGGTTAAAAATTATCGCCCCTGCGAAGCCCTGACCGTCAGAACACCACAGGTGTTGGCTTCGATTGTCGGCATAGAGTGTATTGAGTTTCCCGTGTAGTGTCGCTTGTGGTTGAGGCATTGTTATCGCACAAACAACACCAAGCTCCATACACGCTAGGTATATCAACACTAATTCAGCTGAGTTTTTACCCACGCAAGTAACGACATTACCGGGTTTCACATCCTGTTGGGTAAGAGTATCTACGTATTTTAGAACTGTTTGATAGAGTTCTGACCAAGTATATCGCCGGCTTGGTGTGATAAGTGCTAAATTATTTGGGCTCAATTGAGCCCAATTTCGTAGTGGTGAGTATGGCATCACACTTGCCAAATCAAAGCTTGGTCGGTGAGTTTGCGTAGAGGTAACTGACATTCAGGCCAAGGGACTTCAAGCTGTTCAGCAAATAGACCTACCGTATCAAGCCCCGGCACTTCGTCCGGCAATTGCCACTTAGCAAAGCGTGCTAGCTGAGTTAAGCCTAAGCTTGACTCGATACTTGAGCTAATCACGGCTTTAATACCGAGTTCCTTCGCTCTCGCGATTAACTCGATACACAGTTGCACAGAACCTATCAAAGTTGGTTTGATGATAATAGTTTTAACCCCATTGAAATCATCCAATTTAAAGTCTGGCTTGCGTACTGAGTGCTGTAGTGTTTCATCCCAAGCTATAGCAATCCCCGTGCTAATAGCAAATGAAAAACTATCTCCTGGTGTTTCACAAGGCTCTTCAATAAATTCGATTCGTTGGCGGAAAGAGGGGGTTATGTAGCTAGCAAATTTAAGCGCTTTCTCTTTAGTCCACGCTCGATTAGCATCCAAGCGTAAATTCAAATCTGGAATCGATTCTAAAAATAGGTTAGCAACCATGCCATCTCGAATCGGTTCATACAAACCCACTTTGATCTTAGCGACTTTCTTGCCTTCCATTGCCATCAATTTTGGCAGCAACTCATCAGGATCTCCGCTGCACAGGGGCGCGGAACGATACACGCCTTCAATTGGCAAGCCACCCTCTAATTCAAGTAACGCCATTGAAAGCCCAAAGGCTACCGAAGATGAAAGCAGTTGGTAGTCAGGCGTATTGCCTTGCTTCCAACTAGTAAGTTGTTCGACCAACTGAGTGTACACTTCATCCATAGTTTCGGTACTGAAACCTGGCAGTGGGGCTATCTCTCCTCGACCTACCCGACCATTATCGGTCAGTTCGATAATAAACCCTTCACGTTCTTTTAAACGGTTATCACGTAGAATCACACCACTGTCCATCGGTAACGCATAGCGATACAGCTTGGCTGATTTCATTCCAATATTTCCCTTACTCATCGTACTTCGCAACCTTTCTCATCGGTCATCAAAAATGAGCCATCAAAATAGATTTTTATTCATTGTTTGAATGATGGCTTTAGACCATTGAGCAACAGCAAACAATAAAGCGTGCGTACCTTGAATACACACCTTTACCTCCGCTGCCGCTCTAATGGTGACAGAGACGAAACGAAATTATGGATTACGAGGAAACTTATTGAAGTCCGGACGACGCTTCTCGTTGAATGCATTGCGTCCTTCTTGACCTTCTTCAGTCATGTAAAACATCATAGTCGCATTACCGGCAAGCTCTTGTAGACCCGCTTGACCATCACAATCCGCATTCAATGCAGCCTTCAAGCAGCGCAGTGCCATAGGGCTATGTTGGAGAGTTTCACGACACCAACGAACGGTTTCTTTTTCAAGGTCTTCAATAGCGACAACGGTATTCACCAGCCCCATGTCCAATGCTTCTTGTGCATCGTAAAAACGACATAGGAACCAAATTTCACGCGCTTTCTTTTGCCCAACGATGCGTGCCATATAAGAGGCACCCCAACCGCCATCAAAAGATCCGACTTTAGGACCAGTTTGACCAAATTGAGCGTTTTCTGCAGCAATCGTTAAATCACACATCATATGCAGAACATGACCGCCACCCACCGCCCAGCCGGCAACAGAAGCGATTACTGGCTTTGGACAAGTTCGGATCTGACGTTGAAAGTCCAGCACGTTTAAGTGGTGGGTACCGCCGTCATCTTGGTAACCGCCGTAATCGCCGCGAATTTTCTGGTCACCACCAGAGCAGAAAGCGTTTTCACCAAGACCGGTTAAAATGATCACACCCACTTGCTCATCATAACGAGCGTCAGCCAGTGCAGTAATCATCTCTTTGACGGTTTGAGGACGGAATGCATTGTGTACTTGCGGACGCGCGATAGTGATTTTTGCAATGCCGTCATCCGATTTATGATAATGAATATCTTCATATTCACCGCTGCAGTCATTCCAGTTTACTGGTGCGTATAGTTCTTCTTCTGAAATACCTACTGTTTTAGCCATGGTGATTCCTGTTGTTGTTAATTACTCGCCTATGCGAGCTTTGATTTGATTCAGTATGTCGATTGCAAAAGCTTTCGGGTGCTCGAAATGAACGTTATGCCCAGCCTGCGCAATTTGACTAAAAGACAAATGACTCTGCTCGGCCATCTGGCAGAACTTGCTGTCTTTCTCGCCACAAATATAGTGTATATCGATACCACTGCTACTCAACTCAGGTAACAGTGATGGTTGTTTAGCTAAAGAGGTCGCGAGCAACATGCGACCAATTGATCCGCCTAGATTAGCACTGCGCTTAGTAATCAGTGTTTGTCTTTGCTCATAATTTAATGAAGAAAATACCGATTGTTGATACCAATCGTCTAATACCTGACCAATCGGCTCAATGCTAAAGCGGTTTGCCCAATGACAATCATTTTTCCAACGCTCAGCGCGTGATGCTTCATCCTGTAAGCCAAAATTACCCCCTTCGATGATTACCTTGATAAGGTTTAGTCCATCAAAATGATGCTTGGCAATACCATACATTGCAATTCGGGCTCCTAAAGAGTAGCCGATAATAATGACAGTTTGATTGGGCGATAAAACAAAATTTAAGGTATCTATGATTTGCTGACAAACTTGATCGAAATCTTCACAGACAATATCTTGGCTGCGTCCGTGACCAGGGAGATCAAGAGTAAGGATTGAATAGCTTTTAAGATGTTTCGTGCAGGCTTGCCAATCATCACCACAGCCCAATAAACCATGAAGAAAGACCAAGGTTGGCATATCTTCTGTCTGGTTCGTTGAACGATGGTAACTATAAGCTAGCATGAAGCCCCATCACCACGGCTTTAATCTGTTGTGAAGCTTGCTCGGGTGGGGTTTGTACTTCAATTATCAAACAGCCTTTGCCATTAAGTAAGTGCTGCTCCAATTTTGCTTGATAGACCTTCAATGAATCAGCTAGATAATAATCGAGCTTAAATTGCTGCGCCGCTGCGGAAAACTCGTAGCCGTGCGGCATCTGATACAAACTTTGCTTTTGTTCTAGAGGAACCGGCAACAAATCGAAAATAGCACCACCATCGTTATTGGTGACGACGATGACGCATGGGACCTCATGGGCAGTAAATAGTGCTAACGAATTGAGATCATAAAGTAGCGATGTATCGCCAATGTAAAGCACACTTGGTTTGCCTGTTGCTCTCGCCGTACCCGCAGCGGTCGCGACTAAGCCATCAATACCGGATGCGCCACGATTGGAATAGACCTCACTGCTAACTTGCCCAAACATATCCACCAAGCGAACAAACAAACTATTGCCCAAAAACACATTGGTATTGGTTGGCAGCTTAACCAAGGTTGTTGCTAACGCGATTTCGCTCAAATGGCTATCAGTCTTGATCTGATTATCCACCGATTGCCGAACTGATTTGCTCAATTCAAGCGCGAAACTCGCCCAGGAGTTACTGGTACTGGCTTGAACGTTCTGCGACAGAGCCTGTTCCAACCATGTTGTCACTTCACAAACGTGCTGCATTTGCATCAAGTGATCTTGATTATTGCGTGCCAAACTCGGGCTAACATAATGATATTCAACATCAGCGGTTGCTAACCATTGATTGAATCGTTTCGAAACAATACGCGAGCCAATCTGCACAACCAAATCAACTTTTTCTACCAGAGACTTACCCGATTGTGTCTGTAGCCACACATCATAATGCGCCCACTCGCTACTCTCTCCTGACTGTGGGTCACACAATACTGGCCACCCCAAGCTCTTCGCCAATTGTTTTGCCAGCTGAGCCTGCCGACGACTTACACTGCCGACAATGATCACGCCATTGCGTTCTTGCCAATCATTCACATCAAACGTATTAACTGCGCTTGGCACGACCTGCTGGCTATAACAGCCCTCAGCCATCTGCCATTTAGCCACTGCATCAATATAGTCTTGATAGATTGATTTAGGCTGATCTGAATACAAGGGTTCTGGAAATGCACAATTGATGTGAACAGCACTGCCTTCACGCGATTGTTTAAACATCACTTCATCAATCGAAGTCAGTAACCAGCGCAGTGACACATGATGTGACGGACTTGGTAGTTGTAGTTCTGCACTCACGTGATTTGAGTAAATACCCTGCTGAACAATCGCTTGGTTAGCCCCACAGCCAATCAATTCAATCGGACGATCTGCGGTGAGTACTACCAATTTTTCGCCGGTCAGCTTTGCTTCTGCAATAGCTGGCAATAAATTGGCAACCGCGGTACCGGAAGTGACGATAAGTGCAACTGGCTTATCACTGGCTTTTGCTAAACCCAGCGCAAGGAAACCCAAGCCTCGCTCATCAAAATGCGTATGCAGCGTGAGTTTGCTATTAGCATCGGCTTCTAATGTTAAAGGCGTTGAACGAGAACCAGGTGCGAGACAAATATGCTCTACACCAAAACGCGTCAACTCTTCAAGTAACGTTTGGCACCAAATACGGTTCAATACTGCTTGGTTGTGCATTACGACGCCACTCCAAGCGGTGGGTGATCAGTAATCAAAGAAAGTAATGTCGACATTTTTTTATCCAGTTCTTGCCATTCATGTTCAGCAATTGAGCCAGGAACAATCCCCGCTCCCGCATAAAGTTGAATGTTGTCACCCACAATTTGTGCACTACGAATAGCGACACAGAATTCCGCTCGTTCAAGGCTAATGTAACCCATAGAACCAGCATACCAACTGCGCTCAAAAGGCTCATACTTCTGAATGAATGCCATCGATTCTCGGCGAGGCAAGCCCGCGACAGCCGCGGTAGGTTGCAGTGCTGATAAAAGTTGAACACCATTAACACCATCATACAAATGAGCATGAATACTGCGCTTCAAATGCTGTACTTTGCGTAGGCGTACCAAACGGGCATCTTGCTCTACTTCGACTAAATCAGAATATGGACTGAGACGATCAATAATGTCATCCACCACATATTGGTTTTCATTGAGATTTTTTTGGTCTTGAGACAACCAATTAGACAACGCCATATCGTGGCTAGCGTTGTCACCGCGCCCAATAGTGCCAGCCAGTGCTTCGGTATAAAGATCTTTGCCTTGTCGGCAATACAAACGCTCTGGGGTCGAGCCGATAAAACTGTGGCTTTCATTTTGCGCCAACATAAAGTGAAAACTATGTTGGTTATGTTCAGTACTGGATTTCAATAATTGGGCTGCGCAAATCGCGGCATGCAGTTCAATTGTCGTTTTACGTGCTAGAACCACTTTTTTAAATTCATTTGCTTGTATACCATCAAGCACTCTTTCGACTAACGCATCCCACTCAAATTGAGTTGGCGTGTGCTCGATATGATCAATATGTGCGGTAAGTGGCAGTAGGCGTGGAACATCACACCTTAGTTGTTGTAAGCTTTCAATCACACGCTGTTTTGAAGCGTTAATATTAACCATCAAAGACCATTTGTGATCTTGGCGGATAAGTTCGATTTGCGGCAAAAAGAAAAAAGATTCCGGGCAATGCGGGTTTTTTGCACTTTGTCCATCAAATGAACGCCCACCCCAAATTCGCTGCTCGCCTGATAAAAAAGCATAAGCAGGAGCGGGATCCGTAAATGTGTGCAGTTGTCCTAGCGCGACAACTTCTTCTCGAGTATCACGAGATTGCCAATAAAACTTTGGATAAATCGGCTGAGCTTGCAACCAATCAATGAAAGCAAAATCAGGCTTGTACTCCAGAACTTGAACCAAACGAGTCACCTCGTCCGTTGCATCCTTTACTCGTTCAATCAGTTCGGTAACGGCTTGCTGAAAATATGACAAATAAACCTCGTTGACTGGAGATTTCTAAAATTACGGATTAATTGAGTAATGTATTTCTACCGGGAGTCCAAATCAAGGTTGTACTCAATTTTTTACAGAATCCTGTGATAACACACAAACCTATCAAGATGAAAAAAAGCGACTTTTATAGATTTTAATTCTACCAAACCCTGTTTTGGTGTACTTTAATAAAAGATTTTAATTATTTTTAGGTTTTACACAATGCAAAATATCGGGATGTCATCAAAACTCGATAATGTCTGCTACGACATTAGGGGACCAGTACTCAAACATGCTAAGCGCATGGAGGAAGAGGGGCATAAAATACTAAAGTTGAATATCGGTAACCCTGCCCCATTCGGTTTTGATGCCCCAGATGAAATTTTAGTTGATGTAATTCGAAACTTGCCAACTTCACAAGGTTATTGTGACTCGAAAGGTATCTATTCAGCGCGTAAAGCCGTTGTTCAGCACTACCAGAAAAAAGGCATTCGCTCCCTTGATGTTGAAGATGTGTATATCGGCAACGGTGCGTCTGAGCTGATCGTTATGTCAATGCAAGCGCTGCTAAACAACGGCGATGAAATGCTTGTGCCATCACCTGACTATCCACTATGGAGTGCGTCTGTTGCGCTGTCAGGCGGTAAAGCAGTGCATTACATGTGTGATGAAGAGTCGGATTGGTACCCAGACCTAAACGATATCAAGAGCAAAATCACGCCTAAAACACGCGGCATTGTACTGATTAATCCAAATAACCCGACAGGTGCGGTCTACAGCCGTGACTTCCTATTGGAAGTGATTGAAATCGCCCGTCAACATAAGTTGATCATCTTTGCCGACGAAATCTACGACAAAGTTTTGTACGATGGCGCAACACACACTTCCGTCGCAACACTGACCGAAGATGTGTTAGTTGTTACGTTCAACGGGCTATCTAAAGCCTACCGTGTCTGTGGTTTCCGCGGTGGTTGGATGTTCCTTACAGGTCCAAAACATTGTGCTCAAGGTTACATCGCTGGTCTAGAGATACTCTCCTCGATGCGTTTATGTGCCAACGTACCAATGCAACACGCAATTCAAACAGCACTCGGCGGATACCAGAGCATTAACGAGCTCATCCTTCCGGGCGGTCGTTTGCTTGAGCAACGTGACCGTGCGTGGGAACTGATCAACCAAGTACCCGGTGTTTCTTGTGTGAAACCTAAAGGTGCGATGTACCTATTCCCTAAGATTGATACCAAGAAATACAAAATCCATGATGACCAAAAAATGGTATTCGATTTCTTAGTTCAAGAAAAGGTACTCTTGGTTCAAGGATCTGGCTTCAACTGGCCAAAACCGGATCATTTCCGTATCGTGACACTGCCGCACGTTGAAGACTTGGAAACGGCAATTGGTCGCTTTGAGCGCTTCCTATCGACTTACAGTCAGTAGATATTTAAGTTCAAATTACATATTCTTAAAGGCACTCGTTGAGTGCCTTTTTTATAGATATAAGGAAGTACTATGCAAGAAAGTCATTTTTTCGCCCACCTAGCCCGTATGAAACTAATTCAACGCTGGCCTTTAATGCGCTCTGTTTCTAGCGAAAATATCTCAGAGCACAGTTTACAGGTTGCGTTTGTCGCCCACGCACTCGCGCTAATCAAAAATAAGAAGTTTGGCGGTACGCTGAACCCCGAGCGTATTGCAATACTTGGTATGTACCATGACACCAGTGAGGTTATTACTGGCGATTTACCAACACCGGTAAAATACTACAACCCTGAGATTGCCAAGGAATACAAAAAAATTGAAGCTGCAGCAGAACAGCGATTACTCTCAATGCTACCCGAAGAATTTCAGCAAGACTTCGCACCGTATTTGCTTACCCAATCTGCTCACCAAGACGACGCCGAGATTGTTAAGCAAGCCGACACTATTTGCGCCTATCTGAAATGTTTAGAAGAACTCAGCGCGGGGAATCATGAATATGCACTGGCGAAGAAACGCCTTGATGTAACGCTAAGAGAACGCCATACAGCAGAAATGGAATACTTTTTGAACACCTTTGCACCGAGCTTCGAGCTCTCTCTCGATGAGATAAGCTAACCCAGATAGCACTCAACCGCGCTGTTGAAACGCATCTAATAGGTAATCGATCAACGCCTTTTTGCGTTTCGGCATCAATTGTCGGTCTGCGTAAACCAGACTCACTTCGACCTCAGGCATCTCGTAACTTGCCAATAGACGAACCAAATCTCCATTAGCAAAGTGCTCTCGGCAAATGAATTCTGGCAAAATCGCCACACCCAATCCATCGAGACAAGCCTTTAGACAAGCGGTAATAGTATTCACCTTAAGACGATTTGGCAGTTCGAACAGGCAAGTTTCGCCATTATCCGCTTTAATCGTCCACTTAGGGATCCGTGCTGCCTTATTAACTACCTCAACTTGTTGGTGTGGCAACGAGAGATCTTTATGAGTGTCGATCGCACCAAATTTTCGCAAGTATTCCGGACTAGCGACTAAGACTCTAGGAGACTTGGTTAGGTGACGAGAAACCAATGTTGAATCCACTAATTCACCAATTTGAGCATAGAGATCAATCCCTTCTGAAATAATATCCACCTCTCGGTTTGTCAGTTCCAAGTTCATTGTCACTTGTGGATATTGATGCAAAAACTGATGAATGTAAGAGCCAAGGACTTGATGCCCCAGCTCGACTGGCAATACTACTTTCAAAGGGCCTCGCACTAAATCCTGATTGGCAGAAACTTCCAGTTCAGCTTGATTCAATATCTCCAACATCTGCAAGCTCGATTGATAGAACTTTTCTCCTTCTGCAGTGAGCACTAAACTGCGGGTAGATCGTGTGATCAACTTAACACCTAAATGCAGTTCGAGTTCGGCAACTTTTCGGCTTACCGTTGACTTAGTCATATTGAGGGTTTCAGCCGCTTGAGTAAAACTCCCACAATCAACAACTTGGGAAAAAACAGTAATCGCATTTAAGTCCATACGTTGGCTCAATTTCTTATTGGTTATAATTTTGCAACAGTGTTTCTTTTTTTTCCTATCTTATCAACCAATGTTGAACAAATTACACTTCGGTCCCTTCATAATAACGTTAGAATGAGACACGACATGGCTGATATCAGTGCTGCTACCCAATCAGTAACCACTCCCAAAAGGAAAAAAGCACCACTTGTTGCCACCGCAATTATGCTATCACTAGGTCTTTTGGGCTCGGGTTATTGGTTTGGTTACGGTCAATACTTTGAGTCAACCGACAATGCTTACCTACAAGGTGATATTACTAATATTAGCCCCAAGGTGTCAGGCTATATCGCTAAGTCTTACGTTTCAGATAATCAGCCTGTCACAAAAGGCGACTTGTTGGTCGAAATTGATGATCGGGATTATCAAACTGCATTGGATCAAGAACTAGCGCACATTAATGTCGCCAAGGCCAGTGTTGATAACTTGTTGGCTCAGCAGAACCTGCAAAGAAGCCAGATCAATCAGGCACAAAGCCGGGTAGATTCAGCCCAAGCGGAATACGATAGAGCAATTCAGCAAGTCGCGCGTTCTCGCAGTCTTTTAACACGTAATTACGCTTCACAGGATGAAGTAGACAGTAAGCTAGCACAACAAAAAGTGACGCTTGCCGAGCTTGAAGAAGCCAAAGCGAATTGGGTCGCAAGTAATGATCAGCTCGTGGTGATCGCTAGTCAAATAAAGCAGGCAAAAGCCTCTGTCACCGAAGCGAATGCGCAACTTGAACAAGCACAACTCAATCTCGACTACACCAAAATTTATGCACCAGCCGATGGCATTATCGGCAAACGCAGTGTGCGCCAAGGGTTACTAGTGCAAGCGGGAACACCTTTGATGAGCTTGGTACCAAACAATGAAGTTTGGATCGAAGCCAACTTTAAGGAAACCCAATTAAATGGTATTCACAAAGGGCAAACAGTGAAAGTCGAGTTAGACGCTTTTCCAGACCAACCTTTAGAAGGTATTGTTGATAGCTTTTCGCCGGCGACTGGAGCAAAATTTGCGCTACTACCACCTGAAAACGCCACTGGCAACTTCACCAAAATAGTCCAACGTGTGCCGGTAAAAATCATACTGCCGACACAAAATGCATTAACAGGGCGACTATTGCCCGGGTTATCTGTTGTAGCAACGATCGATACTCGAGGCTAAGCCATGAGCAGTACGATCAGTATGAATAACTCCCTTTCTGGCGACGCCGTGCCTCTGGAATCAACACAAGTGCCTTTGCGCAATTGGATCGCCTTGTTTGGCGGTTTGATTGGTGCCTTTATGGCGATCTTGGACATTCAGATCACCAACTCATCATTGAAAGATATTCAGGGAGCTTTATCGGCAACATTAGATGAGAGTTCGTGGATCTCAACTTCCTATCTTGTCGCTGAAATGATTGCAATTCCGCTAAGTGGTTGGCTATCAAAATCGCTAGGTAAGCGTCGATATATTACATGGACGACTGTCATTTTCACGCTGTCATCCCTACTGTGTTCGTTTTCGTGGAACATGACATCGATGATCGTATTTCGCGCCATGCAAGGCTTCAGCGGTGGCGCTCTGATCCCTCTCGCCTTTTCATTGGTTATACAGCTTCTGCCCGTTAATAAGCGCGCCATCGGCATGGCCTTGTTTGGCATTACAGCAACTTTTGCACCATCAATAGGACCAACCTTTGGTGGTTGGCTTACTGAGAACCTGTCTTGGCACTATATTTTCTATATTAATATTCCACCCGCTTTGCTGATGGTTTCAATGGTCCGCTATGGTCTAGATGATGAGAAGGTCGATCTAAATCTACTCAAAAAGGCTGATTGGCTAGGCATTGCTACCATGGCATTAGGACTTGGTTGTTTGGAGGTAGTACTTGAAGAAGGCAACCGCGAGGAGTGGTTTAGCTCTGGTTTTATCGTCGCTTTAAGCATTATTTCTACGGTCAGCTTGGTCTATTTCATTATCAATGAACTGCAACATAAAAAGCCATTGGTCAATTTGCGGCTACTTGCTAATAGGCAATTTGCCATGGCTTGTATCGCCTACTTAATTTTGGGGATGGCGTTATTGGGGTCGATTTACGTCTTACCTTTATATCTCACCCAAATCCAGCATTACAATGCCATGGAAATCGGTGGTGTATTGATGTGGATGGGGTTACCTCAATTACTGATTTTCCCATTGGTACCCAAGCTAACCCAAATTATTAAACCTAAGTATCTGGTGACATTTGGCTTTGTTATGTTTGGATTTAGCTGTTACGTCAATACTCATATGACGGTCGATTATGGTGGTCAGCAACTCATTCTATCGATGGTATTACGCGCGATTGGTAGCCCATTCATTATGGTGCCACTGTCTCTTGTAGCGATGAAGCATATTAGCAAAATTGACACTCCTGACGCCTCTACACTAACCAATGTGATGCGTAACTTGGGCGGAGCATTTAGTATTGCTATTATCGCCACCTTATTAGACAACAAAACCCGTGAACACCTCGCTCATATCAGAGAGTCAGTCACATCGGTCAGCCAGTTAGGTTGGCAAACACTGCATCAGCAGCAAGCATTCTTTATTCAGGCTGGTAGTGATGCCGCCACCGCAATGCATCAGGCGCAAGCAAGCTTGCTTGGTACCATGCAGCGAGATGCCGCAATAATGGCATACAATGACGTATTCCTCGTCATGACAGCCTTTTTGGGGCTTGCAGCGGTAATGATCTTATCAATGGAAGATTAATGATTACCACTGTGTGATAATTATACTCGTTGGCTTGAACTCCTTTGCGTATGGGTGTACGTTAAGAAAAAACAAGGGAGAGCAGCTATGACGTTTAAAATCAGTCCCTTATGGACACAACGTCATGATGACGAGCATAAGATCCGCCGCGATGATCATCGCAGCCCGTTTCAACGCGATCGGGCGCGTATTCTCCACTCTGCGGCATTCCGACGACTGCAAGCTAAAACTCAGATCCATGACACCAGTATTAACGACTTTCATCGCACGCGTTTAACCCACTCTCTTGAAGCCGCACAGTTGGGGACTGGCATCGTTGCACAAATCAAGAAAAAACAGCCGGAGTTCCACTCGCTATTGCCATCAGATAGCTTGATCGATTCATTGTGCTTAGCCCACGACATTGGGCACCCTCCGTATGGGCATGGCGGCGAAGTGGCACTTAACTACATGATGCGCGACCACGGTGGCTTTGAAGGCAATGCACAAACTTTTCGTATTGTGACCAAACTTGAGCCATACACCGAGCACTTCGGTATGAATCTCGTTCGGCGTACCCTTCTTGGCTTAATCAAGTACCCAGCACTCATTAGTGAGGCTCAAGCGCAGAGCAAACCAACACCTGTCACCCACCAACGTAAGCTGCGTGCGAAGGATTGGTCGCCTGCGAAAGGCATTTACGACGGTGATAAAGCTCTATTTGAGTGGGTATTAGAACCGATTACGACTGAAGAAAAACGGCTTTTTTCGCAAATGCGTGAAGAACATGTCGACGATCATCAGCATCAGAAAACGCGCTTCAAATCACTCGATTGTTCAATCATGGAATTGGCTGATGATATTGCTTACGGTGTGCATGACCTAGAAGATGCGATTGTACTCGGCATGGTCACTCGCCATCAATGGCTTGAAGCAGCAGCGAGCCAGCTTGCCGAATGTGGTGACCCATGGTTTGAAAAACACATCGCCTCCGTAAGCGACATGTTATTTGCGGGTACACACCACCAGCGTAAAGATGCAATTGGTGGAATAGTCAATGCATTACTAACGAGTATCTCGATAAAACCCATTGATGCGCCATTTTCAACCCATCTATTGGCATTCAACGCCGTTTTAGAGCCAAGCATGGCTAATGCACTTGATATCCTAAAACGTTTTGTTAGCCAGTACGTTATCCAAGCGCCACACGTTCAGGTTATGGAGTATAAAGGTCAGCAAATTATTATGGATATCTTCGAAGCACTCAGCGCCGACCCTGAGCGTTTACTGCCTGTCGAAATACGTAAGACATGGCAAGCCACCGAGTGTGAGGCACAAGAGATGCGTATCATTGCCGATTACATTTCTTCTATGACTGATGGCCATGCAAAACGGCTGCATCAGCAGTTATTTTCGGCCCATTAACAAACCGGTCCAACGTTGCTTAGGCGGTTTTTAAAACCATCAAAGCAACGTTGGCATTATGTTTCTATCAAAAATTTGTCATCAACCATTAAGCTTGAGCGATATAATTCTCAAGTTTTGTCATCAAAAGGTATTTTTCGGCTTCACTGATAAAACTCGCTTCTATTGCATTGCGAGTAAATTGTGCCAACTCCTCATAAGTCAAAGGATGGCTTTGGGCTACAGCAAGAAAATTGTCCGTCATATACCCACCAAAATAAGCAGGATCATCCGAGTTTATCGTTACTTTGACGCCTTGTTTAAGCAACTCAACAATATTGTGCTGCCCCATCTCCTCAAATACCTTCAGCTTAGTATTGGACAACGGACAAACAGTCAGTGGCATTTGGTTGTCAATTAACTTCGCAACAAGCGCTTCATCATCGGAGCAACGCACACCGTGATCAATGCGCGAAACTTTAAGTAACGTCAAGCTATCATAAATGTTGCTAACTGGTCCTTCTTCTCCCGCGTGGGCAACGGTTAGATATCCCTTTTCACGTGCTTTCGCAAAGACACGCGCAAATTTCTCTGGTGGGTGACCAAGCTCTGAAGAATCTAGCCCAACAGCAACGATTTTATCTTTATAACAAAGTGACTGTTGCAAAATATCAAACGCACTTTCTTCATCAAGATGACGTAGAAAACACATAATTAGTCGGCTACTGATGGAGAGCTTTTCTTGCGCATCATCAAGCGCTCGAGAAATACCATTAATCACGATCGAAAACGCAATTCCGCGGTCTGTGTGCGTTTGTGGATCAAAGAAAATTTCGGTATGTATGACGTTATCTTGGTGGCAGCGCAGTAAATAGGCCCAAGTAAGATCATAAAAATCTTGCTCATGCAGTAACACGTTTGCACCTTGATAGTAGATATCTAGAAACGACTGTAAATTGGAAAACTGATAAGCAGCTTTGATTTCTTCTGGTGTGGAAAAAGGCAGTTTAATTTGATTACGCTGGGCAAGAGCGAACATCATCTCAGGCTCTAAAGATCCTTCAATGTGCAGGTGAAGCTCAACTTTGGGCAGTTGTTGGATAAAATGAGTTTGGTTCACGCTTGTCTCTCCATTCAATACGATTGGTATATAACAAGCACTTTTCTCGACAAAATTTTGCAGCATACAAAGAGAAAAGCGCCATGCACTTTACTCTTCGTAATCTGGAATTTGTGGTTCCAGGTAGAGACTCCCACCCCATATCAGCAGGATTATACGAAGCACCGCTAATAAACGTAATACCTTAGAAAGGATTGTCGATTAACGGTTGCGCTGGAGTATAAACAGAGTACGCAAGGGTTACAAGCTTCATATACCCAAGTGACTTCAAGATGCAGGATTCAGAGTCTTGTCACTGGTACCAGTTCAAGGAAAATAACGACGCGGAATAGCCATCTATTTCCTAGTTATTTGACGATAATCCTCATGGCATCACGAACGGTAATTTTTTTCAAATACACCTTGTGGCATCTGTTCAATTTGAAATTGAACCATGTTATCAAATGCAACCAACAAGGGCGTAAAATCACCTTGGGGTTCGAATAAACTCAAAATATGGTAACCCGCCTCTACCGTAGAAAGTGCATTATCACTCGGCGCTTTGCGAATCCGATAGTTGCCTTTAAGTAAAGTGGGTAAACGCAGTAAAGGCAATGATTGCAAGTTACTCGACAATTGCCACATTTTGTAAGCTTTCTTCCATGTGCCATCGAGCAGTATCACACGAACTTTTTGGCACGAATCGGCGAGTCCCGGCGAGACTTCTTGAGATGCCTCCCCCGGATAAAGAACAAAGTGCTGCACATCGCTCTGCTCAAGCAACCTATTTAGCTCAGCATGCTGGCTAAAATTCTCACCAACGAAATGGTGGCTGTTTGGCAACGAAAGCGTCAAAATACGAGCGGTACCCATAGGTCGCTTAGTTTCAGACTCATGTTGAAGGATGATTAACTCAACATTCGATGTTAGGCTTTGTATCCATTGACAAATACACGCTTTGAGTGACTTTCTACATTGAGAACAATATCGAGACATGATGTGCAGTTAATCTTTCTGTTATTGGCGGTTAGTTTACTGTGCCTAACACTTCAGTTGCCTAGCCTCACCGCTTTGGCTGAGTGGCGGGCTGATTATATTGAGCAAGGACAGTGGTTGCGCATCCTATCAGGAAATTTTACACATACCAACTCTGCTCACTTAACAATGAATCTTGGCGCTCTATGGATTATAGCGTTTGTCTTTCGCCCCAGTCCTCGTTCATATGCGGCGTTGCTGATATTTCTGAGCATTGGTGTTGGTATAGGCATTCTTTATACTCCGATCCAAAGCTATGTTGGCTTGTCTGGAACATTACACGGCTTGTTTGCTTATTATGCTTTAAGAGAAGCACTGCAAGGTAGGCTTAGCAGCTGGATTTTAGTCTTAGGAATAGTCGCAAAAGTTGTTTGGGAGCTCACCATAGGATCGCCAATATCAACAGCTGAACTCATTAACGCACGAGTGGCGGTTGAAGCGCACCTTTTGGGTGTCGTTAACGGGATAATTTTTGCGCTAATCTCCTACCCACTATATAAAAATGCACATTGAGTCGCAGCTATTCTGGTGTTTCTTATTGCCTTAGATTGAAAGCTTGATATGCTTTTTGTCCCATAGCGACACGTAATTAAAAATGACCACCACAGCACAAAGACGTGAAGAGATTCTTCACTACATTCAAAACCACCAAAAAGGTGAAGTAAACTTTTTTTCTGAACACTACAACGTATCAGAAGTCACTATCCGAAATGACCTCAATCAACTGGAGAAAAAGGGGTGCGTCACTCGCTGCTATGGCGGTGCATTGCTGAACAACCAATTTGCATTTGACCAACCACTTAATGATAAGAAATTGATCAACTGTAACGTCAAAGCAAAGCTAGGCGAATATGCCGCCTCTTTGATCAAAGATGGTGACAAAATCATTCTTGATTCAGGATCAACCACCGAACAAATTGCCTATCATCTAAACGACAAGCACAACCTTGTCGTCATGACTAATGGTATCAATATCGCCTACCACCTCGCCAATCAATCCAATGTATCAGTGATGATCACCGGTGGGGCGATGCGTGAAAACTCATACTCTTTACATGGTGCTGGCGGTGAGGATTTTTTATCCGGCTTTCGTTTCAATACACTATTTTTGGGCGTAGATGGGTTTGATAGACACGCTGGTGTGACAACGCCTCATAGAGGTGAAGCCGACATTAACCGAAAAATGGTGGAAGCAGCACAAACTGTTATTGCAGTGACCGATTCATCGAAATTTGAGCGCCAAAGTTTCTGTTTGATTGCTCGCCCAGAACAACTCAATATGCTGATCACTGACAGCGGTATCCCTCAGGACTACGTGACCACGCTCCGTAAGCTAGGTGTGGATGTTAGGATCGTAGATGTGTAACAAAAGCAGTAGTTTGCTGACCCATGCTTTAAGCAAATGAATCATGACAAGCAGGGTTGGGTTAAAAAATAACCTCAAAATCACCAATCACTTCATTTTGAGTGTTAATGATTTCGCCATGTTGCGCGATTTCGTCATAGGTAAAACTGAGGTTGATATCTGACACTTGCCCTTTCGCAAGTACATTCCTAATTAAGATATCACTATTGATTTGGTGAGAGATTGCAGACCAATTTTTATTCCCGGCAAAAATTTTAAACTCTATTCTCATTTATATTCCTGTAATTTGTTAGACGAGTGACTCTTTACTTTTGCTTTTTGAAACCAAAAACGGTGACGACCAGATGATTTAGACATATGTATTCCTTATGTTTTTACTTTTTGTACCAGATTTAGCCAACGAATACGCGGCACTCTATCGAAATGACGATAAGCACTATTGAGATCGATGATTAAAGGTATGAACGAAGCGGTATATTTCAGATGCGCAGTAACTCATCACAATTTAAGTGCGTGACAAGGCGACTAATATAGAAATTTATTAACGGGAGGCGTTGAAATAGAAGGCTTAGATTATCAGAAGAAGAAACGCAAGCTAGGCAAGCTAGCTCGCGTCATCAAAAGTTATGCAGGTACTACGTTAGCAGCCTGAAGACCTTTTGGACCTTGCTCAATTTCAAAAGACACTTTTTGGCCTTCTGTAAGAGTCTTGAAACCTTCTGAAGCGATTGCACGGAAGTGTACAAATACGTCTGCACCGCCGTTGTCTTGAGAAATGAAACCGAAACCTTTCTCTTCATTAAACCACTTTACAACACCTGTAGATTTATTAGACATGTAATGCCCCTTTTTTAAAATTTGATTGATTATTACTATAGCTATAAAAAATAGCCATATATAAAAAACTGTGTGAGGTATTATTTAATTTACATATGAAGCGAAGGGAAGAACAGAGGTTTACAATGAAGAAATTTTCTGAAGACTTACTTTACTAACAAACTTTAAATAACTCTACCTAACAGAGCTTGAAGACATAATACACCGTTGATTCCGTTTGTAAAGCACTAGTTAGCATAAAATATCACTTTTCTATCGCCCCCATCTTAGGCGATTTACAACCGTATCTTTTAACATCGCCGCAATTATTAACCTACATTTCTCATTTTGTGATCTCTATCGTGTCACAGTTCGAAACCCGTTCAACCAGATGCATTATACACTCGCTTTCGGTATAGCAAGATTGAAAACCAGTCTTAATGCCACTTTCAATGTGAAAACCAGCCTTTCAATTGAAAGTGACACCTTTCACTTATCATCAAACGAAAGCATTAAAGCTCTAGAAACGAAAGGTTCTCTTGTGTGATCTAGCATTCACTTTTGTTTCGCTTGCCCTGCTTTAATACCAATCAAAGGAAATCGAAACATTTCAAGGACCAAACTGAAATGCAACGAAAGAGGATTCGGTAAATGACGAGTGCAGAACGAAGACAGCAAATCATGGTGCATATTCGCACCCATGGCTCAGGCAAAGTCGATGAGTTTGCTCATCACTACAATGTCTCTGCTGTAACAATTCGCCATGACCTCAATCTGCTTGAAAAAGAGGGGTGTGTATTTCGTTGTTACGGTGGCGCAACGCTTAACCCTAATTTTGCTTTCGATCAGCCGTTATACCGAAAAGATCAACTTAACCGCAGTGCCAAACAGAGCATTGCTCAAGCCGCTGCTAAGTTAGTCAATGATGGTGAAGCCATCATCTTAGACTCAGGCACTACCATCGGCTTAATGCCTCAATATCTCGCAAATAAACAACAACTGGTGGTGATGACCAACGCCCTCAATACCGCTTACCAACTTAGCAATATCGAAAGCATCGACTTGCACGTTGTTGGTGGCAGTTTACGCCGTGCTTCGTGTTCGCTGATTGGACACCATGGCGAGCAACAAATCCGCTCTTATTTGTTCGACAAACTATTTTTGGGCGTGGATGGTTTCGATCTGCAAGCAGGCATCACCACACCAGACAATTACGAAGCTCAAGTCAACCGCGCAATGTGTGATGTTGCACGCCAGGTCATCGCCGTTACCGACTCAAGCAAGTTTGGCCGCAAAAGTTTTTGCATGATTCGTGCGGCCAATCAAATCGATGTGTTAGTGACCGATAGCAATATCCCTCATGCCACACACCAAGCTCTAATTGAAATGGGTGTTGAAGTCATTCTCGCCGACCAAACTGTTAACTAGGAATCACCATGAAATCGTTACTTTCTCTCATCGAACAACACAGGCTAGGAAGCGCGACTGGGATCTACTCGGTCTGTTCTGCGCACCCTCTGGTTCTTGAGGCGGCAATCAAACAAGCGGTTCAAGACAATCAGCTTGTACTGATTGAAGCGACATCAAACCAAGTAAATCAATTTGGTGGTTACACAGGTATGACACCAAAAGACTTTGCCCAGCACGTGTTTGCACTGGCAGAGCGTTTAAACTTCCCTGCGGAACACATTGTACTCGGTGGCGATCACCTTGGTCCTAACTGTTGGCAAAATCTTGGCGTGACAGAAGCGATGGAATACTCAGCGCAGATGATTCATGACTACGTTTGTGCCGGTTTTAAAAAGATTCATCTCGATTGCTCAATGCCTTGTGCAGGTGAACAAACGCCACTGAGTGAAGCCGTTATGGCAGAGCGCGCGGCGCAGCTTTGCTTAGTAGCAGAAAATGCATGGAAGATTGTCGGTGGCGAATCCCCTGTTTATGTTATCGGCACCGAAGTACCCACTCCGGGTGGTGCGCTGGAATCTTTAGAAGATGAAGGTATTGAAGTCACTAAACCGCAAGAAGCGTTAGCTACGTTAGATGCCCATCACCAAGCGTTTAGCGATATGGGCTTAGGTTATGTATGGCCACGCGTCATCGGTTTAGTCGTCCAACCCGGCGTAGAATTTGACCATCACAGTGTTCATCATTACAACAGCGCCGAGGCACAATCACTTAGCCAATTGATTGAGAGCCAACCAAACCTAGTGTTTGAAGCGCACTCAACCGATTACCAAAACCCAACCGCATACCACCAATTGGTTGCTGATCATTTCGCGATATTGAAAGTCGGTCCCGCTTTAACTTTCGCTTTGCGCGAGGCGCTCTACGGGCTAGATCGTGCAGAAAAAGAATGGCTGGGCACGCATCACGCATCACACCTACGCGACACCATTGAACAGGTTATGCACGAGCAACCGAATTACTGGCGCTCACACTACTCAAGTAAAGGGCACCAGCAATACCTTGATTGCAGTTACAGTTTGAGTGATCGAATTCGTTATTACTGGACTCATCCAGAAGTAAAAGCGGCACAGCAAACCCTGTTTGACAACCTCACTGCCAAGCCGTTGCCAGTGACTCTCCTTAGCCAATATCTACCAAATCAAGCTAAGGCTATTTCTCAACATCAAATTCAGAATCAACCCGCTGATATTGTCATGCACAAGATTATGGAAGTGACCGAAGTCTATTCCCAAGCTTGTTATGCCAACACAGTGGCTCGCAAGGAGACTATCAAATGAGTTCGTTTTTAGGCTATGAGTTACCGTGGCTAGAACAGCACAACGGCGTTCACACTGCTCAGGAAATCAGCCACCAGCCTCGTTTATGGCGTGCTCTTTCCACCATCTTGGAGCAGCAATACGATACGGTTAGCGCCTTTCTTAACCCGCTATTGGCTCGACAAGATTTACGCATAATCTTAACGGGTGCTGGAACATCAGCGTTTGTTGGTGATGCCGCTGCGCCCTTTATTCAAGCGGGGTTACGCTTCCAAGTAGAAGCAATCCCAACCACTGATTTGGTGTCAAACCCTGAGCAATATTTGGACCCGAGTCGCCCAACACTACTCATCTCCTATGCTCGTTCAGGCAATAGCCCTGAAAGCGTGGCAGCGGTCGCGCTGGTCGATCAGCTTATTCCTGATTGCCACCATCTATTTTTAACCTGCAATGCAG
This sequence comes from Vibrio kasasachensis, assembly GCF_050337565.1. Lineage (NCBI taxonomy): Bacteria > Pseudomonadati > Pseudomonadota > Gammaproteobacteria > Vibrionales > Vibrionaceae > Vibrio > Vibrio kasasachensis. The sequence goes on along the minus strand of NZ_JAKJTB010000008.1, from coordinate 431,912 downwards.
AAGGCAAACTCTCTCAACATGCGGAAGAGGCACAAAACGCTTATTGCATGCTAATGCCAGAAGGCTCAAACGATAAAAGCTTCGCTATGACATCGAGCTTCAGTTGTATGCTGATGTCAACGCTAGCACTATTAGGCGGTCAAACACCAACGCAATGGCATACTCAAATTGAAACGACTGCCGCATTGTGTGAAACCAAATTAGAGCAGTGGCAACAAGCAATCAAAGCATTGGCAGACCAACCTTATGAGCGCTTAATCGTGTTAGGCAGCGGCGGTTTTGCAGGTCTAGCTCGCGAAGCCTCTCTTAAATCCTTGGAATTGAGTGCAGGCAAAGTGATGACCGCATTCGACTCATCGCTTGGTTTCCGCCACGGTCCTAAATTCACCATCAATGATAAAGCGCTAGTTATTCAACTGCTTTCTAGCGATAACTACACCCGTCAATACGATATGGATCTATTCAACGAAATCCGTCGTGACAAGCAGGCACTTGCTCACGTCGCTATCACGGAAATAACCCTCAATGAAGAAGACGTCTTCGAGCTCGGTCAACTCGGTCTTGGCGACCAATGGCTCTGCTTCCCGTACATCTTATTCTGCCAAATGTTGGCATTTGAAAAGTCACTTCAGCTTGGCTTTGGACCAGATAATCCATGCCCGACTGGTGAAGTAAACCGTGTGGTGCAAGGCGTCACCATCTACCCACTTGATAAATAAAGAATCTTATAAGGAATTGACCATGCCAAATATCGTTTTAAGTCGAATTGATGAGCGCCTTGTTCACGGCCAAGTCGGCGTGCAGTGGGTAGGTTTTGCGAATGCCAACATCGTTGTTGTGGTTAACGACGAAGTAGCAGAAGACACGATTCAGCAGAACCTAATGGAAATGGTACTTGCCGATGGCATTGCTATCCGTTTCTGGACAGTGCAAAAGACCATCGACACCATCCATAAGGCAGCAGATCGTCAACGTATTCTATTGGTTTGTCGTACACCAAAAGACTTCCGTCAATTAGTGGAAGGCGGCGTACCAATTAGCAATATCAACGTAGGTAACATGCACTACGTGGAAGGAAAAAAACAAATTGCCAAAACAGTTTCAGTTGACACTGAAGACGTTGCGGAGTTTGAACGACTAAAAGCGTTAGGAGTGAAGTGCACCCTTCAAGGTGTACCAACTGAAAGCGCAACCGACCTCTTTACTCTTATCTAACTAATAAGGACACCAATCATGGAAATAGGACTCTTACAGGCGTTGATGCTCGGCATCCTGGCCTTCTTTGCTGGCCTAGATTTATTTAACGGTCTCACTCACTTCCACCGCCCTGTGGTACTTGGTCCACTCGTTGGTCTAATTTTAGGCGACTTGCAAACCGGTATTTTAGTTGGTGGTACGCTAGAACTGATTTGGATGGGGCTTGCACCTCTTGCAGGCGCTCAGCCACCAAACGTAATCATCGGTACTATCGTCGGTACGGCTTTCGCTATCACCACCAAAGTTGAGCCTAATGTCGCGGTTGGTGTCGCGGTGCCTTTCGCTGTCGCAGTACAGATGGGTATTACCCTACTCTTCTCAGCAATGTCTGCGGTGATGTCTAAATGTGATGAGTACGCGCAAGACGCTGATACTGATGGTATCGAACGCATCAACTACATGGCGCTTGCTGTACTAGGTACTTTCTACTTCTTGTGTGCGTTCTTACCTGTCTACCTTGGTGCAGAACACGCTGGGAAAATGGTTGAAATTTTACCTAAAGATCTCATCGACGGTTTAGGCGTTGCCGGCGGCATCATGCCTGCTATCGGTTTTGCTGTACTGATGAAGATCATGATGAAAAATGCCTACATTCCGTACTTCATTCTTGGTTTCGTTGCCGCAGCTTGGATAGAGCTACCAATCCTTGCTATTGCAGCTGCAGCCACGGCTATGGCAATCATCGACTTTATGCGCAAAACCGAACCAACCCCTGTAACTGCACCAGCTGAGGACTTTGAAGATGGAATCTAATGTAAGCAACGAACTCGACCTCCGTAGCCAAAACGCTGATGTGCAACCCGCTCCAGGCGTGGCTCAAGATGAATACGAAAATAAAGAAATTGGTGCAGAGCTAACCAAAGCGGACATTAACCGCATGGCATGGCGCTCACTACTGCTGCAAGCATCTTTCAACTACGAACGTATGCAGGCTTCAGGCTGGCTATATGGCTTACTCCCTGCACTGAAAAAAATCCACACCAATAAAGCTGACCTATCAAAAGCGATGCAAGGTCACATGGGCTTCTTCAATACCCACCCATTCTTGGTGACATTCGTTATGGGTATCGTACTGGCGATGGAACGTTCAAAGCAAAACATCAACAGTATCCAAAGTACCAAAATCGCGGTTGGTGCACCTATGGGCGGTATCGGTGACGCGATGTTCTGGCTAACCCTGCTACCTATTTGTGGTGGTATCGGTGCTGACCTTGCGCTGCAAGGCTCCATCATGGGCGCAGTGTTCTTCATCGTGCTATTTAACGTGGTGCACTTTGGTCTGCGCTTTGGTTTGGCGCACTACGCTTACCGCATGGGTGTTGCCGCTATCCCGGTGATAAAAGCCAATACCAAGAAGGTCGGTCACGCCGCTTCAATGGTTGGTATGACGGTAATCGGTGCTCTAGTAGCCACGTATGTTCGCCTATCTACGACTGCTGAAATCACCGCTGGTGACGCAGTAGTAAAACTGCAAGCAGACGTTATCGACAAACTTATGCCTGCGTTCTTACCACTGATTTACACCTTAACTATGTATGCACTCGTTAAACGCGGTTGGAGCCCACTAAAACTAATTGGTATCACCGTAGTACTTGGCGTTGCTGGGCGCTTTATGGGCTTCCTATAAGCAGCGTTATTTATACACACCATTCTCCAGACTATAACAACGGGGCTAGCTCGCTAGCCCCATAAGGAAACAGACATGATTGCAGTAATTTTATCTGGCCATGGTGGCTTCGCTTCAGGTCTTGCGCAAGCTGTTCACCAAGTAATTGGCGAGCAAGATCAATTTAAATTTATCGACTTTCCAGAAGAGATGACCACACCACAACTTGAAGTGGCGATGCGCAGTGCCATTGCTGACATCGACTCAGGAGAAGGGATTGTTTTCTTAACCGACCTGCTAGGTGGCACACCATTTCGCACCGCCTCACTACTAAGCCAAGAACGTGATGACATTCAAGTGGTCACTGGCACCAACATGCAAATGGCAGCGGAAATGTTGCTCGAACGAGACGAACTCAACCTAATTGAATTTCGTGATCAAGCAGTCGAATGTGGACACCGCGGGATCACCTCTTTAGCCGCTGAAATGGCGACTAGAGAACAACAAACAGCCGTGGTAGAAGATGATGGAATCTAACCAAAACCGCACTAATCAACATAGCACCAACCAACATAGCTACCGCGCTCAACGAGTGCTGCATGGTGAGACATGGCTTGATGATGCGCTGATCACCATTGATAGCGACGGTATCATTACCGCGATTGAAACATTTGATGCGACTCAGCATGCGAATTTTACTGATTTAGGCAAGGTCAACCTACTACCGGGTATGGTCGATACCCACGTACATGGTGCAAAAGGTTGTGATGTCATGGACGCTAGCCATGAGAGCTTAGATACCATGTCATGCTATTTCGCCAGTTTAGGCGTAACGGCGTTTGTCCCGACAACCATCACAGCACCCGTAACTAAAGTGCGTGCAGCGCTGCAACAAGTGGCGAAAAGTAAACAACGTGGTGTTGAAGGCGCCGAAATCCTTGGCGCATATTTAGAAGGTCCCTATTTCACTGAAAAGCACAAAGGCGCACAACCAACCAAATGGTTCCGTGACCTGTCTGTTGAAGAGCTTGATGACTGGATCTCTTATTGTGATAACAACTTGATCACTGTGGCGCTTGCTCCAGAAAAAGCCGGCGCGATTGATGCGATTCGCCACCTATGCAAGCAAGGTATCAAGGTAACGCTTGGGCATAGCGACGCCAGTTATGAACAGGTAAAACAGGCGTTCGATGCCGGCGCAAGCGGTGTTGTGCACTGCTACAACGGTATGCGTGGTTTGCACCACCGAGACCCCGGAGTTGTCGGTGCAGGTCTAACTCACCCCAACTGCTATGTCGAAATGATTGCCGATGGTCACCATGTTCACCCTGCAGCCATAGATATCGCGCACCGCTGCTGCGGCTCTCGATTGACATTGATCACTGATGCAATGAGCGCCACCGGCATGCCTGACGGTGAATATACCCTCGGCGAATATACCGTACACATGAAAGACGGCGTAGTAACTACAGATGCGGGTGGATTAGCCGGTAGCACACTCACTTTGCTAACCGCAGTGAAGAACATTCAACAGTGGCTCAACCTGCCGCTAGAGCAAGCGTGGCTGATGGCATCTTTAGCACCAGCACAATCGTTAGGCTTACACCATCAAATCGGCACTTTAGAAGTGGGCAAACGCGCTTCAATGGTCGCCGTTAAATCAGATTTCTCAATTGAAAGAACTTGGGTTAACGGACGCCTTGTTTTTAAGGCTGAATCAGTACCAAGTCAGGAGGCTTTATGTATCTAATCTCTTCTCGTGAAATGCTTAAACGTGCTCAGCTAGGTGGCTATGCGGTTCCTGCATTTAATGTCCATAACTTAGAAACTGTGCAAGTCATTGTCGAAACAGCATCAGAGATGGGCTCTCCTGTCATTTTGGCTGGTACGCCAGGCACATACGATTATGCCGGTACTGATTACTTGATTAGCATCTGTAAAGAAGCAGCGCACAAGCACTCGATTCCTTTGGTGCTGCATCTCGATCACCATGAAGATTTACAAGACATCCGCACCAAGGTGGAGCACGGAATTCGCTCTGTGATGATTGATGGTTCACACCACGCTTTTGATCAGAATATCGACATCGTTCGTTCAGTGGTTCAATACTGCAACCGTTTTGATGCCAGTGTAGAAGCAGAGCTTGGTCGCTTAGGCGGTCAAGAGGATGATCTTATCGTTGATAGCGCCGATGCACTAATGACTGACCCCGCATCCGCGGCTGAATTCGTTCGTCGAACAGGCATTGATTCACTCGCCGTCGCGATTGGTACGGCACACGGACTATACAAAGCAGAGCCAAAATTAGACTTTACCCGCTTAGAGAAAATTCGTTCAGTGGTTGATATTCCGCTGGTACTGCATGGTGCGTCAGGCGTGCCTGATGAGATGGTTCGTCGCTGTATTGATCTAGGTGTGTGTAAAGTTAACGTCGCGACAGAGCTTAAGATTGCTTTCTCAAATGCAGTAAAACAGCATTTTGCTGAGCACCCAGATGCCAACGACCCGCGTAAATACATCACTCCAGGTAAAGCGGCAATGAAACAAGTAGTGATGGATAAGATCCGCATGTGCGGTAGTGAAGGCAAACTTTAATCGTTTCTAACTCCCCCAAACTGCTAGTTATGGTAGCGCGGGGTTAACACCCACCCCCTATTTCCGGTGTTATTTTCAGGGAGCCTCTAGTCAAGGCTCCTTTTTTTATATGCGCCCACAGTACACATTCGTTCAGCATGCTCACTGAGGTGAACATCAGCTCTGGGATTTTTTAGACCACAATATCTTGCGTCATTTGTCGAATGGTTAGCGTGTATGTGTCATCCACTATCGACAACACTAAAGCTTCAAAACCATCAATGATTAAGTCGGCATCCGCAAGTTCATCGGCTTTATGGCTAGTCATAAGCGCAATAGTATAACACCCCGCCGCCTTTGCAGATTTGATGCCGGCAGGTGAGTCTTCAAATACTACACATTTTTTAGCAGGCACTTTCAATGCGTCCACCGCCGCTAAAAACGGTTCAGGGTCCGGCTTTCCTTTTCCTACGTCTTCCGCGCAAATCATCACTGACGGTAATGAAAATCCCGCCGCTTTTAAGCTCGTCGACGCGACATGTCTTGGACCACTTGTCGCAATGCCCCACGCGCCATTCGCGATCTTGGCAACAAACTGCTGAGCTCCAGGAATGGCACTTGCCTTCTTCATTTCTTCAACCGCGATGGATTGTACTGTCAAAAGCTGTTCGTGATTGGCAAAATGTTCATCCACGCATCTTAAGGTTTCTTCGATTTTACGACCATGGACGTGTGGTTGTACAAGGGTAAAATCAATATCAACACGCTTTGCCCACGCTCTCCAAATGTTCTCAATAACCATTTCGGTATCGACGAGAGTCGCATCCACATCAAATATAAAACCATTGCAACTCACCATACATTCACCATCTCTACGTTTTCGACTCAGGAAACATTGCTAAATTTAATCATAGCCTTACATATAATTCTCACCAAAAACTAACTTATCAAACTTTCTTACATCTGTTACTCACTATTCTGTGCCAAGGGGGATTATGATAAACAGCACCCACATTAAATTGTGTTATTCTTATACACCCATATTAAAAATGGCTTATTGCACACGAATCACGCAGACAATAAGCCATCCGGCTAAGCACTCGTAATTAAACGATTGGACGTTGACCACGGTCGATCAATTTCATCAATACGTTATCAGCCGCTTCGCCCATTAGCGCCGCTAACTTAGAAGTGATTTTTTTCTTCTCTACGTAATGAATCGCCAATACTGTCTTGTCTTTACAGGCATCGACCACGATGTCATCTGAGGTTTTAATCTCATCGACTAAACCTAGATTCAATGCTTGAGTTCCAAACCAATGCTCACCCGTTGCCACTTTTTCTAAGTCTAGATCTGGGCGGTGATCACGGATGAAGTCTTTAAACAGAACATGAGTTTCTTCAAGCTCTTCTTTAAATTTCTCACGCGCTTTGTCAGTATTTTCGCCAAACATGGTTAGCGTGCGTTTGTATTCGCCCGCCGTCAGTTGTTCGTATTCAATATCGTACTTCTTCAGTACCTTATTGAAATTTGGTAACTGCGCGATAACACCAATTGAACCAACAATAGCAAACGGGGCAGACACGATTTTGTCGGCAATACACGCCATCATGTAACCGCCACTCGCCGCAACTTTATCTACTGAAATAGTCAAAGGAAGACTTGCTGACTTAAGGCGATCCAATTGCGATGACGCCAAGCCATAGCCATGCACCATGCCACCACCCGATTCAAGACGAAGCAGTACTTCATCCCCTTCGTGTGCCACAGCAAGAATAGCAGTTACTTCTTCACGTAGAGACGCCACTTCTTTCGCATCGATACTGCCATTGAAATCAAGAACAAAAAGATGCGCTTCACGCTTACTTTCAAGCTCGCCTTCTTTCGCCGCTTTCTTTATCTCTTTTTCACGCGCTTTATTTTTTTCTTTGTCACTTTTCTTTTCTGCTTTATTACGCGCTTTCAAAAACGCGTCATCATGCAAATAATGTTCTAACTGCTCAACCGTTTGTTTGTGTTGTTCGGTTAGATCGGTGATTTCCAACTCACCCTTTGCCGCGCCACTTCTACCGCCAACACTTTTAACAATGATTATAATCGCAACCAATGCGACTACCACAGTCACAATCTTGGCTAAAAATAGCCCGTAGTCCAACAAAAATTCCAAGCTGAATATCCTCTCAATATGCGAATTGGTGTATTGTAACCATCTTGTCACGAAGACTAAAAGTAGTTCATTACAATAAGGAAGCATAGCGTGGATTATTCAGTGGCTGATAACGCCCTAAAAGACAAAGTCATTCTCGTTACTGGCGCAGGTTCCGGCATTGGTAAACAAGCCGCTATCAGTTTTGCAGAGCACGGTGCAACGGTAATTCTACTTGGGCGTACGGTGAAAAAACTAGAGCAGACTTACGATGAAATTGATGCTGCTGGTTACTCCCAACCAGCCATTATCCCGCTTGATATGAAAGGGGCGAGCAAACAAAACTACTTAGACATGGTTGATACCATTGAAAGTCAGTTTGGTCGTCTTGATGGCGTTCTTCACAACGCGAGTCTTTTGGGAGTGATTAGCCCATTTGATCAAATTGGCGAAGACAGCTACGACGACGTGATGCAAGTAAATGTCAAAGCACAATTTTTAATGTCGCAAGCGCTATTACCACTGCTACACAAATCGCCAGATGCACGCATGATCTTTACATCATCAAGCGTTGGTCATGTTGGACGAGCATTCTGGGGCACTTACGCTATTTCAAAGTTCGCCACTGAAGGCATGATGCAAGTACTAGCCGATGAGCTGAGCGATAGTACGATTCGCATCAATGCGATTAACCCTGGCGGTACCCGTACCGGTATGCGTGCAACAGCCTTCCCTGCTGAAGATGTTGATCGACTCAAGACACCATTAGATATTATGCCTCTGTATCTCTATTTAATGGCCCCAGAAGGGCAATCGGTTCATGGGCAATGTATTGATGCCCAACCCAAAAAATAATTCGTATTACATCAACGCCTTGTGACTTCACAAGGCGTTTTTCTTTGTGCTGGCTATTGCCGTGTGTCCAAGATAATTTATACTGTACAAATATACAGGTTAATTAATTAGCGACAGCCTATGTACGAACTAATTGAACATCTAAAACAGAAACAATGGTTATGGCAAGGAACTGCCCAACATCAAACGCTTGAGACATACAGTACTGGTTTTCCACTACTAGATAGCAAACTGGAAGGTGGCTTTCCCAAGCATGGTGTTGTGGAGTTACAAAGCGCTTCTGGTATTGGTGAGTTAAGGTTATTGATCCCTCACTTACTGGCTTCCAGTGAGAATCTTTTGAGCGTCTTTATTCAGCCTCCCGGTTACCTATGTGCTGAAATGTTGGCTGAGCAAGGCTTCGATCTTAACCAAATACTCCTCCTCTACCCTAAGAACTCACAACACGCTTTGTGGGCGGCAGAACAATGCCTAAAAAGTGGGGCTTGTAGCAACGTGTTGCTATGGCAAAGCGAATTAGAAGTGCACCAAGCACGTCGCTTACAAGTGGCGAGCGAAACTGGCAGTTGCTTGCACTTTCTGTTTAAACAACCGCAAGAGCATCTGTTTTCGCTGCCTGTTAGTCTTTGCATGCGTCTAGAGCCACACAACTATGGGCTGAGTGTGACCATCACTAAGCGCAAAGGCGGCTGGGCACACGGTAGCTTTGTGCTTGATATGCGCTCACGTTGGTCTCAGTTGGCTGTAGAACAAGCTGATCCTGTGGTGATCCCTTTCCCGCTGCGTAAGCAAGGCTAATGATGCAGCTATGGCTCTATTTACATTTTCCAACCTTGCAGTTGGACGCGCTATTTTCAGAAACATCGCTTTCTCATCTAGCCGAACAACCTATTGTTATCGTCGACGGGCAACATTTCCAGATAGTGCAAGCGAATCAACACGCTTTAAAACTTGGCATCCAACTTGGTATGGGATTAGGCAGTGCCAGTGCGCTTTGCCATGAATTACAAGTGCATCCCTATCAACAAAAACTAGAACAACAAACACTGACCGATATTGCGCAATGGCTCTACATTGTCACCTCCGATATTGTACTGCTCCCACCACAAGGGATATTACTAAAAGTCAGCGACATGCTCTGCCTTTACGGCGGTATCGATGCCTATTGGAAAGCGTTATCACAACACCTTGATAAATTAGGCTATCAATACAGTTTTTCTACTGGATTTTCCCCATATTCGGCGATATTACTCGCTAAATCGGCGACGATGATCATCTCGGATGATAAAGATATCTTGATGAATACCCTTCGGTCTTTCCCGCTAACTCGAACCGAGTTAGCACCCAAGCAGGTTGCAGCATTACTGCGCGTTGGAGTAAATACCTTAGATGATTTACTCCACTTACCAATGGCAGAATTGGCACGCCGCTTCGATATCGATTTGGTCAACTATGTGGGGCGGTTACTAGGGCAATTCAAACACCCCGTCGACTTCTATCATCCACCTGAAAAATTTCACAGCTATCTAGAGCTACTGTATGAAATTGAAAATATCCAGTGGCTGGAAAGACCACTCAAAAAGCTACTCGAACGTTTGGAGCTATTTTTAACCCTACGCAATCATGTTGCTTACGAGCTTGATCTGCAACTGCATCAACGTGACAACAAAGCCAACAGCATTCGCTTTACTTCTGCTAGTGGCGACTACACAGCAAAACAATGGTTAAAGCTATGCCAACTCACATTAGAGTCGATCAAACTTGATGCTCCAGTACAAGGTTTAACTCTTTCGATTATGCGTGGTGGGCAGTTAGATGCCAGCAGCCGAGATATGTTTAATGGTCCACAAGATATGCAATCTCCGCTTGAGTTAATCGGACTTTTGCAAGCAAAACTCGGTAAAGACAAGGTACATAAAGTCACATTAAGCAACGACCCTCGGCCAGAAAAAGCCACTCAGCTATGTGATCCAAGCCTAGTGATTTCTGACCAAAAACAATCCGCTCGCTGTAGACCAAGTTTTATTTTGCCAACGCCTGAGCCTTTGCAAGATAACATCTCTATTGTTCAAGGACCTGAGCGTTTTGTGACAGGTTGGTGGGATGGTGAAGAGATCACCCGTGATTATTTTATCGCCCGTAGTGATAAGGGACGCTGGCTATGGGTCTTTCGTAACCAAGAAAAACAGTGGTTTCTTCACGGTCAATTTAGCTAAACAGGCAAACCTATGTCATACGCTGAACTTTTCTGCCAAAGTAATTTTTCTTTTCTAACTGGTGCTTCACATGCTGAAGAGCTGATTTTACAAGCTGACTTCCTTCGTTACCGCGCTTTAGCCATCACAGATGAATGCTCTGTCGCTGGTGTCGTTAGGGCGCACACCGCCATCAAGACCCACAAACTCGCTCTAAAACTTATTATCGGCAGCATGTTTTGGCTTGATGATGAGTGCCAAGTGGTGCTGCTATGCCCCAATCGACAAGCATATGCCGAGCTGTGCCGAATTATCACCAATGCAAGACGCCGCACTGAAAAAGGACACTATCAACTTTCTGAATGGGATTTGATGTCGATTCGTCACTGCTTTGTTCTTTGGTTGCCTACCCATCAAGATTACGACCGAAAATGGGGACAATGGCTTTATCAGCACCACCAATCTCGTTTATGGCTTGGCGTACAGCGCCATCTCCGTTCGGAAGACCGCCAATACCTCATGTACTGCGAAACCTTAGCAACAGAGTTACAACTGCCTATTACGGTCTGTGGGGGCGTTCTCATGCATACTGCGACGCGCTTACCCTTACAGCATACCCTTACAGCGATTAAACATGGTGCCAGTATCGATACAATCGGCAGCCATCTACTGGTCAATACTGAACGTACGCTGCGCAGTATCGACAAACTTAATAAGCTGTTTAAACCTCAATGGTTACAAGAGAGTGTGCAAATTGCGCAGCGCTGTACCTTCTGCCTTAGTGAACTGAAATATGAATACCCGAGTGAGTTAATTCCTAACGGTGAAACACCAATGAGCTACCTACGCAAGCTAGTTGAGCGGGGTAAAAAACTGCGTTTTCCTGAAGGTGTAACGAGCGATATTGAACAGACAATAGAAAAAGAACTCATCTTAATTGACGAACTCAATTACCCTTTCTATTTTTTGACTATCCACGACATCGTAATGTTTGCTAAACGTAGTCATATTCTCTATCAAGGTCGCGGCTCAGCGGCAAACTCGGTGGTGTGTTATTGCTTAGAAATTACCTCTGTTGATCCCCGCCAAATATCGGTGCTATTCGAACGCTTTATCAGTAAGGAGCGCGATGAGCCACCCGATATTGATGTCGATTTCGAACATCACCGTCGTGAAGAAGTGATTCAATATATCTATCAGAAATATGGTCGAAAGCGTGCTGCACTGGCAGCTACCGTGATCTCTTACCGTTTTAAAAGTGCGGTGCGCGATGTCGGAAAAGCGTTAGCTATTGAAGAGAGCCAACTCGATCACTTTATTAAAAACGTCAATCGGCGCGATCGAGCTCAAGGTTGGCAAGCTCAAATTGTTCAATTAGGTATTGAACCAAACTCACTCAAAGGTGAGCAATTTATCCAACTGATTAATGAAATTATCGGGTTTCCTCGTCACCTATCACAGCATGTTGGCGGCTTTGTTATTTCATCTGGTCCCTTATATGAATTAGTGCCTGTCGAAAATGCTTCGATGCCCGATCGCACCGTCATTCAATGGGACAAGGACGATTTAGAAAGCCTGGCGTTACTCAAGGTGGATATTTTGGCATTAGGTATGCTCAGTGCTATTCGCAAGTGCTTTGAGCTAGTAGAGCGCTTTCATGGCGAATCACTGAGCATTGCAGGCATTGCTCGCCGGCAAGATGATGCCAATGTTTACGGCATGATACAACGCGCCGATACGGTTGGCGTTTTCCAAATTGAATCACGTGCACAAATGAGCATGTTGCCGAGGCTAAAACCCGCTAGCTATTATGATTTGGTGATTCAGATTGCCATCGTTCGTCCTGGTCCCATTCAAGGTGACATGGTGCACCCATTTTTGAAACGCCGAAACGGTGATGAAGCTATCACTTACCCTTCAGAAGAAGTCAAACAAGTGCTTGAGCGCACCATGGGTGTACCGATCTTCCAAGAACAAGTCATCAAACTTGCAATGGTTGCTGCAGGCTTTAGTGGTGGTGAAGCTGATCAGTTGCGCCGTGCAATGGCATCTTGGAAGAAAAATGGTGACTTAGTAAAGTTTCGAACTAAGTTAATCGAAGGAATGCTTAGCCGTGGCTATGACGTCGAATTTGCCGAACGAATATTCGACCAGATCCTTGGCTTTGGCGAATACGGCTTCCCTGAGAGCCACTCCGCTTCCTTTGCCGTTCTCGCCTATTGCTCTGCATGGCTTAAATTCTATTATCCTGAGGCATTCTATACCTCATTACTCAATAGCTTACCTATGGGCTTCTACAGCTCATCACAGTTAGTACAAGATGCCAAGCGACATGGTTTAACTATCTTGCCTATTTGTATCAACCACTCACTTTATGATCATCAAGTCACTGTTCAGCATCATGGACTCGCAATTCGGCTCGGTTTTCGTCAAATAAAAGGGCTGAGTAAAGAGAGCTGCGACAAGCTGATTGATGCCCGATCAACGCAAGGGTTTCACCACCCTAACCAACTCAAGCATATTGGGATCAACAGACGGGATATTGAATTACTAGCTTCCGCAAATGCCATGCAAACCATTGCTAATAACCGTTACCAAGCGCGTTGGGCAATGATGGACTCACTATCAGATTTACCTCTGTTTCAGGCACTCGAAGAGCAAAACCTAGCCCCGATTAGCGCACCAAGTGATGTGCAAACACTGTTGGAAGACTACGCTGCAACAGGGTTATCTCTTACTCAGCACCCTGTCAGTTTATTAGATCAGGCTGGGTTATTAGGACGTTTTACTCGTATGAATCAGTTAATAACCAGACCTCATCAATCCTTAGTCACAGTCGTAGGCGTAGTGACAGGCAGGCAATCTCCCGGTACTGCAGCAGGCGTAACCTTTTTCACATTAGAAGACGATACTGGCAATATTAACGTTGTCGTTTGGCAAGCAACCGCAAGAGCGCAACAGCAAGCCTATTTGACCGCAAAAATATTACAGGTGAAAGGTATTTTAGAGCGAGAGGGTGACGTGACACACGTCATTGCAGGAAGGTTAGAAGACTTAACCGACTCACTAGAAGGGTTACACAGTAAATCTCGGGACTTTCACTGAGAGGCTGTCAATCGTATTCTGATTTATATAAAACGAAAGGGAGCTGAGTGCTCCCTTTTTTAATTTACATCGACAAGTTACAACTCGTCTTCAGCTTCCGTACTTCTTTGTTTGTATTTCCTATACAGTAAAATACCTAAAGTCATCACAACTTTAGACGTAAACCATATCATTTTAGGAATTACCTTAAGGTTTCTGATGAAAAGTTGTAGTTGTTACCCTTGTTACTTTGTGCAACAAAATTGCACCGAAATAGTATCACCATGTTAACTCGATTGCTAACAATCACAGCGCTAATTATCACTGCGTTAAACATTATTTGCTTACTATCTGTGCCTTTCCAAATGCCAGAAACAAAAAAGGGAGCGTATTTGCTCCCTCTTACAATCAAACCGTAGCTTACAAACCTAACACAGTTCTTAACCGATTCTGTGTTACCTCAACCAACAAGTCTGGTTGGAATTTAGAGATAAAGCGATCACAACCTACCTTCTTAACCATAGCGTCGTTAAAACTACCACTTAAAGAAGTATTCAGGACAACATGCAGATCTTTCATTCTCGGATCATTGCGAACTTCATGTGTGAGCTTATAGCCATCCATTTCAGGCATTTCCGCATCTGTAATCATCAGCAGTAATTCCTTCTCGATGTCTTTACCTTCGTCACACCAAGATTGAAGCAACCTTAACGCTTGAAGCCCGTCACAGCACTCTATAATGTTCAGCCCAAGCTGAGACAATGTCCCTTTAACTTGAGAACGTGCTGTGGATGAATCATCAACGATTAAGACATTACGACCGATCATTTCGGTACTAAGCTGCTCATCCAATACGCCTTCGGAAATAGAAACATCATAATCAATGATTTCAGCCAGCACTTTTTCTACATCAATAATCTCGATGATCTTTTCACCTTCATCATCTTTGATGCGAGAGATCGCCGTTAAATAATTGGAACGACCCGTGGTTTTTGGCGGTGGCTGAATCTCGCTCCACGTCGTATTAACAATATTGCGAACTTGACCAACCAGAAACCCCTGAACCGTGCGGTTATACTCGGTGATAATCAGGTTTTCTTCTTGATTTTCAAGGCGTGACGGTGGGAAACCTATTGCGGAGCGTAAATCTATAATCGGCACCGACACACCACGTAGAGAAGCAACACCAGTGATATTGTAGTGAGCCCCTGGCAATTTAGTCAGTAGTGGCACTTTAATTACTTCACGCACTTTAAACACATTAATAGCAAACAATTGACGACTATTTAAACTAAATAGCAGCAATTCTAAACGGTTTTCACCGACCAACTTTGTTCGTTGGTCTACAGTGTTTAATACTCCGGTCATATCGATTCTCTACAGCAGGTTTCTGGATCGCACGATTCTTGTACCTCATTGAACAACAAGACTAAATCACTGACAGTTCAACGAGATAAATTCATTACCCTTCTATCACTTTCATAAGCAATAAGCCATCATATAGTGCCTGTTTTACGAGGGCAGCACCAGTCATAGTTGCTTGTTTGTAGAAGCGGGACTCAACTAACTCCAAATCTTGATGATAAACAGGCAAACTTTGTTCCTTTATGCACTTCTGAATCGCAGGATAAAGAACTTCTTTAGCTTGGTTGATTGCTCCACCTATGAGGATTTTTTCTGGGTTAAATAGGTTGATAACCAATGCCGCAGCTGCCCCTAAATATCGCCCCAAATTCTCAATCACATCGATAGCAAGTGCATCACCGTTCACCGCAGCTTCACAGATGTCTTCAACCGAGACGTCTTCGATAGCCGCCAACACAGACTCTTCACCGTTGGCAATGCGTTCAGTCACTTCGGTACGTATGGCTTGCGAGCTCGCAACCGTTTCTAAACAACCACGATTACCGCAATGACATAACCTCCCCTGAGGGTCAATCTGGATATGTCCTAATTCACCAATGTTACCGTGTCGTCCTTGAAGCACGCGACCGTCAAGAATAATCCCCGCCCCTAAACCATGGTGAATGGATATCAAAATTGAGTTATCGTTTTCTTGTGAATGACCAAATAACTTTTCAGCCAATGCCCAAGCACGGGTGTCATTAGCAACAAAAACAGGTAAGCCTGTCGCTTTGTATATTTCAGGACCAAGCGCGAGGTTTTCTACATTATAATGCGGCATTTGCAGCACAATGCCTTCCTCAGAATTCACTAAGCCAGGCAGCGTAATAGCAATACTAGTAACACGATCAAGTTGGTCCGAATAGGTTTGAAAGAACTCTTCGATTTCATGTAGAAGTCGAGCGAGTACGTCCTCCTGATCGATTTCGTGAATATCGATCTTCGTATCAATAAGAACATCACCACCTAACTCGTGTAGTGCAATGGTGAGATATCCACGACCAAGACGCATTGACAAAAACTGCCAGCCCTCGTTATTCACTTGTAGACCTACCGCAGGACGACCACGACTGATCGATTCTTGCACTGTCGTTTCGTGAATAAGATGGGCCTCGATTAACTCGCGAGTGATCTTCGTAATACTTGCCGGTGCAAGTAAACTCTGTTTCGATAAGTCGATTCGAGAAATGGGACCTTTTTGATCAATGAGTTTGTATACACGGCCAGCATTGACCTGCTTGATATGATCAATATGGCCTGGTTGAGCCATGTACATGAAAGAAACTCCGAGAATCAACAACTAATTAATTTTTTTACTTTGCGAAGTAATTGTGAAGCGCCTTGGTAGATTGCCGTGACAGGCATCACGTATAATACTAATTGTTTGTGTTCCCTGTCATATAGCTCAGCAAAAATTTGTCATGCGATCATGTTATTTTGCGGCGAGAAAAAAATAGAGTTTTAGATGCTCCGCACAATTTTGAACGAGTTTTAACCACAAATTCATCAAGAAACTTGCTGTTGATCGGAAGCTATTTCAAATTGAAAGGCATATTCAGTTGTGTCACGCCACACTGATCGAATGTCTCTACGCAGCGAAAACCAGCATCAAGCCCAAGTTGATAATCATGTAATAACTCTTCCCTATCGCTCATCAAAGAACTTGATAACAGCGGCTGAGCTGGCTTAATTTGAACGATATAGCAATCGTCTGGAGGGGTAAGTAAGAATTTTCGAGTGAGTGAATAAGTCTGATAATGGACCATCAACATATCCATTAAACTGGAGTCAAAATTATCACCTAATAGATGACTTATACGGTAAATATCATCCGCTCCAAATAACCATCGTCCTCCGTTAAGTGATGCTAACAGCTGTTGTTGTTGCTTTGAACGTTGAATACGGTCATTAAAAAAATCGTTCCAATCCGTCTTCCACTGCGTTAACTTCTGTTGCCAATGATCTTGAACCAGATTTAAGGGATCTCGATACCACTCAACATCATCTTGAGCACTAACTAAAGGTTCAGGGACTGGCACTTCATCCCCTTCGGTGCGAATCACAACAATACAGCGCGCACCTTGGCGCCATGCTTCTTGGACTGGAATGGAAGCTGAAACGCCACCATCAATGTAGCTGCCATGCTGAAACTTAACTTCATTGTCATATAGGCGCGGAATAGCGCAGCTGGCGATCAATACCTTTTTCCAATCATCATCAAGCATCGGCAAATAGCGATCTATCAAAAGCGAAGAATCTGTCACCGCCGCATACGCCTGGCGTGAACCAAGCACTCTACGACCCATGTCTATATCAAGCTGGTAAGGATATTCACTGATTTTATCTAACGCCCAATCTAAGCCTAAATATTGCTTACGACGAATATAGCTAAATAAGTGAAAGAACTCCGAAGAAGTGGTGAGGTCAAGAATAAATGAGCGCCCGATCCCTTTCTGACGGCACAGATAAGCCGATAAATTAAGTGCCCCGGCAGAGGTGCCGTAAAAGCGATGGAATGGGTCAAAATCAGAGAGGAGAAAAGCGTCTAATACACCAGCGGTGAAGATTCCTCTTTGCCCACCACCTTGGGCGACTAGAGCGTTAAGTCCGTTGGTGTACTTGGAGAGTCGATCGATGTCGACCAAACTAGCAGTGTTAGTAATTACACCACTGTTATTCATGACTAAAGTCTCTAAGCTGCCGCAATAGCAACAACACCATAGCTAATTAAAATAGCAAAAATCGTTGCTGTGATAATCAAAGCATATTTTAGATCAGATTCCATAAGCACCTCCATATAAGCTTAACAAAAAAATAACACTCGTTCGGTAAGCATTCAATTTATGGTTTTTTTTCGTGCACAAATATGACGTTAGTATCACACTTAGACGAGATCAAGTTAAGGGATAGGCATATGAAAATATTAAGCCAAAGTTTGCTGGTAGGTATTAGCATTTTTTGTTTACAGCCAGCAGCCAATGCTAAAATTCACATTACGCCGTTGTTGGGCTTCTCCGGCGGTGGCGAAGTTGAGGACGAAAATGGTAGTGCTCTAGATATTGTACCTAGCGTTAGTTTTTCTATCGCGACGGAGCTAGAATTTCAAACTGGTCGATTGGGGTTATATTATTCACAACAATCAAGTGAGGTTGAGTCACTAGAGTTGGATACCACCATCCAATATCTGATGTTTCAAAGCAGTATTTATTACGACTTACCCAACCGTGCTTATGCCTACTTAGGTGTCGGAATTGGAGGCTCTTATATTGATGCTGATTGGGTGGATAATCATGCCGGTTTTGCAGGTAGCATATTTGGTGGCTTTGAATACCCGATAACCCAAAGTATTAGTTTAACATCTCAAATACGTTGGTTAGGTACTGTCGTCGACAATGATACGGCAGCAGCGTGCAACTTACCTTCAGGGTCTTCGGGAGATTGCATCATCCGGTTTAAAACTGATTGGATGAACCAATTTACTATGGGGGTCGGGTTGGTAATGACATTCTAACAACCGGTACTTTCCAACTGATATTCCGGCACATCACCAGCAAATCCCGGTTGATGATATAAAGCCCAGCAATTTCCTTCAACTAAATTGCTCGCGTTCCCACGCTCAAACCCCAAATAATAATTTTCTCTACCCGTCACCATTTCCGCCACATCACCATTGACAGAAATCGCCGCGGACATATGCGTATTATCAAGATAGCGCCAAATCAAACTCCACTCGCCTTGGTCCTCTTGCTGTATTCCATCACGGTTAAGATCGATAAATTGCAAACGGCTGTCTGGGCTATGCCCTGCCCTTACCACGACATAATCAAGATGAGACATCAAATTAACTTGGTTGTTAATCGCTTTCATACTGGCCAAGGCACTTTCCAATACAGCAATACGCGCATCCTTCTGAAAACTTAAGATCCGCGGCAAAGCGGTGACTGCAAGTATCGCAACAACTAGAACAACGACCACCATCTCAATCAAAGTAAAACCAGACAGCTTTGTTACCTCTTTCATTTCACCCTCGACAGTCTATAAATAGAACTAAAGGCTTAATGATACGACAAACTAATGCGTTGAATGAATCATCTCATCTCCGAAATATAGGCTGTCATTTTGATTGTTTTTCCATTTTGCGAGTTATTAGTAATAAACCAAGTGGGCTGTTCAAAATTCAGTCAGACACTCTATTAAGTAAAACCGCATTTAATCTCGCTGTTATCATCTTTGTCAGAATTTTAGTTAGGTCATGATTGCACTGAACATTAGTCATTAACTAAAAAAATGCCAAACAAACAATTTATGCACCACTTTTAAACTTATCATTAACAGTTGGAATCTATTGCGTTAACGAAACTTAATCGTTAATCTTTGTCTCACGCGTAGTTGAAAGTTTCAGTTCACGCAAACACACATCATATTTTTAAGAATAATATTCTGAGTTTTCTCTAGACTAACAAAATTTAAATCCAAACTTTTGCCGATTCACGGATGAATGAGCAAAGCAAATCGCAGCCCTTATAGCACTTTGTTTCCTCCCATCCCTCTTTCAGGCGATATAGTCTAAGAAAAGCTTCATATCTCAGGAAGTTGTATACAGGAGTTCACTATGAAGCGAGAACAATGGGGATCCCGTGCTGGATTTATTCTAGCCGCAGTAGGATCGGCTATCGGTTTGGGCAACATTTGGCGTTTCCCTTACATGGCCTACGAAAATGGCGGCGGCGCTTTTTTCATTCCTTACCTATTTGCCATGATCACCGCTGGTATTCCATTCATGATATTGGAATTCAGCATGG
The DNA here is from genome assembly GCF_050337565.1 of Vibrio kasasachensis. Lineage (NCBI taxonomy): Bacteria > Pseudomonadati > Pseudomonadota > Gammaproteobacteria > Vibrionales > Vibrionaceae > Vibrio > Vibrio kasasachensis. The sequence continues at coordinate 411,988 of NZ_JAKJTB010000008.1, read as the reverse complement.
GACAAAAATATCGCGGTAGCGCGCCAAAAACACTGTCAAAAATCCATTCTAAGTTTGAATGGCTAGGCTGGTTCCAAGTCGGCGTAGCGGCTGTAATCGCCGTTTACTATGTTGCTGTTATCGGTTGGGCTATTTCCTACTTTGGTATGTCATTTACCCAAAGTTGGGGAACAGACACTAACGCGTTTTTCTTTGGTGAATACTTACAGCTAGGCGGTGACAATTCACCAACGGCACTAGGTAGCATCCAATGGAAAATTGCAGGTGCTATGCTCCTTGCTTGGGCAATCACCTATGCAGCGATTGTGAGTGGCGTAAAATCAGGTATTGAGCGCGCATCAAAGGTTATGATGCCAATTCTATTCATCATGGTTGTGCTATTGATCGGTCGTATGATTATGTTGCCGGGTGCTTTAGATGGCGTTAACTACATGTTTGAACCCGACTTTAGCAAAATCTGGGATGTGAAAGTATGGGCTGCCGCTTACGGTCAGATTTTCTTCACTCTTAGTATTGGTTTTGCCATCATGCTGGCTTATTCAAGTTACCTACCAGAGAAATCAGACATCACTAACAATGCTTTTATGACTGTGTTGATTAACTGTGGTTTCTCAATTCTAGCCGGTATCATGATCTTCTCTGTCCTTGGTTACATGGCACAAGAGCAAGGCAAACCGTTGACTGAAGTAGTCACCGCAGGTGTTGGTTTAGCATTTGTTACGTTGCCAGCGGCAATTAACCTACTTCCAGCACCATACATTCTCGGTCCTCTATTCTTCTTTGCCTTGGTTGTCGCAGGTCTAAGCTCACATATTTCCATCATGGAAGCGGTGACATCCGCTATCATCGACAAGCTTAACTGGAGCCGTAAGAAAGCTGCAAACGTGGTTATTGGTATTGGTATCGTCGTATCCATGGCATTCGCAACCAATGGTGGTCTACTGTTACTTGACTTAATCGACCACTTTGCCAACAACGTGGGTATTATGCTGGGCGCTCTGGTAGAAGTTATTTTGATGGCGTGGATGCTAAATAAAGTGCCGAGTGTGCGTGAATACGTTAACTCCACATCAGATTTCACCATCGGCCAATGGTTTGACGTATGTATCCGCTTCATCACACCAGTGATGCTAGCCATCATTCTCGCAACCAAGCTGCAAACATTATTCACTGAAGGCTACGGTGGCTACGACCTAACCATGGGTTGGGCTGTAATTGCTGCCTTATTTGTCTTTGGACTTATAATTAATTCTACAAATCGCCAGCAGGAGGCATAGTTATGACTACAGGTGCAATTATAATGATGGTCATTGGTCTTACTATTACTTGGGGCGGTGCAGCTATTTGCATCAGACGAGCAATGAAGAAGCAATAAATTTGACTCTCTATCGATAAAAATGCCGGCTAACATGCCGGCATTTTTGTTTCATTGATATATAAACTTATAATTAAAAGTGATATTTCGCGCCCAGAGCTGCGCCAATACCGAGCTCCCATCCTTTATGCATATCAAGCTCTGGCTGTACTTGACCATATACTTGCCAACCAGGACTCACCTGATAGTTAACGCCCAATGGGATACGTACACCAAATCCATCATCCCACTCGCCCCAACCGCCAATACCAGCATACCAACTAATCGGTTCTTGCGTATCAAATTGGCCACGCTTGGCAATATAGTCAAATGCCGCGCCTTGATTACCTACAATAAATCGATATTGATTGTCGAGCTCAACCACCACACTCAACTGCTGATCCACCGCAAGACCTACAGCAAGATCTGCTGGCTTATTATTACTCGTATTCGCGTGTGCAGTTACGCTCGTGAGTATAACCCCGCACCCTATCGCGACTCTTCTTACCACTAATTTCATCACTCCCTCCAGCAATGCAATATTAAACAGGCATAGTTGACCATTCCTAAAGAGGTTAGGTCAGAGGAAGGTTAACTACACGCCAAGATCGCGAAAAGCCCATAAACTTTGGTGTCATTTAAATGAGAAATAGTGGTAGAGGGGCAATCAATAGACATGAAAAAAGGAGGCCGAAGCCTCCTTTGTATACCTATAGGGGAAGGTATAATCTGTGATTAGTGGTTACGAATCCACTCATCCATATCGGTTTTTAGGTTATCTGATTTAGTACCAAAGATAGCCTGAACACCGCCAGCAACAACGACAACACCAGCAGCGCCTAGCTGTTTTAATTTATCTTGGTCAACAGCTTCTGTCTCGGCAACGGCCACACGTAGACGAGTGATACATGCATCTAGACCCGTGATGTTTTCTTTACCACCAAATGCCGCAACTAATTCGCCAGCCATTTCTGTACCTGTAACCGCAACAGCATCATCAGACTCGTCTTCACGACCTGGAGTCTTAAGATCTAGTGTAGTGATTACCGCACGGAACACGATGTAGTAGATCGCCGCGTAAGCTAAGCCACAAGCGAACATTAGACCCATTTTTTGGGCATTGCCAGATAGAACGACAAAGTCGATCAAACCGTGTGAGAATGAAGTACCGTGAACAAAACCTAGTGTATTCGCTAATACGTAAGCAGAACCCGCTAATAGAGCATGGATTGCGTATAGGATAGGAGCAACAAAAAGGAATGAGAATTCGATTGGTTCAGTGATACCAGTAAGGAATGAAGTCAACGCAGCAGATGCCATGATACCCATTACTTTCGCACGGTTTTCTGGCTTCGCACAATGTGCAATAGCGATTGCTGCCGCTGGTAGACCAAACATCTTGAACATGTAACCACCAGCCAATTGACCGAAGCCATTACCTGCTGCACGAGAAGCTTCATCAGCAACTAGGTAACATGTAAGAACGCCGTTCTGTATATCGCCAGCAGCGTTTACACAAGTACCTGCTTCGAAGAAGAATGGTACGTTCCATACATGGTGAAGACCAAATGGGATAAGTGTACGTTCAACAACACCGTAGATACCAAACGCTAGTTGTGGATTTTGGTGTGCAGCCCAATCAGAGAATGCAGAAATTGCACCGCCGACTGGTGGCCATACTACAGATAGAACGATTGCAAGACCGATAGCTGTGAAACCAGTGATAATCGGCACAGCGCGCTTACCAGCAAAGAAGCCTAAGTATTCTGGAAGCTGAATCTTATAGAAGCGGTTAAATGCCCAAGCAGCGACACCACCAATAAGGATACCACCTAGTACACCTGTGTCGATTTTCTCAACACCCATCACACCAGCCATTACGCCAAGCGTTGCTGTCATGATGCCGTAACCAACGATTGCCGCAAGACCTGCAACACCATCGTTATTTGTAAAGCCAAGTGCTACACCTACAGCAAATAGCAATGCCATTTGACCGAAGACTGAACCACCAGCTTGTTCCATTAGGTTTGAAACTATATCTGGAATAAAACTAAGATCGGCCGCGCCTACACCAAGTAGGATACCTGCAACCGGTAATACTGATACTGGTAGCATCAGAGATTTACCGACTTTTTGCAGGTTAGCAAAAAGGTTCTTAAACATGTTTATGCTCCTGAAAAAATTATTAGATTTATCTGGGCCCTAACGGCACACCCCCGTAGCCTAAATGTTAGCACCCATTGAAAATGTAACCACTTGTTGCGTTATATTTTCCGCCTCTAAATATATATTGAGGCTCGTCGCATTTACTAGTGCACCATGTGTTTTTATTGCAAACTAATAGATAGATCACACGCAAAATAGTGATTTTGTAAAGGTAAAACCCCTCTATCTGATTGATAAAAAAGGGATTAGATCAAGAAAACATTAATTTTACCCATCAAATAAAATACGCCTTGATGTTATTTTTTATAACAAATTTACAATTGCTTATTTATTACTCAATTCATTCAACATTTTAGCAAGGCAACCAACATCAAATCGATTACATGATGTTTCAGGCACAAAAAAAGGAGCTTTCGCTCCTTTTATATTCGAATTCCTTTTTTTATCTCAAAAAAAGTTTTCGGAAGTTTTCGCTGGTTTTTCGCCCAACTTCTGAAAGAGCCGCTCCTTTCAATTGGGCAATGTATGCTGCAACTTCTACAACATAGGCAGGTTGATTTTGTTTACCACGATGAGGGACTGGTGCTAGATATGGAGAATCAGTCTCGATGAGTAGTCGCTCCAATGGTATCGCTTTCACCACTTCTTTTAACTCTGTGGCCTGTCTGAATGTAACAATACCTGAAATTGATATATAGAAACCGAGTTCCATTGCCGCCTCAGCAAAGGCGAGATCTTCAGTAAAACAATGAATCACACCCCCACATAGCTCTGCTCTGCCGTTACGAAGCATATCCAAGGTATCCTGACGAGCGTTACGAGTATGAATGATGAGTGGCTTATTCAATTCAACCGCAAGAGCAACTTGCTGTTCAAACCGCTCTCGTTGCAGCCGTTTTGTTTCAGGCTGGTAATGATAATCTAACCCAGTTTCACCAATCGCAACCACTTTCGGATGTTTCGCGTACTCTCGCATTAATTCAAACGAAAAATCGCTTTCAACGTCTAATGGATGTACACCGCATGAAGCGTGCACATTGTCGAATGGCTTAATCATTTCGAGCATATTTGGAAAGGCGTCAAGAGTAACACCAACCGATAATAATTCGTTTACATTTGCCGCCTTAGCTTTAGCGACAACATCTGCAATCCCTTGATGTAATTCTTGATAATCCAGTTTATCGAGATGGCAGTGAGAATCTACAAACATGCTTCCCCATTAAATTTAAATAACCAGTTTAAAATAAGCAGCTCACGATTGAGCCCAGTATGTTGATGCAATTGTTCAATCAGCTTTTGCAGAGCATCGGTCTGAGTATAGAGCAAGTTGTAATCGATACTATTTACCAAGACTGACGCCCCCGGAACTGCGGAGGTAAGCTGCAACCCAAAGTGTGCTTTTTGCGTATCCGTAAGCAAATACCATAACCACAGTAGCGACTTTTCAACATCCGAACTAAGTTCTTTCGCCAACTTGACCGCATCACCACGCTGCGACGCAATTTCAATCAATTGCTTTTCGACCGATTCATAACGTTTTTGCTCACCGTCTTCAATAAACTTAAGCGTGTTAAGCGGCGAATTACCATTAATATGTGCGGCATAACTAGGCACGCTTCGCTGAGTCTGACTTGATAGCCACAGGGCAAGCTGCTCTGCTTCTGGCGAGCTAATGTGCCACTGTTGACAGCGACTCGTAATCGTTGGGAGCAAATGGCTTACTGACGTACTGATGAGCAAAAACAAACAGTTTGAAGCTGGATTCTCTAACGTTTTCAATAAAGCGTTAGCTGCCGATTCATTCATAGAATCAGCAGGTTCAATCACGATAAGGCGATACCCTGACAGCTGAGACGACTCCTGAGCAATGCGATTACATTGGCGAATTTGATCAACCGTAATCGCCTTACCCTCTTTCTCTGGTTTAACCCAATGAAAATCAGGATGAGTCTGTGATTCCATCAATTGGCAGCTATGACAAAAGCCACAAGGCTCAGAAGCATAGTTGCTGCACATCACCGCACGGCTAAATTGTGTCATTAACTGCTCTTGCCCGAACCCTGCCTTAGCAACCAACAATGCCGCATTGGGAAAGCGTTCGGCTTCAAGCTGCACCTGCCATTGTTGCCAAAGCGGTGTGAGCCAAGGATATAGCTGCACCATTATAATGCTTCCAGCCATTGTTGAAGCGCCGTTGCAATATTAGCAGCGACTTTATCCATGTCTTGCTCGGCATTGATAACCACAATGCTGCTATCCGCAGCGGCTATCTCTAAATAGCGCTCACGTGTGCGATCGAAAAAGCCCATATCCATCTTTTCAATTCGGTCCAGTTCACCGCGTCCACGTGCACGCTCTAGACCAATACGAGGATCGAGATCGAGGTACAAAGTAAAATCAGGAGTAAAGTCTCCAAGAGTAGTTTCTCGCAGCGCTTGCATGGTTGTGCGTGGAATTTGTCGACCACCACCTTGGTACGCTTGAGAAGACATATCATGGCGATCGCCAACGACCCATGTCCCCGCGCTCAATGCTGGCTTAATCACGTTTTCGACCAACTGTACTCGCGATGCGTACATCAGCAAAAGTTCCGTCATATCTTGCAGTACTTCGCCTTCATGCTCTTGCTTAACAAGATCGCGTAGCTTTTCCGCCAGTAACGTGCCACCCGGCTCACGAGTGTGTCTAATAGACTCAACACCCGCTTGCTCAAGTACATTTAGTACCGCATTAATAGCCGTACTCTTGCCTGCGCCCTCTAGGCCTTCTACAACAATAAATTTTGCTTGTTTCATAAGTTATTTGTTACTTCTTAATTGTCTTAAGTAAGCGCGAACTGCTCGGTTGTGTTCAGCTAGTGATTTAGAAAACACATGCCCACCCTTGCCACTCGCAACAAAATAGTAGTAATTGCTGTCTTCTGGATTTAGCGCAGCCTTTATTGAGGCTTCACCCGCCATCGCAATTGGTGTAGGTGGCAAACCAAAGATCACATAAGTATTATATGGGGTTGGAGTACGTAAATCTTTCTTACGAATGTTGCCATCGTAATCGTCGCCCATCCCATAAATCACTGTCGGGTCTGTTTGCAAACGCATACGCTTATTCAATCGGTTAACAAAAACCGAAGCCACTCGCTCGCGCTCCGATTCAACCGCCGTTTCTTTCTCGATAATTGATGCAAGAATTAACGCATCATAAGGTGTTTTTAGTGGCAGCTTATCTTGGCGATTTTTCCATGCGCTATCCAGTACCGATTGAAGTTTATCGGAAGAGCGTTTTAGGATATCTAGATCCGATGTACCAAAGGTGTAATGAAAAGTTTCTGCTAAGAATAATCCTTCGAGCTTATCGTTCGTAAGTCCCAGTTCTTGAGCGATTTGTGCCTCGCTCATATCCTTGATCTTGTGCTCTAGATAAGGAGCCGATTCGAAGATTATGCGCCATTCACTGAAGCGTGAACCTTCGACAAACGTCAAAGAAAACTGGTGCTCTTTACCGGTTTTAAATAATTCTAACGCCTGAGTTAGATTCATTTCCGGCACGATTAAGTAAGTTCCCGCTTTAAGCTGAGTTAACTCTGGGTGAAAGTGACGAACTGCTCTTATTATATCACTTGATGTGATCAGGTCTTGCTCAGTCAATTGTGACAGAACGCGCTGGAAGCTACTGCCTGGTTTGACCGTAAAAATCTGCTGTTCGGAAAGCTGCAAAGGTTGTTGCACAAACTGCTCAACCTGCTTCGTAACGTAGAAAAATATACCAACGGCGAATGCCACAGCCAGTACAAGCAAAAAGGTGATTTTCTTAATCACGGGGATAACGTCTCCTGAATACTTCTTGTCATCGTTCCAATGGAAAAACTCTGACTTTCAATTGCCTTAATTGGGGCGATACCTAATAAAGAATTTGTTATGAATACTTCATTGGCTCTTAATAAATCCGCGAGTTCAAATTGCCCCAACTGAACCGGGATATTCTGCAACTTGGCGTGCTCTAATACGCGTCGTCTCGCAACACCGGCAACACCCGACACATCCAAGTCCGGCGTGTAAAGGATTTCGCCTTGACGCCAAAAAAGATTTGCCATACTGGTTTCAATTACATTGCCGGAAATATTCAGCACCACAGCATCTGCAAGAGCACGCTCATCGAGCTCAGTCTTAACCAGCACTTGCTCTAAGCGGTTATTGTGCTTGTGACCCGCAAGCAAAGGGTTAATGCCTAGTCGAGTGCGACAAACGCCTAGCTCAATACCCTGTTCTTGCCATTGAAGATAATGAGCAGGGTACGCAAAGTCGTTAATAGTAACATTAGGGGCACTCACTTGAGTAGCGCTATAGCCTCTGCCCCCTTCTCCCCGACTGATATGTAGTTTCAACCCTGCGAGCGATTCGTTATTGGCAGCCAAATTTAACCAAGTTTCAACTTGATTCCAATCCGGTTGTGGGATGGCAAGTGCGTCTAAGCACGCTTGCATACGCTGAAGGTGATACGACCAATACATCAGCTTTCCTTGCTTGGTCAGCATCGTCGTAAAACAGCCATCACCGTACTGAAAAGATCGATCCAATAGTGAAATTGAATCGGCGGTTTGTCCGTTGAGCCAATACACAATATATCCCTAAATAAAAACGGCCTAATGCTAAATGCATCAAGCCGTTTTATCACAATTTAGTGTCGGTTACTCGGTTAAATCTTTTTAAACACTAGCGAGCCGTTTGTACCACCGAAACCAAAAGAGTTACAGATAGCGTATTCCATATCTACTTTCTTAGCAGTATGTGGAACAAGGTCGATATCTAATCCTTCTTCTGGGTTATCTAAGTTGATCGTTGGAGGAACGATTTGCTCAACCAGAGATAATACCGTGATAATTGCTTCAACTGATCCTGCGGCACCTAGCAGGTGACCCGTCATTGATTTAGTTGAAGAAACTTTAACTTGCTTAGCGCCTTCTTCACCAAGAGCTCGTTTAACACCTTTGATTTCCGCTACATCACCAGCTGGGGTCGATGTACCGTGAGCATTTACGTAACCGACTTGAGTACCAACGATACCCGCGTCACGCATTGCTGCTTCCATAGCTAGTGCACCACCAGAACCATCTTCACTTGGAGAGGTCATGTGGTAAGCGTCACCAGACATACCAAAGCCAACTAGCTCTGCGTAAATCTTAGCACCGCGAGCTTTCGCGTGTTCGTACTCTTCGAGTACCACCATGCCAGCACCGTCACCTAGTACGAAACCATCACGATCTTTATCCCACGGGCGAGACGCTTTTTGCGGCTCATCATTGCGAGTTGATAGTGCTTTAGCAGCACCAAAACCCGCCATGCCTAGTGGTGTTGAAGCTTTTTCAGAGCCACCTGCGACCATTGCATCTGCATCACCGTAAGCGATCATACGCCCTGCGTGACCGATGTTGTGCAAACCTGTCGTACACGCTGTAGAGATAGCGATGTTCGGACCACGGAGACCTCGCATGATAGAGAGGTTACCTGCAACCATATTTACAATGGTTGACGGCACGAAGAATGGGCTAACTTTACGAGGACCTTTATCAACAAGTGCTGTGTGACCTGTTTCAATTAAAGCAAGACCGCCGATACCAGAACCAATAGCAACGCCAACGCGCGGTGCATTTTCTTCGTTTATTTGTAAGCCTGAGTCGTCTAATGCTTGAATACCAGCAGCGATACCGTATTGGATGAATAGATCCATTTTACGAGCATCTTTCTTAGACATGTACTCTTCGCAGTTGAAATCTTTGACCAGACCTGCAAAGCGTGTAGAGAAATTAGTAGCATCAAAGTGATCGATATTAACGATACCACTTTGACCTTCTAGCAGGGCCTTCCATGATGATTCTACAGTGTTGCCTACCGGTGACAACATACCCATGCCAGTGACAACAACACGACGCTTGGACACGATTTTATTCTCCGGAAATGAAATAATTCTATGAGAGATATAGAAGAGTTATAAAAAACTCAGGCGACCGGAAGGTCGCCTGGGGGGAGATATTACTGAGCGCTGTTCACGTAGTCGATTGCAGCTTGAACAGTAGTGATCTTCTCTGCTTCTTCATCTGGAATCTCAGTGTCGAATTCTTCTTCTAGAGCCATTACTAGTTCAACAGTGTCTAGAGAATCAGCACCTAGATCATCAACAAATGAAGCTTCGTTCTTAACTTCTGCTTCATCTACACCTAGCTGTTCAATAATGATTTTCTTTACGCGTTCTTCGATGTTGCTCATTTTTTCTTTTCCTTTACAGATTTCGCTCAATGCGATAGTTCCGTAGTTTATTAGAACTATTGAAAGTTGCAAGAGGGACCTTGCTGGTCAAACCACAATTTTAGCGATTTTAACCGAAATTCAATACATGTTTGACTTAAATCATGCACAAATCTTGTGCAAACTAACAGTAAGTTTTACAGATTAATGGCGAGAAGCCTACAAGTTTACCGCCGTTTATGTACAAACTCAGCTATTAGACCATATACATACCGCCGTTAACATGCAAAGTTTCGCCTGTGATGTACGCCGCTTCTGGCGATGCCAAAAATGCAACAGCTGCCGCAATTTCACGCGGATCACCTAAGCGACCAGCAGGCACGTTAGCTAAAGTTGCAGCACGTTGCTCATCATTCAGCGCCTTAGTCATATCTGTTTCGATAAAACCAGGGGCTACTGTATTAACTGTCACACCACGTGAAGCAACTTCACGAGCCATCGATTTGGTAAAACCAATCACGCCCGCTTTTGCTGCTGCGTAGTTAGTCTGACCAGCGTTACCCATAGTACCCACAACTGAACCGACATTGATGATACGACCTGCACGCTTTTTCATCATGCCACGCAACACTGCTTTTGACATACGGAAGATAGGTGTTAGGTTAGTATCAATGATGTCATTCCACTCATCATCTTTCATGCGCATCAGCAAGTTATCACGAGTAATACCAGCGTTATTAACTAGGATGTCAATTACACCAAACTCATCATTGATGGTTTTAAGTGTTGCAGCAATAGACTCAACGTCAGTCACGTTAAGTGCTAAACCTTTACCATTGGCACCAAGGTATTCGCTAATAGCTGCTGCGCCACTTTCAGAAGTCGCGGTACCGATAACGGTTGCACCACGTTCAACAAGTAGCTCAGCGATTGCACGACCAATACCACGACTCGCACCTGTAACTAGGGCAATCTTGCCTTCTAGATTCATCATTATTTACGTCCTTTTGCTTTATTACTAGCAGGTTACTTCGCGGCTTCTAGTGAAGCTACATCATTTACCGCTGCTGCATCTAAAGATTTAACGATACGTTTAGTTAACCCAGTCAGTACTTTACCTGGTCCAGCTTCGAATAGTTTTTCAACACCTTGCTCACTCATTAACTGTACGATCTCAGTCCAGCGAACTGGGCTGTATAGTTGACGTACCAGTGCAAGTTTAATCTTAGCAGGATCAGTTTCAGCAATAACATCAACATTGTTGATCACTGGTAACTGAGGAGTGTTGAATTCGATATCTTCTAGTGCGATAGCCAATTTGTCTGCTGCAGGCTTCATTAGTGCACAGTGAGAAGGTACTGATACTGGTAGAGGAAGAGCACGTTTTGCACCTGCTTCTTTACATAGCACTCCAGCACGCTCAACCGCATCTTTGCTACCGGCAATGACTACTTGACCAGGAGAATTAAAGTTTACTGGCGAAACTACATCACCTTGCGCCGCGTCTTCACACGCTTTAGCAATCGCTTCATCATCTAAGCCAATGATTGCGTACATTGCACCGGTACCTGCAGGTACTGCTTCTTGCATTAGCTGACCACGTAATTCAACTAATTTGATTGCTTGCTTAAAGTCAACAACGCCAGCACAAACTAGTGCCGAGTATTCACCTAAACTGTGACCCGCTAGGTTAGCAGGCTGTTCAAGACCGAGTTCTTGCCACACACGCCAAATAGCGACAGACGTTGCAAGTAACGCAGGTTGCGTACGGAAAGTTTGGTTTAAATCTTCTGCTGGGCCATTTTGAACTAGTGCCCAGAGGTCGTAACCTAGAGCATCAGATGCTTCTGCAAAAGTTTGTTTAACTACGTCATATTGCTCGCCGAGTTCTGCAATCATACCAACGACTTGCGAACCTTGACCTGGAAACACGATAGCAAACTTGCTCATGTTCTTTTCCTTAAAACAAAGTAAGAAAGAAAAGATGCACTAACGTGCATCTTAAATTGAATTCTATTGTTTAGAACTTCACCAGGGCTGAGCCCCAAGTGAAACCGCCACCAAAGGCCTCTAGTAGAAGAGTCTGACCGCGCTTAATTCGACCATCACGTACTGCTTCATCAAGGGCTGTTGGTACCGTTGCCGCCGACGTATTACCGTGACGATCTAGAGTAACAACCACTTGATCAAGTGACATAGACAGCTTCTTAGCTGTCGCCGATATAATGCGGTAGTTAGCTTGATGTGGTACTAGCCAATCCAGCTCAGATTTGTGCATGTTATTGGCTTCTAGCGTATCTTTTACCAGTCTCGATAACTGTGTTACCGCCACTTTAAAGACTTCGTTACCCGCCATATGCAACCATTTATCGACATCTGCCCCATTGCGGTCTGCGACTGGTAGGCTCAATAAATCACCGAAAGCGCCATCAGCGTTAATATGGGTAGAAATAATGCCCGGCTCTTCGCTTGCACCAACCACGACAGCACCCGCACCATCACCAAACAAGATGACAGTCGAACGGTCTGTTGGATCACATGTTTTCGACAAAGCATCAGCACCAATAACCAATACGTTTTTACACATACCCGTTTTAATATGCTGGTCGGCAACAGAAAGCGCATAAACGAAACCAGAACATGCAGCCGCTAAATCAAACGCTGGACAGCCTTTGATCTCTAGCTTTGCTTGTACCTGACACGCTGACGAAGGAAATGTATGACTACCACTTGTCGTAGCCAAAATAATCAAATCGATATCGTTTTTATCAATACCGGCCATTTCAATCGCATTGACAGCTGCGAGATAGCCCATGTCGGCAACAGTTTCGTTTTCAGCAGCGATGCGGCGCTCTTTAATACCAGTACGCGCAACAATCCACTCATCAGATGTTTCTACCATTTTCTCTAAGTCTGCGTTAGTACGCACTTGAGATGGCAAGTAGCTGCCAGTACCTAAAATTTTGCTAAACATGAAGACTAATAATGCCTCTCGAGTAAAACCGCTTCCAAACGATCGCTTATACGGCTGGGTACTTGTCGTTTGACCTCGTGTAGGGCTTCGCCAATGGCATTAACGACCGCCTCTACATCTGCACTTCCGTGGCTTTTGATTACAATGCCGCGCAATCCTAGCAAACTTGCACCGTTATACTGGTCGGGGTTCAATGTTTTTAGTTCATTAATTAACCCAGAAAACAGTTTTCTTGCTATCCAACCCTTTATTGATGAGGTCATCATGTAAGTTTTCAACTTATCTATAAAAAGCTGGGCTGTGCCTTCGCTGGTTTTTAAGCAGATATTACCGACAAAACCATCACAGACCACAACATCAGCATAGTCATGAAAAAGCTGGTTACCTTCAATATAACCAATAAAGTTCACCGACTCAGTGTTTGATAACATTTCTGCACAGCGTTTGACAAGATCATTGCCTTTAATTTCTTCTGCGCCGATATTTAAAATTGCAACACGTGGTGGGCGATTTAGATATTGTTCAGCCAAAGCACTGCCCATGACGGCAAATTGAAATAACGAATCAGCGTCACTAGACACATTCGCGCCTAAATCCAACATCCAAGTACGATTACCCGATACAGTCGGTAGTGCAGAAATCAATGCAGGACGTTCAATGCCAGGCAGTAATTTAAGACGGAACCGAGATAGTGCCATCAATGCGCCTGTATTACCTGCGCTGACGCATGCATCTGCTTGCCCTACGGAAACGAGATCGATCGCTCGCCCCATTGAACTGTTTTGTCCATTACGAAGTGCTAGAGAAGGTTTTTCTGAGTTTGAGATCACTCGGTCACAGTGTTTAATGCTCAGCCGAGCATCTGCCTGATAACCAAGAGAGGATAATTGAGTTGTGATCGAAGTCCGATCACCTATTAAGATTACTTTGAGCTCTGGGAAATGCGACAGTGCCTGCACGGCGGCAGGCACTGTTACGCGAGGACCGAAATCCCCGCCCATTGCATCAAGTGCAACGGTAATATTTTGCAAAGGTCAACCTTACTTGTTGATAACCTTTTTGCCGCGGTAGTAACCTTCGGCAGTCACATTGTGACGTAGGTGAGTTTCACCTGAAGTTGCGTCTACAGAAAGTGCAGCTGTAGTAAGCGCATCGTGTGAACGACGCATGCCACGCATTGAACGTGATTTCTTGCTCTTTTGTACGGCCATTGACCCTACTCCTATGTAAATTCTTAAAGAATTACTTCTTTAAGTTCTTTAAAACATCAAATGGATTCGGCTTTTTCTCTTCCTCAATTTCTTCAGGAATTTCACCAAACACCATATTATTTGAGTTAACGCTACAGTCAGCGTCGTCGTGCATTGCTATTTGTGGCAATCCAAGGATGAACTCGTCTTCAACTAGTTTAATAAGGTCTAACTCACCGTACTCGTTCAGATCTACCAAATCGTACTCTTCCGGGGCTTCTTCTTCACTTTTCTCGCTGTAAACAGGAGTACAAGTAAATTGGATATCACACTTACGTGCAAAAACCTCATTACAACGTTGACACTCAAAATCAACTTCGACGTTAGCTTTACCAGAGATAACGACGAGTCGCTGTTCATCAAGCCCAAATGACAATGAGACTTGCGCGTCACGCTTTACGCCTTCAGTTGCTTCGCTTAAACGCTTTAAAAGACTAGATTGGATGATACCATCTACATCAAGTCGTTTTTGAGCGGATCGCGCTGGATCAACCGTTCGCGGTATTTTTACCTTTTGCATAGGGCGCAAATTCTATCTTCCAAATTGTTTAGAGTCAAAGAAAAAGGGTAAAAAGTTATACTTTTTTTCCTTTCCACCAAGAGCACTAGGATATGCGTCATAATATCTATTATGCTGCTCACTAAGCCCATTTTGATTGTAAATAAAAATGCCAAATTACCAACTAGTTTTAGCCTCAACCTCACCTTTTAGGCAACAACTGCTCAATAAACTAGCAATTCCATTTCAAACCACCAACCCTGATTTTGATGAGACGCCACTCAAAGGTGAAGCACCAAGTGCTTTAGTTAAACGCTTAGCCAAAGGCAAAGCTGAATCATGCCAAGTCACTCAACCAAGCTTAATCATAGGCAGCGACCAAGTCTGCGTAATCAATGGTGAAATCATTGGCAAACCGCACACACGTCAAAAGGCAGTTGAACAACTAAGCCGACAAAGCGGAAAAAGTATTACATTTTATACTGGTCTTGCGCTTCACAATACAGTCAGTGGCGAAACTGACTGTAAAGTTGATACATTTATTGTCCACTTTCGTCAGCTGACTCAACAACAGATCGAAGCCTATGTTGACAAAGAGCAGCCATTTTATTGTGCTGGTAGTTTCAAAAGCGAAGGGCTTGGTATTGCACTATTTGAACACTTAGAAGGCAAAGACCCAAATACTCTTGTTGGTCTACCACTGATTGATCTTGTCGATATGCTAAGCGCACAAGGTGTTAGTGTTTTATGATTTAACGACAAAACAAAGCGCACCCCATAGGATGCGCTTTGTTGTTTGGTACATTCTAGTGATTATTTTCTCAAACCAGCCAAAACTCTTTCTAGCTTGGCATCGAGAGGGGCATTAATTTCCACCCACTCTTCTGTACCAGGGTGAGTAAATTTGATGTTTGCCGCATGTAAGAACAAGCGGTTAAGCCCGACTTTTGCAGTATAGGCGTCAAAACGACGATCTCCATAACGGTCATCCCATGCGATTGGGTGCCCCGTATATTGCGCATGAACACGAATTTGGTGCGTACGCCCTGTGATTGGGCTTGCTTGTACCAAGGTAGCTTCAGCAAACTTTTCGATCACTTTGAATCGAGTTTCTGATAATTTGCCATTGGGATTAACACGCACGATGCTATTCACTTCATTTTTTAATAAAGGCGCGTTTACCACTTTGCAGCTTGGCTTCCACTCCCCCATCACTAAAGCGAAATAGTACTTTTGTACTGTTTTTTCGCGGAACTGAGCTTGAAGATGACGCAATGCCGAGCGCTTTTTCGCAACCAGCAGAATTCCTGATGTATCACGATCGATTCGATGTACGAGCTCTAAGAAGCGCGCTTGAGGTCGTAGTGCGCGAAGTGCTTCAATCGCCCCGAACTTAAGCCCACTGCCGCCATGAACCGCAGTACCTGATGGCTTATTTAGGATTAACATGTGGTCATCTTCAAAGATAATCATGTTTTCTAGTTCAGCGACCTTGTTTAGCTTTGTACTTGGCGCAACTTCTTCCGCTTTCTCTTCTATAGTGACAGGAGGTATGCGTACTACGTCATCCGCTTGCAGTTTATATTCTGCTTTGACACGTTTTTTGTTCACTCGCACCTCTCCTTTACGAAGAATGCGATAAACCATGCTTTTCGGGATACTTTTCAGATGGTTGCGTAGAAAGTTATCTATACGCTGGCCAGCCATATCTGAATCTATGTCAACAAACTGGACTTGGGTTCTAATTTCACTCATGAGGATATTCTAACATTCAAAACTGCGCAATTTCACATTTTCTTCGCAACAAGTGCTCAGTTTACTTGTTTTCAGTCGTGCTACGAGCAATTTTTCCAAAACTCATTTATAAAACTGGCATTATCTAGTTCAAACTCACAGAAAAACAAAAACTTAAGTAAAATAAAATCAGATTATTTGCCGTTTTATTATAAAGCAGATTGCTGTGTTTCATGGGTACTGCTATAGTTCACTCCTGCAATGATTGATTTGGTTGACTTTTGTGCTAACTAAATCGTCGGAGCAAAAAAAGAGTAGATTGCCGATTAATAGAAAGTGCAGCATACGGCGTAAGACCTTTCGAATATTAGCTACTTGTTGCTCTACTCGTCACCTTTCACGTTGAGTAAATTCCGCCGATATCGCGGCTCACAGACCAAAGTCTGTGAGAACTGGAGTGCCCCAGAGCATCCCTCCAGCCGGGAGGCTGCACTGTACAAACCATGGGATCAGGCACCGTGAAAGAAGAAAATAAGCAGCAAGCACACAAAGAATGACAACGAGATTATTAAATGAAAAGAATGCTAATCAACGCAACTCAAAAAGAGGAGTTGCGCGTTGCTTTAGTGGACGGTCAGCGCTTATTCGATTTAGATATTGAAAGCCCTGGTCACGAATCTAAGAAAGCAAACATATACAAAGGACGTATCACTCGAATCGAACCTAGTCTTGAAGCAGCCTTCGTTGATTACGGAGCAGAAAGACACGGTTTCCTTCCTCTAAAAGAAATTGCTCGCGAATATTTCCCTGAAGGTTATACATATCAAGGTCGTCCAAGCATCAAAGAAGTGCTAACGGAAGGTCAAGAAGTAATCGTACAGGTAGAGAAAGAAGAACGTGGCAGCAAAGGCGCTGCACTTACTACGTTCATCTCTCTTGCGGGTAGTTACTTGGTACTTATGCCTAATAACCCTCGTGCCGGCGGTATTTCTCGTCGTATCGAAGGTGATGAACGTACACAGCTAAAATCAGCGCTAAGCACTCTTGAACTACCGCAAGGTATGGGTCTTATCGTTCGTACTGCTGGCGTAGGTAAGAGTGCGGAAGAACTCGAGTGGGACTTAAATGTACTCTTAAATCACTGGGGAGCAATCAAACAAGCGTCTGATACAAACCCAGCACCATTCCTAATTCACCAAGAAAGTAACGTCATCGTTCGTGCGATTCGCGATTATTTGCGCCGTGACATTGGCGAAATCCTGATCGATAGCAACACTATGTATGAGCGTGCGCTCGATCATATTCGCCTCGTCCGCCCAGATTTCGTTAGCCGTGTTAAGAAATACGACGGCGAAGTGCCTCTATTTAGTCATTACCAAATAGAAAGCCAAATTGAATCTGCATTCCAACGTGAAGTTCGCCTGCCTTCTGGTGGTTCGATTGTTATCGATCCTACGGAAGCGCTAACTTCAATCGATATCAACTCTGCTCGCGCTACTAAAGGCGGCGATATCGAAGAAACAGCACTCAACACCAACCTCGAAGCCGCCGATGAAATTGCTCGTCAGCTACGCTTGCGTGACCTTGGTGGTCTAGTGGTTATCGACTTTATCGATATGACGCCAGTTCGTCATCAACGTGAAGTTGAAAATCGCCTGCGTGATGCTGTACGTATGGATCGTGCTCGCGTTCAATTCGGTCGCATTTCTCGCTTCGGTTTACTAGAGATGTCGCGTCAACGTCTAAGCCCATCACTAGCGGAAGCAAGCCACCATATTTGTCCACGCTGTACAGGTACTGGCGTCATTCGTGACAACGAATCTTTAGCACTTTCTGTTCTTCGTCTGATCGAAGAAGAAGCACTAAAAGACAATACAGCACAAGTGCTGGCAGTCGTACCTGTGCCAATCGCATCTTACCTACTGAACGAAAAACGTCCTTCAGTAAATCACATTGAACGTAATCAAGAAGTTAAGATTACAGTGGTTCCTAATTCCGATATGGAAACCCCACACTTCGAAGTGATTCGCGTACGTGAAGGCGAAGAGTTTGACTTACTTTCATACCTAGTCCCTAAAAAACTAGAGTCAATGAAAGAAGCCGAAGGTAGAGAAGTACCGGATGCCGAATACAAAGCTAAGAAGATTGAAGAGCCCGCTCTTAAAGGCTTTGCAGCTCCTGCTCATTCAGCACCTGCGCCTACCCCAGCTCCAGCTCCTGTAGAGAAGGCACCTGCGGCGAAAGCAGCGGTTACTGCCAAACAGCCTACAGAAGCGCAACCTGGTTTAATCAGTCGTTTATTCAAAGCTCTAAGTGGCTTCCTATTTAGCTCTGACAAACAAGAAGAGCCAAAGAAAGAAGAAACCATAGAGCAAGAAAGACCTAATCGAAACAATCGTAACCGCCGTAATAATCGCAACGATCGTAACGATCAACGTCGTCGTAATAACAACCGTGACAATAATCGCGACAATAACCGTGATAATACACGTGACGAAAAATACGATAACAAACGCAAACCAGTAGTACGTGACGAAGCGAATACTGAACAGAAACCTGCAGAACGCAAGCAACAAACTCGCAAGCCGAAACAAGAGCGTCGTAACAAGCGTGACGAAGCTAAACCAAGTAAGGTAGCGGAAGAAGGCTTGAAACTTGCTGCAGAAGCTCATGACGAACAAACCGATACTCGCGCAGAAGGAAAAACTGTAAAAGTAAAAGAGCGTCGTCAACGCCGTAAGCTTACCAAGCAAGTACGCGTTAAAGACCAACAAGCAAAAGCAGAAAATGTTGAAGAAACTTTAGTTGAACAACCTATTGCTGCTGCAGTGGAAGTAAAAGCAATTGTTGAATCTCCTGTAACGGTAGAACCAGTAATTGAAGCTATTGACACTGACAATGAAAATGCACAAGAAGAAGGTAAGCAACGTCGCAATCGTCGCTCACCTCGTCATCTACGTGCTAGTGGTCAGCGTCGCCGTCGCGGTCGTGATCGTCGCCCTAACCCATTCCGCCTACGTAAGGGTGGTGTAGCCTCTCCTGAGATGGCAATGGGTAAAGTGATGCCTCGTTACGACTTGCCACAACCTGGTCCTCAATACAAACCAGCAGTAGAGCAAAAACCGGAAGCGCAAGCTGAAACGACAGAAGCTGTATTAGGTGGTTACGCGAGTCCAGAAATGGCGATGGGTAAAGTGATCGTGCATCACGAAGAAGCCGTTGTTGTTGAGCCAGTAATTACTGAGACCGTGGTTGAAACAGTGGTTGCAGAAACTGTTGTCGAGGCTCCAGTTACTCAAGAAGCAACACCGGTTACGCCAGTAGTCGAAGCTGATGAAGCACCGGTAGCGGTTGTCGAGCCAGTAATCGAGATCATCGCAGAAGAAGCTGTAGTTGAAGAGACGGTTAAACCTGTTGCAACTGAAACTAAAGTTGAAGCTAAGCAACCGGTGAACACTACAGTTAAAACTGTGAAAGCTCATGCAAGTGCACCAATGGCGAAAGCGCCAGGTACTCAAGAGCTGAAAGAAATCACGATCAATGCTGCTCCGATGCGCACTGAGAGTTACCAAGCGAAAGGTGCTGGTAGCCAAGTAGCAACAAGTCGAGCAAGCGCTGGAATGACGAAACCTTCGGGCTTCTAATCTCCTGATCAAAGAATCAAAGGCTGCTAGTAATAGCAGCCTTTTCTTTTGTCTGCGCTGTCCTAAAGTAAGCTGGTATGAACGTCAGTTATGTATTTCCTATTTATATCGGTTAACATCTGCTTCATTCTTGAACTTAATCACAGTTTTCGGTAGCATGCGCCGACCCGAGCTGAATTATTGATTTTGTCACTTTGCTCTTTTATATTTCATTTTGCTCCAGTGACCATTCAAAATTAAATTCAGAGTAGTTTTAAACACTTAGACTAACTGAGCAATTATGTTTGAATTCCCACAATTTTCGAAACACTCCGTAAAAAACGATGTGTTATCAGGATTAACCGTCGCTCTCGCGTTGGTTCCTGAAGCCGTTGCCTTTGCATTCGTTGCGGGCGTTGACCCAATGGTCGGTCTTTATGCCGCATTCATCGTGGGTCTGATCACTTCTATCTTTGGTGGGCGTCCTGGAATGATCTCTGGCGCAACAGGCGCTATGGCGGTTGTCATGGTGAGCCTTGTTGCAACACACGGCGTACAATACTTATTTGCTGCTATCCTACTTGCCGGTATTCTACAAATCACAGCAGGTCTATTTAAGTTGGGCAAATTCATTCGTATGGTGCCGCACCCAGTAATGATTGGTTTTGTAAATGGCTTAGCCATTGTCATCTTCCTAGCTCAGCTTGGTCAGTTTAAAGGACCCGATCTTAGTGGCGGTCTAACTTGGTTGCCGAGTGGGCAGCTGTTCCTAATGCTTGGTTTGGTTGCACTAACGATGGCAATCATTCACTTCTTACCTAAATTTACCACTGCGGTACCATCGTCTCTAGTTGCTATCGTGACAGTCACCGCTCTTGTGGTTGGTTTGGATTTAGAAACACGCACTGTTGTGGACTTCCTGCGTACAATGTCGGGTGACGAAGGCGCAACACTAGCTGGCACATTACCTACGTTTTCTATTCCAGCCGTTCCATTTACACTTGAAACACTGCAAATCATTTTGCCTTACGCCATTATTCTTGCGGCAATTGGTCTAATTGAATCATTGCTAACACTGACTGTATTGGACGAAATGACCAACACCCGCGGTCAATCTAACCGTGAGTGTGTCGGTCAAGGTATCGCTAACGTAACGTGCTCAGTATTTGGTGCGATGGGTGGTTGTGCGATGATTGGACAATCGATGATCAACATCAACTCTGGTGGTCGCGGTCGACTTTCAGGCATAGCTGCTGCTGTCATGCTATTGGTCTTTATTCTATTCGCTTCTTCACTGATAGAGATGATCCCGCTTGCGGCATTAGTCGGCGTTATGTTTATGGTTGTAATTGGTACGTTTGAATGGGCAACCTTTAAACTCGCTCGTCGTGTACCAAAACAAGATTTCTTTGTTATCGTACTAGTAACTGTCGTAACAGTGCTAACTGATCTTGCGGTTGCGGTTGCGGTGGGTGTGATTACCTCGGCGCTTATGTTCGCTTGGGAGCACGCTAAACACATTTATGCATCAAGCAAAACCAATGATGAAGGTTCGAAGGTATACCACATTCACGGTCCTATTTTCTTCGGTAGCGCAGCTAACTTCCTAGAGTTATTCAACCCGAAAAATGACCCAAATGATGTTATCGTCGATTTTGCTAATTCACGAGTGACTGACCACTCTGCAATTGAAGCCATAGAGACTTTAGCAGAGCGCTACACTGCTGTAGGCAAAACTCTGCACCTACGTCACTTAAGCCAAGATTGCCGAGCACTGCTTCATAAAGCTGGCAGCTTAGTTGAGATCAACGTAAAAGAAGATCCTAGCTACAAAGTGGCAACCGATGTGTTAGCTGGCTAACCGCTAGCATACTGCTACTAAAAAGGCTTCCAAATGGAAGCCTTTTTTAATGTCGATCCCCGAGTGACTTCAAGATGCAGGAACTAAGCTTCTTGAGGTTACTTGGGAATTCACTCAAGTATGAGCTTTGTGGTTATGCTTAGTGATACACCGATTCCAAACAAAAAAACCACTGAATGTTCACTGGTTTTTTTATCATCAATACAAGGCTAATTAACCTCGGTTTGCGCTCACTGGGCGAGGTTTGCGGCTTTGTTGTGGCTTACCCGTCGCATTGGATTTGTTATTTGTGCGGTCACGATTAGCATTTGGCTTACTCTGCGCATTACCCTTTGGCTTCTCGCCTTGGTTCTTTTTATTATCATCACTCTTCGGACCAAAGTGACGCTTGTTCTTTCCTGCTGGCTTATGACCGCGTGCATTATCACCAGAACGTTGACCATCAGCATGGTTAGTTCTCGGTTTCTTCGGCTTTTTAGCTTTGATCGGGCGCATATCTAACGACGATTCAGCCAGTTGATTGACTGGTTTGAACCCTTCTAGCTCCAAACGCGGTAACACACTTTTGATTAGGCGTTCAATACCGAACAGATCGATTGCTTCATCTGCACACACAAGAGAAATGGCCTTACCGACCTCACCAGCACGACCTGTACGGCCAATACGGTGAACATAATCTTCTGATACATTTGGCAATTCAAAGTTCACTACTTGTGGTAATTGAGGTATATCAATACCACGTGCGGCAATATCCGTAGCAACTAGAACTCGAACCTCACCGGATTTAAAATCAGCAAGCGCTCTGGTACGTGCGCCTTGACTCTTATTACCATGAATTGGCGCTGCAGTGATGCCTTCATTATTAAGATGCAAAGATAAGCGGTTTGCACCGTGTTTGGTCCGACAAAATATCAACACTTGTCGCCAATCACCGTCTTTGATCAGTTTGACCAACATCGGAGCTTTTTTCTTCTGATCTGCTGGATAGATAAACTGCTCGATAGTTGGAGCGGTCGAGTTCGCAGTGCTAACTGAAATCTCAACTGGGTTATTAACCAATCCTTTCGCTAAATCGCGAATCTCGTGAGAGAACGTCGCTGAAAAGAGCAAATTCTGACGATTTTTCGGCAACAAGTCCAAAATCTTACGAATGTCACGAATGAAGCCCATATCTAGCATGCGATCTGCTTCATCCAACACCAATACTTCAAGTTGCGAAAACTTGACTGCATTTTGGTTGTAAAGATCCATTAAACGCCCTGGTGTCGCTACCAGTACGTCAACGCCTCTACTCAACTTGACCATTTGAGGGTTGATTTTCACACCACCAAATACCACAGCGGAACTTAGATTCAAGTAACGACTGTAGTTGTGTACGTTTTCATGTACCTGAGCAGCTAATTCACGAGTTGGCGTTAGAATCAAAGCACGAACATGGTTGTTCTTGACTGGAGAGCCTTTACTTAAACGTTCTAGGATAGGTAAAGTAAAGCCTGCTGTTTTACCTGTGCCTGTCTGGGCTGCTGCCATGACGTCCTTCCCTTCAAGTATCGCAGGGATAGCCTTTGCTTGGATTGGCGAAGGTGTATCATACCCTTGTTCTTGAACAGCCTTGAGGATAGGAGCAGAAAGAGCGAGCGAGGTAAAACCCATATATTTGATTCTCAATAAGTAGTGGTTCATGCCGAGCAATTCACGCAAGTTTCGCTCGGGTAGAAAAGTGCGACATTCTGAGGCTTTTGCCTATCTGTAGCAACAAATCAATGACAGTAAGGTGCGAAAAGTTTTCGCTACCAAAGTTTGTTCAAACAACAAAACAGCTAACTCACTATTTCATCACCCTTTTTTCGAATTTTGGCTATTCGAACTCAATCATTGGGTGCAAGTATCGTTAAGTCATTTGAGGCGAAAAATAAAGGCTGGGTCATTTTCCCAGCCTTTATTGTTTATTTAATTAGCTTATCAAGCTTTTCACCAAGTAACTCAAGGCGCCAACCTTGCATTACATCTGGTCGTTTTTCTTGGTCACGCTGACGCTTCCATACCCAACTAATAATGCTATTTAGTTGTTTCTTAGAAGCCAAAAACTCGCTGGCTAAACCACTGCTCTCTGATGCTTTCTTGACTTCATCTTTAAGCACTTTAAACAGTTGCTTGTAGCCTGGTTTATCCATCAAACGTTCAATAGTTTCAGGGTACTGGTCAGCAGGTGTTGCTTTAGCCGCCTTCACCAGCGAAATAATACGAGTACTATGACGCTGAGCAGAACGAGGGTCGACTCCCTCTTGTTCCATTTGATGGCGGTTCTGAATGCCTAAGCGAGCAACCGTCAACAAATCATTTTCTTTGAAAACGAAATTTAACGCTAAGTCACGACGCATCGCTTCTTTATAACGCCAAGTTGCTAACGGCTTCAATATTGCGAGCTCTTTCGGTCTTAATTGCCAAGCGCCTTTAATATCAAGATAGGCGTTGTCAGCATCGACCGTTTTAATACGTTTTGAGGCAATCAAAGTGCACTCTTGTTGAGCCGCTTGCCACCAACCCGCTTGCTCTACTTGATCAAGCAGCTTCTCATACAAAGGTTTTAGGTAGTAAACATCCGCTGCAGCATAATCAAGCTGTTTCTGTGTTAGCGGACGCGCCATCCAATCGGTTCGTGATTCGCTCTTATCCAGCGCAACACCTAAGTTTGCTTCAACTAAAGCAGCAAAGCCTGTCGATAAACCATTGCCTAAGAATGCCGCCATGATTTGCGTATCTACCATCGGTGTTGGTAAGCAGCCAAAGCTATTAAAGAACACTTCTAAATCTTCACCGCAAGCATGCAGTACTTTCATCACTGAAGTATCTTTTAGCAATTCGACAAATGCCGTCATATCATCGATCTCAAGGGGATCAATCAAAGACAAAGTTTCACCGTCATACAACTGAATTAGACCCAGTTGTGGGTAATAAGTGCGCGTGCGAACAAACTCAGTATCGAGCATCACTGCACCGACGTTTCGAGCTTTGTGACAAATAGTGGCTAGCTCAGCGCTTTGGGTAATAATTTGATAGTTCACTTATATCTCGCATTAAAAATGCCGGCATGGCGAGCCGGCATTCTATCATTAATCATCTTACACTGCTTGGCTTACTCAGCTTTCGCTTCAGCCTTCTCTGCTAAGATCGCCTCGTTCTCTTCACGAAGTACTCGACGTAGAATTTTACCTACGTTCGTTTTTGGTAAATCCTCTTTAAACTCAACCAATTTAGGGATTTTGTAACCCGTTAGATGTTGACGGCAATGAGCGATCACTTCTTCTTTGGTTAAGCTTGGATCACGTTTAACCACATAAAGTTTAACGATTTCACCTGAAACTTCGTGATTTTGACCTATCGCAGCGACTTCTAATACTTTGCCGTGTAGAGAAACCACATCTTCAATTTCATTTGGATAGACGTTGAAGCCAGATACCAAAATCATATCTTTCTTGCGGTCAACGATATAAAGCAAGCCTTCATCGTCAAACTTAACGATATCACCAGTAGATAGCCAACCATCTTCCGTTAACACTTCTTTGGTCGCTTCAGTGCGTTGCCAATAACCTTGCATTACCTGCGGACCGCGAACTTGTAGCTCACCAACTTCAGTATTTGGTAGTGGATTACCCTCTTCATCAACGATACGAACATCTGTAGATGGGACAGGTAGACCAATTGCGCCAGTGTAGTCGGTTAGATCATACGGGTTACCAGTAACAAGAGGTGCACACTCAGTTAACCCATAACCTTCCAACAAATGGATGCCCGTGATTTTTTTCCACTTCTCCGCCACGCCACGCTGCACTGCCATACCGCCGCCTACTGAAAGCTTCATTCGGCTGAAATCCAGTTCGTGGAAATCTTCATTGTTAACCAATGCATTGAACAGAGTATTTACACCGGTAACGGCGGTAAATGGGTACTTTTGCAGCTCTTTGATAAAACCCGGAATATCACGAGGGTTAGTAATAAGTAAGTTGGCACCACCGATTTCAATAAACAGTAAACAGTTCACTGTCAAAGCAAATACATGGTAGAGCGGCAAAGCCGTAACCACTAACTCACGCCCTTCGGATAATACAGGGCCGTATGCACCCTTGGCTTGAAGTACGTTCGCGACCATATTGCGGTGAGTCAGAATTGCGCCTTTTGCTACACCCGTAGTACCACCAGTGTACTGTAGGAAAGCAATATCATCGCCCGTCATAAACGGCTTAACGTATTGCAAGCGTCGACCTTTGTGCAATGCTTTACGCATTGATATTGCGCCAGGGAGATCGTACTTCGGTACCATGCCTTTTACATATTTGACCACGAAGTCAACAATCGTACCTTTCGCCCTCGGCAACATTTGACCAAGGCTAGTAAGAACGACATGCTTAACCGGCGTATTCTCAACAACTTGCTCAAGAGTATTGGCAAAATTAGATACAATTACGATCGCTTTTGCGCCTGAATCGTTTAATTGATGCTCAAGTTCACGAGGCGTATAAAGCGGGTTTACGTTTACAGCGATAAGACCTGCACGCAACACACCAAACAACGCTACTGGGTATTGCAGCAGGTTTGGCATCATAAGCGCGACACGATCGCCTTTTTGCAGTTTTAAATCGTTTTGTAGATACGCGGCAAAAGCACGGCTACGCTCTTCCAATTTACGGAAGGTCATTACCGAACCCATATTCATGAAAGCAGGCTGATCAGCGTATTTTTGTACTGATTGCTCAAACATTTCCACCAATGATGGATATAGGTCTGGGTTGATGTGCTCAGGCACTTCGCTTGGATAACGAGATAACCAAGGTTTATCCACGATACTACTCCTCGAATTAGGCAGGTATTGTAATCCGCAACTTAGCGTCTCAACGTGCTATATAGCACGTCATTCATACTGTATTACAACACAGGCTAAGTGTTCGAGCACCAAATGCTCAAACACTTGTTTAAATTTTGTTAACTAAAGCAAAAATCTGTTGCGCGGTAAGCATTGGCTGCTGTAAATGGCAATGATGCCCACCTTCAATGCAGACAAAGTCCGCTGAAATGTGGCTATCTTGCTGCAAGCCTGGATACCCCTGATCACCCATAATAATGACTTGAGGGCAACGGATATGCTGTCGAATTTGAGCCGCATGAGCGAAAGACATCCGATATAAAGAATCACTCTTTAATTTAGAGTCATGCCTTAAATGCCAACCTCGTTGTGATGC
This sequence comes from Vibrio kasasachensis, assembly GCF_050337565.1. Lineage (NCBI taxonomy): Bacteria > Pseudomonadati > Pseudomonadota > Gammaproteobacteria > Vibrionales > Vibrionaceae > Vibrio > Vibrio kasasachensis. The sequence continues at coordinate 385,051 of NZ_JAKJTB010000008.1, read as the reverse complement.
TTCACTGCCTCTAAAAACCACAGGAGCGATTTGATCTGCGGCCAATCCATTGAGCGATGCTCTGCGAGCGATCATGTCATCTAACGAGGTAAATTCACGGGCTGGTTTAGTGCGAATACGACGACGGCTTATTATTCCTTCACGCAGTCTTTTTACGCTATTTTCACTCGATTCTGCCAGTGGACCGTTTGCTTCGATTTGAATCAAACCTGCCACATGCTCAGGAAAGGCGGCACTATAACAACTTGCAATCAAAGCACCAAGCGAATGTCCTACTAATAGCAACTTGTTTGGTGAAAGATTAAGCAAAAGCTGGTGAACATCATCAATATAGTCATGAAATGGATAATAGTTACTAGCAGGTTTATGGCTTGACAAGCCATGTCCAGGGAGATCGATGGCACACAAGTGCAGTTGTGGGGCGAGTTGATGTAACTCCACCATGACAGATTCGAAACTCGCAGCGTTATCTAGCCAACCATGCAAGAAAACCACACTACAATGAGCGGTAGCAGCATCACCAACTTCTCTCGCGGCAACATCCCCGTCTAAGAGTTTATATCGAGTATCTCTTAACATTTCTTAATGTTACTTAACATCTTGAATAACTCTGCCTTGACGAGTGCTGTAATGAATATCACGGCAGTAGATGCCTCGACATGGATAGAGATAACTGCCAGTTTCATTAATAATTACCCGCTCTTCGATGCGCCACAAACGGAAACCTTTAACTGCCATAACTGGAAAGTCATACTCGTATTCTCCAACAGGAGAGACTTCACTGCCCGTCGATTGACCTAGCAGAGTAATCAATCGCCCTTCAGAGAAAGCAACCGGATCTTGAAACCCGTTGATATACGCAACAAATCGACCATTCGGTTCTTGATTAATGTCAGGTTTTCCCACTGAATTAATTGGCAAGTTGACCACTTCTATACGAGTGCGATCTTCTAGGTTCTTAACATTTGCAATAACCCCTCCCATGCGAACATCAACAGGGTTATCTAACTGTTGCTGCCACACCAGATAATCAGTCACTATATTGGGGTTATCCGAGGCTAACTGCTCCGGTATTGAAGTACAGGCAGTAAGAGCGAACAAAGCGAGAACACAAATGGCTCTTTTTATAAATCGCAGAGATATCATAGGGATTTAGACTCTTTAAGATGTTTATCTAACTATAGTCAAGCTGCCAGCCAACTACATCATATATAGATATCGACACCAAGCATTTGAATCAGTTCATCTCGCTTAGCTTGATTCATCACCCTCATGTACTCTTCCAACGCTTTGCGATTTCGCCCTTCGGGTAAATCGTATTGAATTTGAGCTTGATGAATATCAGATTCTTGGACATGGCGAATAGTATGAGCAACCGCATTGGCCACCTTGGAAGGCTGCCCAACATCTTGCTTCTGCTGTGATTTTCTTACCTCATTCTTCTTGCTAACTCGATTGGTTTTATTCGAGCTAGGTATCGAAGGAGGCAAACCATTAATGGATACCATACTATTCGCTATCTACCTGTAGGGGGTTACTCTCTGCCTGGCAGTTTTTTCCACGTCACATTATCACGCAGGTACACAGGGCTAGACTCTTCTACCGCAACGGTTTGGCCTTTTTCCAACATATATTTCGCGACTTGCACGACGTCCTGCGCATCAGGATAAAGAATATCACCTTGCACACAATTAAGTGCCAATGTTTCCAGTTGATCAGCATAAGCATCCCAACCAGTCCCTGCCATAACCCATTGTGACCCATCAGCAACAATTTGCTCTGTCAGTTTCGTTGGCGGAATCACACACTCAGCATCCACAGCCAACCACTCGCCATTCTCTTCGCGGCTATAGCGCCCCCAATACACTTCACTCATGCGTGCATCAATGGCACACGCCACTTGGGTTGCGCCATTGGCACGAAATGAACCTTGCGCCATCGCTTCTAAGGTTGAGACAGCAATCATTGGTAGCTCTGCGCCATACGCCAAGCCTTGCGCGATACCAATACCGATGCGAACACCAGTAAAGCTACCCGGACCACGACCAAACGCTAGGGCATCCAATTCAGCTAGCGTAACACCGGCTTCTTTTAGCACTTCATCAACCATAGGCAGGATTTTTTTGGTGTGATCACGAGGTGCCACTTCACTACGACAATACACTTGATCGTCAACTAACAGTGCAACTGAACAATTTTCTGTTGCCGTGTCTAGGGCAAGAATCTTTACGCTCATTAAATTCTCTAATCTTGGTTATTTGTGTCTGAAATTTGTTGAAGGAAATCCTCGATTACCCCTAAATCGCGGGTGCGAGGAATGGAAGGCAAACTGGCGAGAAATACACCGCCATATTCGCGCGTCACTAATCGGTTGTCACAAATGATCAGTGCTCCCTTATCTTTCTTGTCTCGAATTAGCCGCCCTACCCCTTGCTTAAGCGTGATAACAGCATCAGGCAATTGAACCTGAGCAAATGGATCGCCCCCTTTCATTCGGCAATCTTCTATTCGTGCTTTAAGTAGTGGGTCATCCGGGGCGGTAAACGGTAATTTATCGATAATAACACAGCTCAGCGTGTCACCTCTAACATCAATCCCTTCCCAGAATGCACCTGTCGCGACCAATAATGCATTGCCTCGCTCCATAAACTCTGCCAACGTCTTTTGTTTACTGGTTTCACCTTGCATTAGAACAGGCAAGCTCAGTATTTCTCGAAACTTCTCACCCAGTTCTCGCATCATGCTATGTGAGGTACAAAGGAAAAAACAGCGTCCCTGATTTTGCTCGATCACCGGCGCTAGCATATGCACGAGTTTATCGGCTAATCCAGCGCTATTTGGCTCTGGTAGATACCGTGGCACACAAAGCCGAGCTTGGGTTTGGTAATCAAATGGACTTGGCAAAGAAAATTGTGCGGAAGGTTTAATTCCAAGCCTCGAGGTAAAGTGCCCGAAATCATCATTGACCGCTAAAGTCGCTGACGTAAAAATCCAAGTACCTTGCTTTTGTTCAATTTGTTCATGGAATTTATCCGCCACGCTCAATGGCGTGATGTGCAAGCTAAAGTGCCTTGGTGTGGTGTCAAACCAATATGAATAACCCGTAATTGACACATCGCACACCCTGTCGATACGCGATTTTATGGTATGAGCGCGCTCAAACGCTACATCCAACAGTTGGCTGCGACCCAGAGCGATTTTGAGCACTTCAATAGCAAAATCGAGTGATTCTCGAACTCTCTCGATTTCTCGAGAAATAGAAGGAGAATTAATCGCCTCCCGCCAATTACCGCGAAATCCAGAATCGCCCAAACAGATCCGTAAATCCGTCGAAGATTGAACCAGTTTGTCAGCAACTTTTTGCAACTGACGCATATCCTTCGCTTCGATGCGATAGCCAATTTCAATATCTTTAGCGAGCTCTTGAATTTGCCTACTCGACACGGATTGTCCGAAATACTGGCTCGCGATATCCGGTAATTGATGCGCCTCATCAAAGATAAACACATCCGCTTCGGGGATTAACTCACCAAAGCCCGTTTCCTTAATTGCTAAATCCGCAAAAAATAGATGATGGTTGACTACCACAACATCTGCATCTAATGCTCTTTTTCGTGCTTTTAACACAAAACATTCGGTGTAGTTTGGGCATTCTTTACCCAAGCAGTTGTCATTGGTTGAAGTAATGGTTGGGATAACAGGGCTATCTTCAGCAATCGCGTCACACTCGCCCAAATCACCACTTTTACTGGTCGAAGCCCAAGCTCGAACTTTGACTAACTGGCTTAGTAAAGCGGGATCGGTGTGCGTACCGTGGCTCTCTATCATCTGTCGGCCTAAACGCTCGGTACATAGATAGTTCGAACGCCCTTTCAATAGCGCCACTTGACCATAAAAGCCTAATGCTGATGTCATCAACGGGAGATCTCGATGGAACAATTGTTCTTGCAAGTTCTTTGAACCCGTACTGATGATAGTCTTTTTTCCACTAAGCAAAGCCGGAACAAGGTAAGCAAATGTCTTGCCGGTTCCCGTACCCGCTTCGATCACCAACTGGTTTTGATCTCGAATTGCTTTGTATACTGCATCAGCCATATCGAGTTGCGCCTGACGAGGTTGAAAACCTGGTATTGCTTTACCTAGTGCGCCATCTTTAGAAAAGGTTTTTGTGATCATGCGAATGGAAAGAATGTTGGAAAAAGCTAATTATACCCTAATCAAGCAAACCTTAAGGTAAAAAAAGCGACTCCTAAGAGCCGCAGTGACAATTTGTGTTACAGCGAATACTATCGTTTATGTAAGTAACGAGATAACCATGCTGGTCCATCAAATTCATTTTGACTATCGATGATAGCTCTGGCTGCTTCACTAGGCGATGCTTTGGTTTCCCACATCTCGGTCAGGATTGATTCGTTTAGCTGGCAGTCACCTAACAGGGTACTAACTCTTTCAGAATATAATTTGCGGGCTAATAGCTCTTTATCCATAACAACCACCTTAAGACGCTCAATGAGGAAAGAAATCTTCAACATTAGCTAACTAACTCAGTTTTAAGTAGATTACTTGTTGAATTCAATTCAATATTAGTTTAATTGTAAACCTATTATTGCGGGTTACCTCACCCTTCGTAATCCTCGAAAAATTTCATAATACGAAAAAAATAAATCACGGAAGTACATACGAAATGGAAAAGAAAACACTGCTTACGCACTGTAGTGACGCACCAGGACTTATCTCAAAAATCACCAATATTTGTTATAAGCACCAGTTGAACATCATTCACAACAATGAATATGTTGATAATTCTAGCGGTCACTTCTTCATGCGTACCGAGCTAGAAGGCTACTTCAACGATCAAACGTTTCTCGCCGATTTAGATCAAGCTCTACCAAGTGGTGCAAAACGTAAGCTGGTTGATTCAAGCCGCAAACGTATTGTGGTACTGGTAACTAAAGAAGCACATTGCCTTGGCGATATTCTAATGAAGAATTTCGATGGCAGCTTAGATATCGATATCGCAGCAGTTGTGGGCAACTATGATACGTTGCAAGGGTTGACGGAGAAATTTGATATTCCTTATCACCACGTCAGCCACGAAGGGTTGTCACGCGAAGAGCACGAGCAAGCGATCCTACAAGTTATTGGTCAATACCAAGCGGATTTCCTCGTGCTAGCAAAATATATGCGTGTATTGACTCCCGGCTTTGTTGAGCAGTACCACCATAAAATAATCAATATTCACCATAGCTTCTTACCCGCCTTTATTGGCGCAAAACCATATCAGCAAGCGTTTGATCGTGGTGTGAAAATCATTGGTGCGACCGCTCACTTTGTGACTAACGATTTAGATGAAGGCCCAATCATCAAACAAGATGTTATCCCCGTCGATCATACCTTTACCGCACGAGACATGGCACAAGCAGGGCGTGATGTTGAGAAAAATGTTCTTAGCAAAGCCCTCAACAAAGCAGTCAATGACCATGTGTTTGTTTACGGCAACAAAACCGTAATCTTGTAAGAACAGAGTCTCATTAAAAAGCTGGTTCCATCAGGTAACCAGCTTTTACTTCAAGAAAAAATGCGCACACCGCTCGTAATACAGTGCTATAAACGCAGTCCCAATTCAACACCTTGCCTGATCGCTCTTACAGCATCAAGCTCACCTGCGTGGTCAGCACCGCCAATCACATGCAGTTTCTCGCCTAATTGTGTCCATTTATCTTCAAAAGGACGCACTGAAACCTGCCCAGCACAAATCACTACACTGTCAGCTGGAATCATCATTTGTTCGCCTTCATATTTGATTTGTAATCCTTCATCGGTGATAGCTTGATACTCCACCCCCCCCATTAGATTCACACCGCGTTTTTCCAATGTACGCTTATGGATCCAGCCGGTGGTTTTACCCGGACCTTTGCCCACTCTGCCTTTACGGCGTTGCAAGACCCACACTTCTTTATCACTAAAGGAATCTGGATACGGGTATAAACCGCCTGGGTGAGCCATCTCTTTGTCAATGCCCCAATCGTGTAGCCAATCATCCAATTGATAATTTTCAGGTTCGGTAATCATTGTTGCTACATCAATGCCAATACCACCAGCCCCCACGATAGCAATCTTATCGCCCAAATAGGTTTTCTCTTTAATTAACGTCTGATAATCAATCACTTTACCTGACTTGTTACTACCTTTAAGTTCAACCTTACGAGGCTCAACACCCGAAGCAATGATCACTTCATCATATTCTTTAAGTAAGTCGAAATTGGCGTCGGTTTCCAAATGGAGCTTAACGCCAGTTTCATCCAACTGATTAGCAAAGTAGCGAATGGTTTCGCGGAACTCTTCTTTACCCGGGATCTGCATTGCCAAGCGGAATTGCCCACCAATACGGTCATTACGTTCAAACAGATCCACTTGATGTCCTCGTCCAGCAAGTGTTGTCGCACAAGCAAGACCAGCAGGTCCTGCGCCGACAACCGCAACGTTTTTTACCGTCATTGCTGGTGTATCGACCAGCTCGGTTTCTCGGCACGCATACGGGTTGACTAAACAACTCGCCGCTTTGCCTTTAAATACGTTGTCTAAACAAGCTTGATTACACCCGATACAGGTATTGATAAGACGAGATTGCTGCTTCTCAGCTTTAATCACAAAATATGGGTCGGCAAGGAAAGGACGCGCCATCGAAACCATATCAGCCTGACCGGAAGCTAAAATGCGTTCAGCCTCTTCAGGCATGTTAATTCGATTACAGGTGATAATAGGCACGGATACATGTGGGCGAACTTTTTCCGTGACCCATGTGAATGCACCTCGAGGCACTTGAGTAGCAATAGTCGGAATACGTGCTTCATGCCAACCTATCCCAGTATTAATGAGTGTAACGCCTGCTTTTTCTAATGCTTGTGCTAACTCGATAACTTCATCAAAAGTACTGCCCTGCTCAACTAAATCCAGCATAGAAAGACGGAAAATAATAATGAACCGCTCACCCACTTGTTTGCGAATCGCTTTGACAACTTCTAATGGGAATCGAATCCGGTTTTGATAGCTGCCACCCCATTCGTCGTAACGAGTATTAGTGCGCTGACAAATAAATTGGTTGAGCAAGTATCCTTCAGAGCCCATAATTTCAACACCATCATAGCCAGCTTCTTGGGCTAATGCCGCGCTATTGGCAAATGCGTCAATGGTCTTATTGATTTGTCGGGTACTCATTTCACTAGGAGAGAATTTAGCGATAGGTGCTTTGACCGATGATGCACTTTGCGAAAACGGATGCATTGCATAACGACCAGCGTGCAGCAACTGCAACGCAATTTTACTGCCATGTTGATGGACCGCCTGAGTGACGACTTTATGCGCCTGAGCATGTTTAGGCTTACTAAACTCAGCAGCAAACGGGTGTAAGCGCCCACGCAAGTTAGGCGAAAATCCGCCAGTAACAATCAGACCAACACCGCCTTTAGCTCGTTCAGCATAGAATGCAGCGAGTTTATCTAAACCTTGTTTGTCTTCTTCCAGACCCGTATGCATCGAGCCCATTAACACGCGATTTTTTAACTGGGTGAAACCTAAATCTAGTGGTTTAAGTAAGTTTGGGTACATGGCAGACATCACTTTCACTATTATCGTTATGGTCAGACCAGATTATGCGCATTTAAAACAAAAATCAAACATGTGTTTACATTTTTGAAACATTACTCACTTTAACAGATAATATCGGATATTTAACGCGCGTAGCGCAGCTAATTGACTAAATTTAATAGTGTAGAGAATTAAAGGCTTGGTGATACCCCTTAACATTCAGTAGGATGTAAGGATTATCATTAGCACTGGCGGGAGCACAGCGGAGAGACGATGAAAACGATATTTAAATACATAGGGTTATTTTTTAAAGGTATTTGGAAACTAATCACCTTTACACGCATAGCGCTAACCAACCTCATTTTTCTTGCTGTCATTGCATTGATGTATTTTACTTACACTAACGTAGAGACACGTGTAACCCCACCGGATCCAACGCCTTCAGCGTTGATTGTAAATATCTCAGGTCCTATTGTTGAGCAAACCACCTATCAAAACCCGATGGACTCATTAACGGGAAGCCTATTTGGGCAAGATCTCCCTAGAGAAAATGTGCTTTACGATATCGTCACTACTATTCGTCATGCTAAAGACGATAAAAACGTCACTGGTATTGTTTTGGCACTGCGCGATATGCCCGAAACCAGCTTAACCAAATTACGTTACATCGCCAAAGCCTTGAACGAATTCAAAGCATCTGGTAAGCCAGTCTACGCGGTAAGCGATTTTTACAATCAAAGCCAATACTATCTGGCAAGCTATGCCGATAATATTTCTCTAGCGCCTGATGGCGCAGTAATGATCAAAGGCTACAGCGCGTATTCCATGTATTACAAAACGCTATTGGAAAAGCTCGACATCAATACGCATGTATTCAGAGTAGGTACTTACAAATCGGCTATTGAACCGTTTATTCGCAATGATATGTCCGATGAAGCCAAAGAGTCTGCCTCGCGTTGGCTAAGCCAACTTTGGGGGGCTTATGTCGATGACGTCTCCACCAACCGCTCTATTGACGCACAAACTCTAAATCCGAGCATGGATGAGTTTATCAAATTGATCGAAAGTACCAATGGTGACTTAGCCGCTCTTTCTCTAAAACTAGGTCTAGTGGATAAACTCGCGACACGTCAGCAAGTTCGTGAAGATTTAATCGAAGTCTTTGGTAGTGATGGCAGTGACAGCTATCCACATATCGGTTACTACGAATACGCATCTTCAGTGGCTGCAAACTTTAATAGCAACGATAACGATGTTGCCGTTGTCGTCGTCAACGGCGCTATTATGGATGGCTCCCAACCCCGCGGTGCGAGTGGCGGTGATACCGTAGCATCACTACTCCGTGAAGCTCGTAACGACAACCAAGTAAAAGCCGTCGTACTGCGCGTTGACAGCCCAGGCGGCAGTGCTTTTGCCTCAGAGGTGATCCGCAATGAAATTGAAGCACTGAAACAAGCTGGCAAGCCTGTTGTGGTCTCAATGTCGAGCGTTGCCGCTTCTGGTGGTTATTGGATTTCAATGAGCGCTGATAAGATTGTTGCTCAACCAACAACGATTACTGGCTCAATCGGTATTTTTAGCGTAATTACAACATTCGAAAAAGGACTCAACAACATTGGGGTTTACACTGATGGTATTGGAACTTCGCCACTATCAGGTATTGGAATCACTACGGGTATCCCAGAACAAGCCGCGGATGCGATTCAAATGGGTATAGACCACGGTTACAGCCGCTTTATCAACTTAGTCAGCAGTAATCGTGACATTTCACTATCCGAAATGGATAACATTGCTGAAGGTCGAGTATGGACAGGTCAAGACGCAATGAACCTAGGCTTAGTGGATAAGATGGGTGATTTTGATGATGCTGTAGCACTAGCTGCAGAGCTGGCAAAACTAGAGAGCTACAACATCTACTGGGTAGAAGAACCGTTATCACCTGCACAGCAATTTATTCAAGACATAATGAATCAAGTACGTGTTTCAATTGGGCTTGATGTCAGCACTCTGGTTCCTGCTGCATTACAACCGGCGGCGAAGCAGATGGTACAAGATATGAGTTTAATGCAAAGCTTTAATGACCCTAAAGGACAATATGTATTCTGTTTAAATTGTCAGATTCAATAAACAGAAACGTTCAACTCTTAACCAGTAGGGTTAGTTAGCACTCCAAATGGGGGCATGTCTGCGGTACATGCCCCTTTTTATTGGTCAGTATTTCGTTATAATCCCCCGCTCTGTTCCCCCTACAACTTAACTGGTTTCGCGCAATGGCAAGAAAACACATCTATATCTCGTACACTGGCGGTACCATTGGTATGCAGAAGTCTCATGACCATGGTTACGTACCCGTTGCCGGTTTCATGGAGAAACAGTTAGCGAGCATGCCTGAATTTCATCGTCCTGAGATGCCTGAATTCACCATCCATGAGTACGAGCCACTGATTGACTCATCAGACATGACTCCAGCAGATTGGCAACAGATCGCTGATGATATCCGTAATAACTATGATAAATACGACGGTTTCGTCATCTTACATGGTACCGATACCATGGCATACACCGCATCTGCCCTCTCTTTTATGCTAGAAAACTTAGGCAAGCCCGTCATCATTACCGGCTCGCAAATTCCACTGGCAGAATTGCGATCCGATGGCCAAGCTAATTTGCTAAATGCGCTGCACATTGCCGCTAACTATCCAATAAACGAAGTCACGCTATTCTTCAATAACAAGTTGATGCGTGGTAATCGTAGCACTAAATCTCATGCAGATGGCTTCAATGCTTTTACCTCGCCAAACTTACCGCCTCTGCTCGAGGCGGGTATCAATATCCAAATCAGCAATGAGATTAAAGTGGGTGAAATACCTAGCGGTGATTTCAAAGTACACGACATTACGCCACAACCTATTGGCGTGATTACCATGTATCCAGGGATCTCCCACGAAGTAATTCGTAATACACTGCTACAACCCGTCAACGCAATGATTTTGCTAACATTTGGCGTGGGTAATGCACCACAAAATCCTGAGTTATTGTCACACCTAAAGAATGCCTCAGAGCGTGGTGTGATCGTAGTTAATTTAACTCAATGTCTATCGGGCAAGGTCAACATGGGTGGCTACGCGACAGGTTGTGCATTAGCAGAAGCCGGCGTGATCAGTGGTTATGACATGACTCCTGAAGCGGCATTGGCGAAGTTGCACTATTTACTCAGCCAAGATTTGAGCTACGAACAAATCAAAGTAAAAATGCAGCAAGTACTGCGCGGTGAAATGAGTATTTAGTTTTGCTGATTGATTAAATAATTGAAGCCGACACTAGGGTCGGCTTCAATTTATCTAGAATTTGGTAGGGAATACTTAGAACTTATATCCACCAGAGATCATAAATACCCACGGGTCGATATCGACATCAACATCTGCATCTATACCCCCCCTAATCTCTGCTGTGGTACCAATATCGGCATACCAAATTGAGCCATTCACGAACCAATCATCATTGATCATATAGTCTAAGCCGATATTTGCAGCTAACCCTAATGAATCGTCTAAAGATAAGGTGGTGCCAGCCACATCAATTTTCTCGTCAAAGAAAATCGTGTAGTTAATACCAGCACCGACATATGGGCGGAAGTCACTCTCTGACGTACCAAAGTAGTATTGAACCATAAAGGTAGGTGGAAGATGCTTAGTTTCCGCTATATCAACACCTTGTAAAGAAATATCGTGGGAGAAAGGCGTTGCGGCTAAAACTTCAAAGCTAATGTTATCAGTAAACATGTAACCAAAAGTCAAACCTAGTTGGGTATTTGAATCAACTTCTAACTTGGCGCCAAGAGTCTCATCACTATCATCATTTGGCACCACTGATGCCAAACCTGCACGAACGATAAAATCACCTTCTTTATGAGCAAATGCTTGAGCTGAGGAAAGGGCTGCTAATACCGCTAAACCACATATTACTTTTTTCATTGTTATTTCCTTGTAGGGCTTTGTTTTTAACTTCTCCTATATATGTGAGGAAGAGACACCACTGCTTTAACTCACACATACAAGACTAAAGTTTTTATAATGGCGAGCAAATTAACACACAAAAACCTTACAAAATTGATGGAAATCAATTGCACACTTTTCATTCACAATTAACCAGCAATTCCAATAAACCGATCACAACTTAGTGTATGGAATGCAACAAGCATGTAATGCGAACTTTATGTGTATCACACTAATATCAAACATAAATCTTGATTATTAAGGTAGGGTTAGCTTAAAAATTGCCAATTACTTATTTTAAAGAGATAAATAACTACAAGAAGCGAAGTCGTCACCTACTGTTAATTTCAACAGTAGGTGACGGCAAAAGAAGAAGATTTAACCGCGGCGAAACAAAGTGTCAAACTTGCCATCGGTTCGATATAAGATCAGTGAGAAAAAAATCAAGCCACAACCGACTAGTTTATTTAAAGATAACTGCTCACCGTACCAAGCAATACTTAAAAACACCGTCCAAATTGGCTCCAGAATCATAATTAGAGCGGCATTACCTGGAATAATATGTTTTTGAGCCGTGGTCTGCATGACATAACGCATCGCAGTCGCCAAAATGGTACTTGCTGCAAACCAGCCCCAAATAGAAGGCTCAATATGCGCGGGAACCGATTCAAAAATAGCGCTGGCGGTTATTGCAATCGTACCGGTAACGAACAACTGAATACAGGTAAGTAATAGAATTGGCAGGGTTTGTGAATACTTACTATTCACGTTGAAGTGAAGTGCCAAAATAACGGCATTGAACAGAAACCACAATTGGTTGATTGAGCTTTGCCAGCCATCTTTTAGCGAAAGAAAAGCCAGCCCACTAATAGCAATTGGCAAAGATACCCAAAATATACGCTTTGGACGCTGTCCAAACAAAACCCACGCGACAAATGGGACCAACAGCATAGATAGACTCAAAATGAATGCGCCTTCACCGAGTGTATCACTGATGGATATCGCATGTATCCAACTCAATAGCGCCGTTGCCAATAAGCAGCCAACTAAAGCAGCCGAACGTATATCATGCCAACTAGCTCGTCTCAGGGCACCATAGCAAAATGGTAACAAACAAAAAGAAGCCAGTAGAAATCGTAAGCCAACAAAACCAAAAGGCGGTAAACCTTGGATTGCCTCTTTAGAGAAGATCCAACCAAAAGCCGACAAGATCGTCGCTAATACTAAAATAGTTGCGGCTTTTCGTTCTGATTTCACTATCATTTCTCTGTTTCATTTGATGTTTTTTATGGCTGGAGATCGCCAGTGAACCAAGAATTTGGCTCGATCAATAAAATGATGCCAGTTTGACTAAAAGAGAGCGACCTAAGCTACAAATTATTTCTCACACAGTGAGAATGCATATTAATAAAGTGTGACTCAAGTAAAATCATTCAATACTCGTGGTAGATTGATTATCTAAACGCCGGATCAAGATCGCGGGAGTACCCCCGTACAAACCATCTGCGGCAAGATCTTTGGTTACCACAGAATTAGCAGCAACAACGGAACGAGCGCCAATCGTCACACCTTGGTTAATCACAACGTTTCCGCCGATCCAAACATCATCTTCAACAATTATTGGCTTACAGAATGTTTCCCACTTTCGGCGGCTCAAATAGTCCAAAGAGTGACCCGCAGTGTAAAACTGTGCATTCGGTCCGATCAGTACGTGGTTACCAATCGTGATTGGCGCCCCATCCAAAAAAGTAGCATTCATATTGATAAAGGTTTTCGCGCCAATTTTAATCGTCTGACCAAACTCACAAGAGAATGGTGAGCGAATAATACTGCCTTGACCATACTGAGTGAAAAGCTCTTGATACAATACTTCTCGACGTGATTCTTCGGCAGCTTTATTCAGTTGTGCGAGTAAAAGCGCCGCGCGGTCACGAACACGATTAATCGACTCGTCACCACCGTCAAATGCAAACCCCGCAATCATTTTTTCAAATTCAGTCATTCACCCTCCCCAACGCGACACGACAACTAACATAATTAACAATAATCTATTTAAGCTATAAAAAAACCGGCTTAAAGCCGGTTTTTTTATTGTCCACTGCGATGTTAGCCGCCAATGTACTCGGCGCCACCCATGTATCTTTGCAGTGCCGTTGGGATGCGGATACGACCATCTGCTTCTTGATTGTTTTCAAGAATAGCAACCATAGTACGACCTACAGCAAGACCAGAACCGTTTAGTGTATGTACAAGCTCAGGTTTTTTCTCGCCTTTACGACGGAAACGAGCCTGCATACGACGAGCCTGGAAATCCCACATGTTTGAACATGAAGAGATCTCACGGTAAGTTTCTTGTGCTGGAACCCACACTTCTAAATCGTAAGTCTTACGCGAACCGAAACCCATATCACCGGTACAAAGTACAACTTTACGGTAAGGCAATTCTAGTAGTTCAAGTACTTTTTCTGCATGACCAGTCAGCTCTTCAAGAGCAGCCATTGAATCTTCAGGTTTGGTGATTTGTACTAACTCAACTTTGTCGAATTGGTGCATGCGGATTAGACCACGAGTATCACGACCGTAAGAACCTGCTTCAGAACGGAAGCATGGTGTGTGAGCCGTCATCTTCAGTGGCAGATCTGCCTCATCAGAGATAGTGTCACGCACTAAGTTCGTTACTGGCACTTCAGCTGTTGGAATAAGTGATAAGCGACGAGGCTCTTCATCATTCACTTTTTCTACTAATGGTTCAGTGTGGAAAAGATCTTTACCAAACTTAGGTAGCTGACCAGTACCAAATAGGCTGTCAGAGTTAACTAAGTAAGGTACGTACATCTCTGTGTAGCCGTGCTCTTCTGTGTGAAGATCGAGCATAAACTGAGCAATTGCGCGATGAAGACGAGCAAATTGACCTTTCATTACGATAAAGCGTGCACCCGTGATTTTCACAGCACTCGCGAAATCTAGACCGTCAGCCATTTCACCTAGATCAACGTGATCTTTTAATTCAAAATCGTAAGTTTTTGGCTCACCCCAACGAGAGATCTCAACGTTGTCGTCTTCATCTTTGCCATCTGGCACGTCATCAGCAGGGATGTTCGGTAGTAGTTGCGTGATGTCATCCAGTTTTGTCATCACCGCATCTAGTTCTACTTTTTTCGCGTCTAGATCTTCACCAAGTGTACCAATTTGTTTCTTGATCTCTTCAGCACCCTCTTTATCACCAGCCGCCATTTTTTGACCGATCTGCTTGGAGATGGAGTTACGCGTGGATTGTAAATTTTCAACTTCGACTTGAATGGACTTACGTTGCTCTTCAAGTGTACGGATTGTCTCTACGTCTAGCTTAAAGCCTCGACGTGCTAATTTAGCAGCTGTTTCATCCAGCTCTGTACGAAGTAATTTAGAATCCAGCATTGTTAATCCTATGCTTTGAGTTTTGAAATCGCGTGCTCGCATCGTGCGTGCACATTAAATAATTTACCGGACAAATGTATCCAAAAATCACGGCTTTTCATAGCGCTTTTGTGGGCTATTTGCGTCTAAAGTAGCCAAGTAATCTAACTTTTCGCCAATTTTCGTTTCTAAGCCCCGATTAGTCGGCTGATAGTAACGAGTTGCTAACATTTGCGGAGGTAAATATTGCTCTCCGGCAGCGTATGCCCCCGGCTCGTCATGAGCATAACGATACTCAGCGCCATAACCTAAATCTTTCATTAAACTGGTTGGCGCATTGCGTAAATGATGCGGAACTTCATATTCAGGTAGATTATGTGCGTCGGTAAGTGCTTGTTTCCATGCGGTGTATACGGCATTACTTTTCGGCGCACAAGCTAAATAGACAATCGCCTGAGCAATAGCTCGCTCACCTTCAGCAGGTCCAACACGTGTAAAACAGTCCCACGCCGAAAGCGCGATTTGCATCGCGCGCGGATCAGCGTTACCAATATCTTCCGAAGCAATGGCAAGTAGACGACGCGCGATATAAAGAGGATCACAACCCGCGGCAATCATTCTAGCCGACCAGTACAAAGCACCATCAGGATTAGAGCCTCGAATCGACTTATGCACCGCAGAAATCAAGTCGTACCAGATGTCACCTTTATTATCAAAACGAGAGACCTTTTCACCCGCAACTTCTGCCAATAATCGCAAGGTAATTTGCTTCTCTCCCTGTTCATTATCCTCTGCCATATCATATAACAGCTCAAGATAATTAAGAGACATTCGCGCGTCACCGTTAACGAGCTCAGCCAGTCGGTCTAAAGCATTGTCTAAGAACTTCGCAGGTACATTACCCAAACCACGCTCTTTGTCGTCAATGGCTTGTTTAAGTGCCTGTTTAATGTCATCGGTTGCAAGGGAAGTTAGCTTATACACTCGTGCTCGTGAAAGCAGTGCATTATTGAGCTCAAATGACGGGTTCTCGGTTGTCGCGCCAATAAAGGTTACTGTGCCATCTTCAATATGTGGCAGAAATGCATCTTGCTGAGATTTATTGAAGCGATGGACCTCGTCTACAAATAAAATCGTCCGCCGACCCGCAAGTTTATTCTCACGTGCTCTTTCAATCGCAGATCGAATTTCCTTCACGCCAGAAGTGACAGCAGAGACACGCTCTACTTCGGCATTGGCATAATTCGCCGCTACTTCTGCCAGCGTAGTCTTACCGGTACCAGGAGGTCCCCACAATATCATCGAATGAATATGCCCGGCTTCTAAAGCTCGACGTAATGGCTTGCCTTCCCCCAAGATATGCTGCTGACCAATATATTGATCCATAGTTTGTGGGCGCATTCTAGCAGCAAGGGGACGAAAATCTTCGTCCCCTGCAAAATCAAACGAGAAATTACTCACTTGTTAGTTCCTTTGATCGTCAACCTCTACTCCCTCAGGGATAGTAAAGGTGAAGCGATTTGCATTCGGTTTATTCAAATCGATGTTAGAGAAATCAAATGAGCTGATTTGTCCATCTTGTTCAATCACACTAAAGCCTTTCACCGCTCCTTTTTCATCAATTTCAAGCTTGAACTGACCTTGATTACTGTCTACGGCTGTTGGCGTAAGGATAAACATATCGCCTTGTTGTACAACATGGTAGTTATCCCAGTCGCTCGCTCGATTGCGAGTCAATAACACAAATGGTGTTTGCTCTGTTGCCTGCTCCTGCCAGTAAATGCTCACTTGCTCAATGAACGGGCTGTAGTACCACAGTGTTTTGCCATCAGAAACTAAAGTATTTTCATCAGGAAGGGTTGTCGTCCAACGGAATAGACTTGGGCGCGCAATTTCAACATCCCCTTCGCCTTCCATTACAACATCACCTTCTGGGCTTGTGACACGCTGCGAAAAGTCAGCACTGAAACCTTCCGTCAATTGTAAACGGTCGCTCAGTTCTTGTTGAGGCGTCGCCCAAACCGAAAAACTCGCCAATAACAGCAGTAGTGTTTTCTTCATTATCTTTGTCCCTGAATTACGTTGACCTTGAGTTATGACCGAATATAGTCAACTTTGTTGCGTCTATTTCCCGCAACACTGCTTAAATTTTTTGCCACTACCACATGTACATGGGTCATTACGCCCCATTTCTTTATATGGGTTCACGCTTTGAGCTTTAGCACCAACTTGTGCCTCATCCGCAGCTTGCGCTACTTCATTGATCATTAAATCAAGTTGGTCGATAAAATCAGCAAGTACAGGTGGTGTCTCGATACCGGCTTGCTTCATTTCAGCATGAGTTTGCTCTTCATCAATCGCCAGCATAAATGTGGTTAACATAGCCTGTAGCATGCGGAGTGTGCCGTCACTAATATTTGCTTCAAGCCATTGTGGTTCAATCGTTGCCCACAACGCCATAAAACCTTCTGAAAAATCAGCTAACCGCTCAGCTTGGCTATCGCCATCGACTAAATTGAGTAATGAATATTCGTTACATTTCAGAAAGCTGAACTGATGGTTAATCTGCCCCACTACCAGCGCTTTCAATTCGCTAGCATTCTCACCAAACACCTCTTGCAACCATGATTCAGGCTGTAAGGGCTTAGTTGCCATATTAGCAGCAAGTACTACTCCTTCGATAAACATCGGAGACTCTTGGCATTGGGTATCGGCTAAAGAAATAAGGTGATAATTCATTACGCTATCTGTTTATAAAATTGAATCGATAATTATACCCTGCCAATACAGCTGGGTCACTGACTAGCATGAAGTAAAAAACATGAACAGAGTGTGAATTATTGACATTTGACGAAATATTGACTGTTTATTCATCTGGCAATAGTGCATTATTTCATTGAAACATTTCCTTACATTTACCATTTACTGCGTAAGTCCTATGAAAAACAATAAAAATTCTGGTTTTACCTTAATAGAGCTGGTTGTGGTCATCGTAATACTAGCTGTGCTGGCTGTAGTTGCACTGCCAAGATTTATCAGCTACCAACGAGATGCGCATTTAGCCCGCGCAGATGCTGCATTCGCAAGTTTTGAAAGTGCTGTTCAAATGTACCATTCGAAATGGTTGACTGAAGGCGAGCCTGACTCAACACAGACCGTTGATTACGGTAACGGAGATATCTATCCTTCCGATACTGGATTCCCCGTAGCCGTGGACGAGATCCCTAATCCAAATTATCCTTTACGTGGAACGGACTGTTCAAAGCTTTGGAATGCACTTATGAATGTTGATCTAACCATCAGTGACATGGATGCGAATAAGCCAGTACTTCCTTCTGAGACAGATATCGTTGCTTGGTATAACGGGAATAACGAATGCATCTATCATTACACCACTGGGTTTAACGAAGATGAAAAAATGCCTTTAATGACATACTCCCCGAAGACTGGCGATGTGACGATAAGTGAAGCAAATAACAATCCAAATGAAAAACCAGACCAGCCATAAATCGTGACTTCCAAGCACTAAATCATTAAAATCACGCCTCCCTAATCAGAGGCGTTTTTTATGCGAGTTGTTTTGGGCCCTATGGAGGGCGTTTTAGATCACTTAATGCGTGAGATTTTAACAGACATCAATGACTACGATTTATGTGTCACTGAGTTTGTGCGTGTGGTGGATCAACGTTTACCAGAACACGTATTCAAACGTCTTTGCCCAGAATTAGATCAGGGTTCTCAGACCAAATCAGGTGTACCTGTTCACATTCAACTGCTTGGGCAAGACCCATATTGGATGGCAGAAAATGCGGTTGTGGCAGCAGAACTCGGTGCTAAAGGTATCGACCTTAACTTTGGCTGCCCAGCAAAATTGGTCAACAAAAGCAAAGGTGGCGCAGCGCTATTACAACATCCTGAGCTTATCCACAACATCGTCAAAGCGTGTCGTGATTCAGTAGATAAGAGCATACCCGTTACCGCAAAAATTCGGTTAGGTTGGGACAACCCCGAAGATTGTTTTGAGATCGTCAGTGCGATTGAAACCGCTGGAGCTAACGAGCTTACGGTGCACGCTCGCACCAAAAGTGGTGGCTATAAAGCCAGCGAAATAAAATGGGATTACATTAACCAGATCCGCCAACGTAGCTCCATACCATTAATCGCCAATGGTGAGATTTGGAACTATCAAGATGGGCAATCTTGCATTGAAACCACCAGCGTTGATTCTCTGATGGTATGCCGTGGCGCGTTCAACGTGCCTAACGTTGGTAATGTGGTAAAACATAACCACGCGGTTATGCCATGGGAAGATGTAGTTGACTTGCTACTCGTCTACTCGCAATACGAAATCAAAGGTGACAAAGGCTTGTATTACCCTAACCGCGTTAAGCAGTGGTTCTCTTATCTACGTCAGCAGTACCCACAGGCAGCAGAGTTGTTCCGTGAGATTCGTATCTACAATAAAGCTCCGCAGATTGTTGAACATTTACAACGCTACCGCGACACGCTCAAAGCCGCATAAAATTAGAAAGCCCATCAATCTGATTCATTTCATAAAAGATGGGCTTTATCGTTCCAGTAAGGCATGACCGTTACATATTAACTAATTCAGTAGCAAGCTATCATCGGCTAACTCCTCACCGCGAACTTTAGAAAACATCTCCAGCAAATCGGGGACCCCCATATTTGCGCGCTGTTCTCCTGCGACATCCAACACGATTTCACCTTGATGAAGCATCACGGTACGATCACCACACGCCAAAGCATCTTTCATTGAGTGGGTAACCATCATTACAGTGAGATCGAAATCATGAACGATACGTTTGGTCAAATCGATGATAAACGCCGCCATGCGGGGATCAAGTGCCGCTGTATGCTCGTCAAGCATCAAAAGTTTGCTATCAGACAACGTCGCCATCACCAAGCTAACGGCTTGACGTTGACCACCAGAGAGTAAGCCAATGTTATCCCCTAGCCGATCTTCTAAGCCTAAACCGAGAATACTGATACGCTCTTGAAATAGCTTACGACGCTTAGTTGACAAAGAATGACTCCAACCGCGACGTTTACCTCTCATATACGCCAACGCCATATTCTCTTCAATGGTTAAATCGCCACATGTTCCTGCCAACGGGTCTTGAAATACTCGCGCACATTGAGTCGCGCGTTGGGCGACCGTTTGTTTGGTCACATCTTGCTCATTGATCAATACCCTTCCGCCAACCATCGGCGTTTCACCTGTAGCGGCTCCAAGCAACGTCGATTTACCTGCACCATTAGAACCAATCACGGTTAGAAACTGATGCTCTGGCACTTCCAAACAGACACTTTTCAATGCTCGGTTTTCCAAAATAGTCCCAGGATTAAAAGTGACTTGGATATCTTCTAAACGAATCATATCGCCTCCCCTGAACCATTGCTTTGTTTATTCGTCACTTTGACAGTACTAAGCTTTTTTGATCGAAAATGGCTACGAATTTTTGGCGCAATCAATGCAATAGCGACTAATACCGCGGTCACTAAGTTTAAATCGGAGGCTTGTAAACCGAACATGCCAGAACTGAGCGCAAAAGCCACCGCTAAACGGTAGAGTACCGAGCCAACAATGACCGCCACAACCGCAATCCAAATCTTACGACCCGGAATTAAGGTTTGCCCCAAAATTACTGCAGCCAACCCAACGACAATGGTACCAACACCAGAGGTCACATCAGCAAAGCTGTTGGTTTGCGCAAACAGTGCCCCTGCAAAGCCAACAAAACCATTGGATAAGGCCAAACCAAAGTAGGTATAAAACGAGGTGCTTCCACCTTGTGCCGAGACCATGCGTGCATTAACACCCGTCGCTCGTAAACCCAAGCCAAAATCACTATTGAGTAAACGCACCACAAACCAAGCGGAGATGAGAACTAACACACCCACCACTAATGGACGGATAAATACAGGATCACCCAAGGATTCAAAGGGCGTCAAAATCGTAACTTCACCGAGCAACGCAATATTTGGGCGCCCCATAATACGAATATTGATGGAAAATGCAGCGATCATGGTAAGTATCGAAGCGAGGAGATGCAAAATGCCGCACTTCACCGCTAAAAAAGCCGTCACCCAACCAGTCATCGCTCCAGCAACAATCGCCATGCCGGTTGCAACCCATGGGTCGATACCTGAAACAATAGCCGTCGCAGCGACGGCTGCACCCATAGGAAAACTACCATCAACACTTAAGTCAGGAAAATCAAGTACGCGAAAAGTCAGGTAAACACCAAGTGCTACCAAACCGTAGACAAGTCCTATCTCAAGCGCACCAAAAAAAGCAAAAGCAGACATACATACTCCCTTTCTGCTTACTTTGGGCAGTGGAAACTGCCCAAATTTAAACGATGCTTATTTAACGCTTGTCGCGCGTTCCAATACTGATTGTGGAATCTCGATACCAAGCATTTCCGCTACGCCGCTATTCACAATTAAGTCTGAACCTTTTGCTACTTTAACATCTAGCTCACCGGGTTCTTGACCTTCAAGGATCGCAGCAACGTAATCAGCAGTTTGTACACCAACTTGATAGTAGTCAAAGCCGAGACCTGCAATAGCCCCTTTTTCAACGTAAGATGTCGCACCACCAAGTACTGGTGTTTTTGATTGATTCGCAGCCACGATCATCCCCTCTATTGCACTAGCAACCGTGTTATCCGTTGGTGCATAGAGAATATCGGATTTAGATGCAATCGCTTGTGTTGCTGATTGAACGTCAGCACTTTTTAGCGCGGTCGCTTCGACTACTTCAATACCCTGCATTTTCGCATGCGTTTTAAGCAGTTCAACCAAGGTGACAGCATTCGCTTCACCAGGGTTATATACGACACCAATGCTTTTGAC
Organism: Vibrio kasasachensis; assembly: GCF_050337565.1. Taxonomy (NCBI): domain Bacteria; kingdom Pseudomonadati; phylum Pseudomonadota; class Gammaproteobacteria; order Vibrionales; family Vibrionaceae; genus Vibrio; species Vibrio kasasachensis. The sequence goes on along the minus strand of NZ_JAKJTB010000008.1, from coordinate 363,194 downwards.
ATTTGGTAAGATTTCTTTGATTAACTCAACATGTTGAGCGACAGGAGAAAGATCGGATAAACCCGTTACATTTTTCCCCGGTTGTTCGAGCTGGCTAACCAGTTTCGCACCGACTGGATCGGTGACTGCAGTAAATACCACCGGGATATCACGAGTAGCTGAAACTAAAGCTTGAGCGGTAGGGGTAGCAATACCGACGAGCACATCCGGTCTCTCACCCACATATTGGCGAGCGATCTGAACAGCGATCGCAGGGTTGCCTTGTGCAGTTTTGTAATCAAAATCTAGGTTTTTACCTTGCTCATAACCTTTCGCTTTAAGACCATCAATCAGACCTTGTCGAGTCGCATCCAATGCTGGGTGCTCAACTATCTGTGAAACAGCCACTTTCGCTGTTTTTGCCATGATGCTATTAGAAGAGAGTAGTGCTATACCTGCAAGAACGGCGGTTGCAATTGCTTTGCTTGCTTTCATCTTAACTCCTTGATTTAAGCAATTATTCGGGATGTTGTATGTTTGCCAATCAAGTTGGCTTTAATTATTTTTGTTTTTCATCTGCACATTTTTTGTGCACACCCTTCATTATTACCAATAAGTTACATAAATTGGAAGCAAGAATTAACAATAAAGCAACAAAAAGAGAACTACCTTTTTATCGCTTGGAGCAATATATTACGCGGTGTGACTTCACGAGAACAAAACTCAGTTATTGTGACCCGATAACCGTGTTGTTCTAAGTACAATGCTTTATCAAGTACGAGCCACAACTCTAGCCCTCGTTTAAAGAGCTGCTGAACTAAACTCAATCGTTCCATGTTCCAGAAACGCTCAACGCCTCGTTGCAAGTAATATTGGTAGTCGCAATTTGGCAAAGTCAGCGATTTTTTAACTGCAGCCCAGCGGCAAAAATCTTCAAACCCATCAGAGAGCTGGGACTTTTTCACGCTAGGCACTGACAAATAGCTCTTTTGTCCTAATTGCTCGCGCAGCAAGATATCCAAACCTAAACGATAGCTCATCTCTTGTGTTCGATGGCGTTTAACACGTTCGCCACCTGTAACCAATTCTTGCAGTGGAATACGCAATTCCGTTTGAGTAAGGTCTAATTGGGAACGCTTAGCCAATTCAGAAAGTGGCTGATATTGAGTCGAGTTAATTAAGTGATAGCAGCATGGCGAAATACTCAGTGCGGGAAGGTGATGCTGAACAGCTTTTTCAATCAAAGTAACGTGTAAGTCGCCACAAGCGTGCAAAGCAACTGCATGCTGTTCTGAATTGAATACTTCATTTGATTCTGCTTTAAAAGCATCACCTTGTACAAAGTCCATGTTCAACCCCTGCTTATCTGCATCGGCTTGCCCAGCCAAACAAAGATCGTGTTGATATTCAAAACTGGTCACTTTTTGCTGACTTTGGCTCGCTAGAATTCTACCGAGAAAGCCTTTACCTGAGCACCATTCTAGCCATTCACTGCTTTCATGTTTCAGCAATGACGCCTCTCCCATGGCTACAATTTGCCTCAACTTACGTCCCGGAACACCGACATCAATACCACGTTCTAGCTTAAGTCCAGAGAGCGGAAGAGAAGCCAAATCTAATTGTTGTAAAAACAATTCAAGTTGCGGGAAAAATTGGCTAGTCGTTGCCACTAGCGAAGCAAAATCTTGCTTATAATACTCGATTTGTTCTTCTGTGAGATTTTCAAGCCACTGACAAAGGGAAGGATGAGTTGAGACCCAAGGAAGTGTTTGCTGCTGCGAGACCAAAAACGGCTCGAAACGCCAAAAATCTTGGTTATTAGCTAGGTATGTATCAATAGATTCAAACAAGGTTCGCATACTTCCCTCTTGGTCAACGGCTCAGAGATCGCCAATTCTAGAGGGAAGTGAGCATTTTGAGTAGTAATTTAGCGCACTGGTAGTTCGATGTCTTTGAACATCTCTTCAATCTCAGCGTTGGATTTTAATGACAACGCTTGCTCAACCACAGGTCGCGTTAAATGCGGAGCAAAACGCTCCATAAAGTCGAACATATATGAACGTAAGAATGTACCACGACGGAAACCGATACTGGTGGTACTCGCGCCAAAAATATGGCTTGCGTCGATTGCGACCAAATCCTCGTCTTGGGCTTTATCAATCGCCATACTGGCAATCACACCAACCCCCATCCCCATACGGACGTAGGTCTTAATGACATCGGCATCAGTGGCAGTAAAGACAACCCGAGGTGTTAATCCAACTTTGTTAAAAGCAGTATCAAGTTCAGATCTCCCAGTAAACCCGAATACATAAGTCACCAAAGGGTAGCTTGCTAAATCTTCAATCGTGATATGAGCTTTCTGCGCCAAAGCATGATCTTTAGGTACCACTATTGAACGATTCCAGTGATAACAAGGCAGCATTATTGCGTCTTGGTATAAATGCAGCGCTTCCGTTGCGATGGCAAAATTTGCTGTGCCTTTTGCGATCGCCTCCGACATCTGGCTCGGTGTGCCTTGATGCATGTGCAGCGATACTCGCGGGTAACGATTGGTAAAACCTTTGATGACATCAGGCAATGCATAACGAGCTTGAGTATGTGTGGTTGAAATATTCAACGTGCCCATTTCTGGATGAGTATGCTCGCCAGCAACGGCTTTAATGCTTTCCACTCGGGCAAGAATTTCTTGAGAAATACGAATGATATCAACACCAGCAGACGTCACTTGAGTTAAGTGCTTACCACTTCTTTCAAAGATCTGAATACCCAATTCATCTTCGAGAAGACGAACTTGCTTACTGATCCCTGGTTGAGAAGTATATAAACTCTCAGCCGTAGCTGATACATTCAAGTTATGGTTGCCTACTTCAACAATATATTTCAGTTGTTGTAACTTCATTCGCGACCTCGTAATCCCTTTCGATATGCTGGTGGATATAACCAAGTCATTTGGCGACTATATTTAGTTAACGACTTAGCTACATACTTTATAATATTTAGTTATAACGTCTCTTTCAGTAAATTGGTAGTTAAATTGGCAATTTAGCCGAAACACGTTAAGTCGATTAGGTTTACAAAGACAAAATTTGCAATCGAAAGCTCAGTTTCTAGCCTGAAATTGGCTTTTACATATTATTCAAAGTTTCAACAAGCAATAATACTCACGTGTTGGAATATTTGGTGCCGTCGGTCTACAGAATCGTGTATCCTTAGCGGCTAGCCGTAATAAACATAAGATAACGGAATTTATGAATATTGGTTTAATCATTGCTCTCGTCGCGATTTTGTTGGTGCTTGTACTCGGTTACAACATCATCCTGCAATATAACGCGAAAATTGCCACAGCAAAAAAGCAAGAAAGTGCTAGATACATAGCCATTATCGATGCTACCGAAGATCTTATTGGTCATGCTCATCACATGCCTTTTAGTAAAAACCTTCTGCTGTGTCTGAATAACCGTATTCTTGACGCAGTACAAAGCATGTCTGAGCTTGATCCAAAGAACAAGCAACTTGAACAACGAGTCGAACATGTAAAGCAACAAATTGAAAACTTGAAAGCAAACTTTCAAGGCGGCGAAAGTACTACATTTAAAGTGCCAAGTAATGATAAGCAAGCCATTGTGATGCTGAAATTGGTTAAGCGCCTTAGAGACACCATTCGCAATGAACATAACAAAGGGCGTTTTGATACCGAAGGTTATGTGGTTGAGAACGCACGCTTAGAGACCATTCAAGTACGTATTAACATAGAGAATGTTGTCAAACGTTCAAATGATGCGATTGTGCGTGGGCAGCCAGGTACCGCAATCCAGTTGCTCCGTAAGGGATTGGATGTATTAAGCACAAAGAACGATGCCTACTCTACGCAAGCGAAAGAGAAGCTACAGGCAATGTATGATGATATTGAAAAACGCAGACAAAACCAAAGCGCCTCAGATCAACAACAAATTGTCGATAAGCAGCGCGAAGAAGATATGGATGCGCTCTTTGGTGAAAAGAAAAAATGGTAATAGCTATCTAATTGCCTTTGAAAAGGTCGCTTCTGCGACCTTTTTTATTCTTAAGCAAATCTAATACTCTACAAATACAAAAAGTCAGCGATTGCTGACTTTTTCTTTATCACAAACTAATTAAACTAATGTGGCATTTATCGCAGCTAGAACAGCGGCAGGTTGTTCCGCTTGAGTAATAGGGCGTCCAATGACTAGATAATCAGAACCCGCTTGAATTGCTTGAACTGGCGTCATAATGCGGCGTTGGTCACCTTGGTCTGAACCTTCAGGACGAATCCCGGGAGTGACCAACTTAAACTCTTTACCAAGCTCACTCTTTAGCATAGAAGACTCATGAGCTGAACATACCACACCATCAAGACCTGCATTTTTAGTCAAGCTAGCCAAACGGATAACTTGATCTTTTGGTGCTATATCAAGGCCAATACCAGCCAAATCATGCTGCTCCATACTGGTTAATACTGTCACACCAATAAGTAACGGACGGTCTTTGCCATAAGGCTCAAGAATCTCACGTGATGCCGTCATCATGCGCTCGCCACCACTAGCGTGTAAATTGACCATCCACACACCCATTTCTGCTGCTGCACGTACAGCTTTCGAACATGTGTTTGGAATATCATGAAACTTGAGGTCAAGGAATACAGAAAAACCTCGCTTGTGAAGCTCTTTGACGAAGTCAGGACCAAACAGCGTAAACATTTCTTTGCCCACTTTAAGACGGCACGACGCTGGGTCAATACGGTCTACAAAAGCTAATGCGTTCGCTAGGTTGTCATAATCCAGTGCTACGATAACTTTTTGGTCAATCATTTCATCTCCTAATTAACTTATTCTTATCTAAAATGTTTTTGTTAAAAAAATGCAGCTAATAAATTAGCTGCATTGAAAATAAACTATTCACCGTCCAAACCGCGGATTGGTTTAATCGTCCCCCACCCTTTACATGAAGGACAATGCCAATACATCGAGTGCGTTGAGAAGCCACATTTACGACAACGGTAGTGTGGTTTAACTTTTAATTGCTCACCAACCAGTTTTTGTAGTGTCGCCAAACTTTCTTTCGCTCGCCCTTCTTCTGCATTCATTAGATGGTAATCCATCAAACGGAAGAAGCCTTTCATGGTTGGATTTTTCACTAGCTGCCGAGTTAGTAATTCTTGCGCAGCAGCAGAACCGTCATGTTGTGCGACTAACTGAGCCAACATCAATTCAGCAGACACTCCTGCTTTATTGGCGATACTCTGGCGTAAAAAGTCGAGCAGTTCGTCTTCTTGCCCTAAGTGATGATAGCAATCAGCCAATGTAGGCAATACTTCACTGATAAACTCAGAATCTTGATCCAGCACCATCGTCATATATTTAATCGTGTGGAGATAGTCTTCACTTTCAAGATAGAGCTTACCCAGTGCAATGCTAGCACGTACACATTTAGGGTCTTCGCTCAACGCTCGTTTGAAATGTCCTATAGCCTGATTGCGCTCACCATCAGCTTGATCTTGCATTGCCATTTCACAATAGAAATGAGCAATACTGATGCGCATACGCTTACGCCCCAACTTAAATAGTTGGTTCGCATAGTAAATAGCTTTATGCCACTCTTTGGTTTGCTGATAGATCGCGACTAACTGCTGCAACGCAGCTTCTCGATGGTCTGGCTCTTCTACTAATTGCTCGAAAATCTTTTCTGCACGATCTAGAAATCCTGACGCCATGTAGTCTTTTGCTAACTGCTGCAGCGCGATATTTTTCTGATCAATAGTTAAACCTGAACGAGAAATTAAATTTTGGTGAATACGAATTGCACGATCAACCTCGCCTCTAGAACGAAACAAGTTACCCAAAGCCAAATGCGTATCGATGGTGTCATTATCAACTTGAAGCAGTTCAATAAAGTGATCAACCGCTTTGTCAGACTGATCTGATAGCAAAAGGTTAAGACCCGCTACGTATTGCCGGGAGATTTGGTTTGAGTGCTTTTGCTTGTCTTGTTGCGCGCTACGATTACCCATGTACCAGCCATAGGCTGCGGCAATCGGCAACAACAAGAAGAGTATTTCTAGCATTGAGGAAAAAGCCTACTTATCTCGATTATGCTTTACTTTGTTCAACCCCAGTAGGGGTAGGAGTGAGCTTTTTAAGTTGCTTATTTAATTTGCGTACTTGCATTTTTGATTTCAGGTGAAGGCTACCAAAGATAACCCACGCAATAACAAAGCCAGTCACAAAAACAACGCCAAGTAGCGTAGACAAATGGAAATCGCCCTGAGCCAACAGGTAATTAAAAGTCACAACAGCTTGGTTTTGCGAACCCAAAGCTAAAGCTATCAGGAACAAAGCCAATACGATAACGATTTTTATAATTTTCATAGTCCATTACCTATTCTAAAATCGACAGCTAAGATTATGCAGTAAAATGGACATTCAGACCACGGATATTAGCAATAATCTCCAATTTCAGTGTGATATGTTCATCTCGACACCAGCTTTAGTCGCGTTTCGTTTCACAATCTTTCATTGAGTAACTTTGCAATCAGCGGGTTATTTGCATCTCTAATCGTTGGTAATTGGAAGCGTGCATTGATGATATCGTCGATATAAATATCAGCAATCAGCAATTCTTCCTCATCCCCAGCTTCGGCTAACAGATGACCAAATGCGTCTAGAATTCTCGACCCTCCCCAAAAACGGCTGCTTCCTTCCAAAGCACAACTGTTTGCCATTAAAAGGGGGACACCATAAGTCATAGAGATAAAATCAGTGTTGGTCTTCCACCCACTTGGGTTGGAAAATTCATCAGAAACAATGTCTGCTGCCGAATTGACAGGCGCAAGTAACAGCGTCGGCTTATCAAGCATAGCGAGATGCGGTAATGCCGGATTCCATAAATCGGCGCAAATCAAAGTATGTACTGGCCAGCCTTCCATGTGTGAACACATCGTAAGCTGTTGCCCTTGTCCGTACCATTTGCCTTCCTCAAGACCACCATACGTCGGCAAATTGAGTTTTCGATGAACGTGCACAACTTGTCCTTCACCCAGAGTCGCTTGTGCGTTATAAAATTCTCCCGGTGCCGCTTCTTCAACAAAACCGACACTGATTAGCATTTCAGGTGCAACTTCTGAGAGCAATGAAAACATCTTAGCATCGCGCTTTGCCGCCACATTGGGCACTTCATTATTCAAGCTATAACCCGTTAGAGAGAGTTCAGGGAAAAGGAGCACATCAACTCCTTCCGCCCTAGCCTTCAATATATACTCAATATGTTTAGTACAGTTTTGTTCTACATCTGCCAATTTCGGGGCAATCTGTGCAACGGCAACCTTCAACTGTTTTTTCATCATTCAATTAGTCCTAACAATAAGAAAGGGTCAACGTTATCGTCGACCCTTTTAGTCTGCGTGGCTCGTTACCCTTGATTAGATAAGCTTGTTATCTACCAAAAATTGCTTCGCGACTGATTCGATGCTTTTACCTTCAACATCAACTGCTGCATTCAGCGTCGCCATAACCTCATCATTAAGCAATGCTGATAGAGTATTTAATTGTTCTGCCAGCTTTGGATTTTTGTCGAGAGTATCTTTGCGTACGACTGGAACCAGAGCGTAGTTCGGGAAAAAGCCTTTATCATCTTTTAGGACAACAAAGTTAAACGCTTTGATACGACCATCTGTGGCAAATACAAGAGATACATCAACATCGCCTGTTTTTAATGCTTGATAGGTTAAGCCTGAATTCATTTTTTTCACGTTTTTACGTGTAAATTTGAAATCGTACTCTTTTTGCATTGGCTTTAAGCCATCAGGACGTGCCGCAAATTCAACATTTGAAGCGAAGATCGTATCTTTGCCATCACTGTTAACATAGGCTGCGAAATCTGAAATAGTCACTATGTTCTTTGCTGCAGCATCGTCTGCACGCATAGCCAGCGCATAAGTGTTATTTGCTTGGGAGCGTTCTAACCATACAAGACCTTTCTTACCATCAAGTTCTTTGATTTTGGCATAGGCGTCATCTGCTGACATACGCTCTTTGATCTTGTTGAAAGTGATCAAAGAAGTACCGGTATACTCCCAATACAAATCGATTTGACCATTCTCTTGCGCTTTACGAAGGACGGTTGAACCCATGCCGTCGCGTTTATCAACGTCGTAACCTTGACCTACTAGGTATTGTTGCGTCATAGAAGCAACCAGTAGTTGCTCTGTAAATCCTTTTCCACCAACAACCAGTTCATCTGCCTGTGAAATTGTTGATGTAAGCGCAATTACAGCTGCGCAAAACAGTGTTGAAAATTTAGACATTTTATTCCATTCCTATATGTTGTAATTTCTCAATGCTTTTTTGTAATCAGCATTTCAAATGCTATTTACGTAAAGGATTTACACCCTTTTTAACGACGACAAACGTGAGCATGCCAAGCATCATGTCGATAATAACGGCCAAGCTTGCTGTCGGAATTGCTCCTGCCAACATCATGCTTAGCTCATCCAAATCAATACCTGTGAAAATCAATTCTCCCAGACCAGTACCACCGATCAAGAATGCGAGTGGCACTGTACCAATATTGATAGCAAACGCCGTTCTAATGCCCGCCATAATGACGAACATTGCATTGGGTAACTCAACGCGAAAAAGTTGCTGTAAAGGAGTAAGCCCCATGCCTGTTGCTGCTTCTTTAAGGTACTCTGGTACCGAGATGAGACCTGTGTAGGTATTTCTTACGATCGGTAAAACTGTGGCTATTGCGAGAGCAAAAATAGCCGGTGTATTACCAATACCAAGTAATGTCATCGATAAAGCGAGAACTGCAAGTGTCGGTACTGTAGTACCAATATTAAACACCTGCATTGCGGGTTCCGAAAAACGGCGCATAGACTGGCGACTTAATATAATACCCGCTGGCATACCAATAAAAATGGCAATGGTACCAGAGATCAAAGTCAGCTTTACGTGTTCACTCGCTAGGTAGACAATGTCTTCCTTATAGTACATAAACTCTTCGATAAAGCCGTTGGCTTGCAAGGTCGCACCAAGAAGAAAGGCGGCAACCAATAAAGCGAACTGCAAGATATTGCGGATCTTTTCTTGCTTCACACTTTACCCCTTCGTCTGATATTTCGCGCCAAGGTGATGCGTTATGCCACGCTGTGACACTTCACCACATAAACGACCTTGTGCATCAACGACAGGAATCCAAGACGTGTCAAACGCAAACATCTTGGATACAACAGCACGCAAGTCTTGATTTTCCTGCATAACAATTGGAACCCCCGCATAATGCTCACCACAAAGACCGCGCTGTGAAACCGCCATTTCTTTCGTGATCATCCCTACAGGTTGATATTGCTTGTTCACCATTACGATCATGCCATGACCATATTCATCCATTTTTGCCGCTGCTTGTGCTAAGGACTCTTCAGCCGTTACAACCGGGACCAACGCTTCCATAACATCACCAGCGGTAGCCAGTTGTAAACGCTTCAATGTTCGGTCTGTACCAACAAAGTCAGCAACAAAATCCGTTTCCGGTTTTGCAAGCAAACGGTCAGGGCTTGAGTATTGCTCCAACTTTCCATCGCGGAAGATAGCTATTTTATCCGCCATTTTTACTGCTTCATCAATATCATGAGAAACAAACATGATGGTTTTTTTCAGTTCCTTATTCATTTTAAGGAACTCATCTTGAATCACTTCGCGGTTTATCGGGTCAATTGCACCAAATGGTTCATCCATTAGTAATACAGGAGCATCCGCTGCAAGTGCTCGAATAACACCGACACGTTGCTGCTGACCGCCTGAAAGTTCATTTGGAAAACGCTTCATGAAAGTATTCGGTTCAAGCGCAACCATATCTAAGAGGTCTTTCGCTCGTTGGTGGCAGCGTTTTGCATCCCATCCCATCAATTTAGGCACTAGCGCAATGTTTTCTTCGATGGTCATATTTGGAAACAAACCAATCTGCTGGATCACATAGCCGATATTTCGGCGTAGTGTCACGGTATCGATGTCCGTTGTATCTTCGCCATTGATCAAAACTCTACCCGAAGTTGGAGTGACAAGGCGGTTGATCATTTTTAACGTCGTTGTTTTGCCACAGCCTGATGGTCCCAAAAGCACACAAATTTCACCCGTAGGGACTTCCATGCTTATATGGTCTGCTGCTGTAGTGACACCCTGCGGTGTTTCGAAAATCTTGGTTAGGTTTTCTAGTTGGATCATAAAATCAGTCTCTTCGAATCTCTGAGTGTTACACAGGTTTAGCTGTCAACAACAACACCATTTGGTGTCAATTTTTTTTGAACTTTAGCAAGTCCCATATCTGCAATGATGGCTAGTACACTAACGGTCACGGCACCAACAATAAGCTGGCGTGGATCGGATTGACTGATGCCACGTGCGATGAAGGTGCCTAAACCACCTGCACCGATATAAGTCGCAATAGCCATTACACCTATGTTCATCACCACTGCCATTCGAACGCCCGCCATGATAACTGGGATAGCAAGTGGAATTTCAACTAGGCGTAGACGCTGCATACTGGTTAATCCCATTCCTCGCGCGGCTTCGCGCAAAGCTGGGTCAACATTGTTGATCGCTGTATAAGTGTTGCGAATAATGGGCAACTGCGAGTAAAGCAGTACCGCTATCACCGCGGGTAAATAACCAATACCCTGACCAATCAAAGAGAGTGTTGGGATCATAATGCCAAAAAGGGCAATTGACGGTATGGTGATAATTATCGAGGCAACATACAGTACGATGTTGGCTGCTCGTTGGCTTTGGGTGATCGCAATACCAATTGGTACGCCTGTCAATATCGCTAATCCGACAGCTAAGCTCACAAGTGATAGATGCTCAACGGTTCGCGATACAATGATCTCCCAATTCTCCAGAAAAAAGGTGAATACTTCCAAATTAAACCTCTGGATAATGTTAAAATCGAACTATAAATATAGTCCGAGAAGGGGTGCTAGCTACAATGTGCTTTGTATATGATTAAGGCGGTATTTCAGCCTTAAATGTCTGATGTGCTTCAAATTATGTGAAGCAATTTTAACGTCTATATAACCAACAAATGGCATATTCATTAGACTGGAAATTGTAATAATTTCGGAATTACTGCGCGGCGAATGATAGCAATACGATATATTTTGTCAAATCCGCTTCAAATATGTGTGATAATTGAACGATTAATCGTCAAAAATTTGCCATTGACAGCTCAATTATCAAACAAAGATTCCAGTGTGACTTTCATTTTTGTATAAAAAAACGGCACACTTTGAAGGTGTGCCGTTTTACTATAATTAACAGCTAAGATCACATTTATAAAAAATAATCTCGCCTTAAATTCGTTTGTATTAACCCAGATTTACGCGTTCACGCAACTCTTTGCCTGGTTTAAAGTGAGGCACATGCTTGCCCTCTAGTTCAACTTTCTCACCCGTTTTAGGATTACGTCCAACCCTAGGCTCGCGGTAGTGAAGAGAGAAACTGCCAAAACCACGAATCTCAATGCGTTCACCGCTATCAAGTGTAGATGCCATATGCTCAAGAATATCTTTCACAGCATCTTCGACTTCTTTAGCTGAAAGATGAGTTTGCTCAGCGCAGAGTCTTTCAATCAATTCAGACTTAGTCATAGTTTCCCTCTTAGAGTAATTTATCATTTATTATAGTAACTAATACCAATTCCAACAAACACTTGCTAGTAATTCTAGACAATATTTGTACAACATGTGCGACTATAGATCGCTTTCTTTAAATCTGGTTGCAGAAATTGGTATTAGCCCATAAAAATAAAAAAGGAGCCTTTCGGCTCCTTTTTGCTATAAGGGAATAAAATTATTCGCCTTTAGCTGCTTTGAAAGCGTCAGCCATAGCGTTGCCGAATGCATTGTCATCTTGCTTGTTGATAGATGCCATTGCTTCTTGCTCATCAGCTTCATCTTTAGCTTTGATAGATAGGTTGATTACGCGGTTCTTACGGTCTACACCAGTGAACTTCGCTTCAACGCTGTCACCAACGCTTAGGATTAGAGATGCGTCTTCTACGCGGTCGCGAGCGATTTCAGAAACGCGGATGTAACCTTCTACGCCTTCTTCAAGCTCGATAGTTGCACCTTTAGCGTCTACTGCAGTTACAGTACCGTTAACAAGAACGCCTTTCTTCTTCTCTGCAACGTAAGCATTGAATGGGTCATTTTCCATTTGCTTAACGCCTAGAGAGATGCGCTCACGCTCTGCGTCTACTGCTAGAACAACTGCAGAGATCTCGTCGCCTTTCTTGTACTCACGTACAGCTTCTTCGCCAGCAACATTCCAAGAAATGTCAGATAGGTGAACTAGACCATCGATGCCGCCGTCTAGACCGATGAAGATACCAAAGTCAGTGATTGACTTGATCTTACCAGTAACTTGATCGCCTTTAGCTTGCGCTTCAGCGAATGACTGCCATGGGTTAGCTTTACACTGTTTTAGACCTAGAGAGATACGACGACGTTCTTCGTCAATCTCAAGAACCATAACCTCAACTTCGTCGCCAACATTAACAACTTTAGATGGGTGGATGTTCTTGTTAGTCCAATCCATTTCAGAAACGTGTACTAGACCTTCCACGCCTTCTTCGATTTCTACGAAACAGCCGTAATCAGTTAGGTTAGTAACACGACCAGAAAGCTTGTGACCTTCTGGGTAACGTTTAGCGATTGCTACCCATGGATCTTCGCCAAGTTGCTTAAGACCTAGTGATACACGAGTGCGCTCACGGTCGAACTTAAGAACTTTAACTAGGATCTCGTCACCTACGTTAACGATTTCTGATGGGTGCTTAACGCGTTTCCAAGCCATATCTGTGATATGTAGAAGACCGTCAACACCACCTAGATCAACGAATGCACCGTAGTCAGTAAGGTTCTTAACGATACCTTTAACTTCTGCGCCTTCTTGTAGGTTTTCAAGTAGCTCGTCACGTTCAACACTGTTTTCAGATTCGATAACAGCACGACGTGAAACAACTACGTTGTTACGCTTCTGATCAAGTTTGATAACTTTGAACTCTAGCTCTTTGTTTTCTAGGTGAGCTGTGTCGCGAATAGGACGTACATCTACTAGAGAACCAGGAAGGAAAGCACGGATACCGTTAAGTTCAACAGTGAAACCGCCTTTAACTTTACCGTTGATGATACCAACAACAGTTTCAGCTTCTTCGTAAGCCTTCTCAAGAACGATCCAAGCTTCATGACGCTTCGCTTTCTCACGAGAAAGTTGAGTTTCACCGAAACCGTCTTCCACAGCGTCTAGAGCAACGTCAACTTCAGAACCAACTTCTACTTCAAGTTCGCCAGCAGCGTTCTTGAACTGTTCAGCTGGGATAGCAGATTCAGACTTAAGACCAGCATCTACAAGAACGTAACCGTTCTCGATAGCTACTACAGTACCTTTAACGATACTGCCTTGTTGGAATTCAGTTTCACTTAGAAACTCTTCAAAGAGTTGAGCAAAAGATTCAGTCATTTATTTAATCTTCAATAAATTAAACGTCCACGGGTATCCTACCGCATGGGGTTATTAAATTCGCCAGTCATCATCCTTGCGACCGACGCTCCGAGCTGACCCCGTCTATTACGCAGTCAGTTTAGATTCAATATATTGTAGTGCCTTTTCGACAACTTCGTCGATACTCATTAACGTAGAGTCAAGCACTAGAGCATCATCAGCAGGGCGCAATGGCGCCACTGGGCGATTACGATCTCTATCGTCTCGCTCTTTGATCTCGCTCAAAAGGTCGTCAAATTTAACATCTAAGCCTTTGCCTTGCAACTGTTTAAGACGGCGCTGTGCGCGCTCTTCAGCACTAGCATCTAGGAAAATTTTCACTTCCGCTTGTGGAAATACAACGGTTCCCATATCACGACCATCGGCAACTAAACCGGTACCATCTACAAAAGCTCGTTGACGACGCAATAACGCTTCGCGAACGCGAGGTAATGCCGCTACTTTAGAAGCCGCCATACCAGTTTGCTCTTTGCGAAGCTCATCAGAAACATTTTCACCCTCCAGAATCACTTTGACTAACTCGCCTTCAGCAATAAACTGGACATCAAGGTGGGTGGCTAATGCCACTAGTGCGTCTTCTGATTCGAGATCAACACCATGATGAATAGCAGCGAGTGCAAGAACTCGATAAATTGCACCTGAATCGAGTAGATGAAAGCCGAGCTTGTTTGCTAAGCGCATACAAAGCGTGCCTTTACCCGCACCACTTGGTCCATCTACAGTAATGACTGGTGTGTGAGAGGACATGAAATTCTCCAAGTTGCTTGTCGCCAGAACGATGCTGCCCTGGCTTTTTCGGCGAGAAATTATAGAGCGAAATGGACTTAGGTTCTAGGGAAGTTTTTGTTTAAATGAATATCAAATGCAAACAAAAGAAACAACCCAAGGAGTAACGATTCACCCCCTGAGTTAAGTTAGGCTAAAGTTCTATGCGTGCAATGTTTTTTGCTACTGTTGCCTCACCAATTCCGTTGACCTTAGCTAAATCTTCAATTTGCTTAAAAGGACCTTGCTGGTCACGATATTCAACTATTGATTGAGCTTTCTTTAAACCAATCCCTTTCAGTAAATCAGCAATCTCCTGAGCAGAGGCTTGGTTTACATTAACAACAATATCTATACCGTCGTATTTAGGATCTTCTACTGCTTTATCAGCAGCGAAAGTAAATGGTGTAGCCAAAGCAAGCAGTAACGTTAAAAAAACAGCTTTGATTTTCATTGCAATTCCTCATTAACAGTTTGGTGGCTCTTCACCATAAGCTCTGAAGAAGGCAATGTTAATTGCAACTTTGAGAAACAAAACGGGCAGCTTAAGCTGCCCGTTTTGATATTAATGTGAATTACATTGTTACGCGCTATTGCGTCACGGCCGTATACTCAATATCGATCGTCTTGCGTAGAATACTAATCAGACCTTCTAAGTTCTGCTGAGCATTCATCTGCACTAGTTGATTTGCAATCTGTTCGTTGTATTGAGTGTTGAACACATCTGAAACTGCATCTAGTTCAACAATTACTATGTCACCATTGAAAGATTTAGACTGAGCGAACTCAACATTGCCAGCAACAGGTTTAGGCATTGCGAAAGCCACTTTTGCTAACGGAGAACTACGGTCGATGGTAGTCGCCTCACCAAAAGCTAGCATGTTTTCAGCCAAAACAGATTGGTTACCCGCTTTTAGCTCAGTAACAACTTGTGTCGCAAGAGCAATCGCGTTTTGCTCTCCTTTCACGCGAGAAAGCTGAGCAAGCACTTGCTCTCGAACTTCTTCAAGAGGTTGTACTGTCTCATCACGAGTATCATTAACTCGTACCACAATCACATGCTCAGGAGCCACTTCGATCACTTCTGAATTAAGACCATCTTCTTTGACTTCAGGGCTTAGAATCGCTTGCATTACCGCAGGGGTAGTTAGCAACTCAGGCGCATCTGTTTGAGAGATAAAATCAGTTGTTACGATCTTAGCACCAATTGCTTCCGCCGCATCGTCTAGAGAATCTGGGAATTCGAATGCCACTCTCTCCAAATCACTTTGCAATTCATAGAACTTATCAACCGCTTGTTGATCGCGAAGATCTTGCTTGATTACTTCAGCTACTTCGGCATAAGGTTTCGCAACAGAGTCTTTTAGTTCATCCAATTTGATAATATGGTAACCGAAATTAGATTTAACCAGCCCAGTAACCTCACCCGATTTTTCAAGAGCAAATGCCGCTTCTTCAAACGCAGGATCCATCACACCACGTTCAATCCAGCCTAGAGAACCCCCCTCTTCCGAGCTGCCGATATCTTCAGACTTCTCTTCAGCTAAAACAGCAAAGTCTGCACCAGCATTTAACTCGTCAAGAATTGCTTGAGCTTTGGCTTGATCATCACCCTGCACCAAAATATGGCTAACTTTACGCTGCTCATCTGATGAATACTTATCAAGATGCTCTTGATAGTACTGCTGTGCTTGCTTGTCACTGACTTCAATCGAGTTCTTTAGCAATTCGGCTGATAGTTCGATGTATGCCACCTTCGCCTGTTCAGGACGAGTGTAACGATCTGGGTTTTGTTGGTAGTACTGATTAATTTCGTCTTCAGAAAGCTCAACCTTCTCAGCAAAATCTGCGAGCGCTAGGTTAATCGTTCTGATTTCACGAGTTTGCATAATGAGTTTGCTTTGCGCAGACACTTCACCCGGTAGAGAGAAATCACTTGCTTGTACTGCTGATAGCAGTTGATTGCGCACTAAGTCACGGCGGATAGACTCTGCATAACCTTCTGGAGTAAGACCGCCACGGCGTAGTGCTGATTGGTAAACCTCTTGGTTAAACTTGCCTTCGACTTGGAAAGCTTGCGTCGTGAGTAGCAAATTACGAACTTGCACATCGCTTACGCGTAAACCGAGTGCTTTAGCATGTTGATCTAGCAAAGCGCTATTAACCAAACGGTCTAGAACCGACTGACGGAAAGACGCAACGTAACTAGGGTCAGCTAGTAGATTTGAGAAATAATCGCCAAGCTGAGCTTGCATACGATTACGTTCGTTTTGGTAAGCTTGCTCGAATTCACCACGACTGATTTCAATATTACCAACTTTCGCAGCAACATTACTGCCACCGCCTACGATGTAACTACCTACACCCGCAAATACGAAAGATAGAATAATCAGGCCTAGGATAATTTTAACCGCGATGCTATTCACGCCTTCGCGCAATCGTTCCATCATACTTTTGTTACTCTCCGCGTATGACCCGCAATTACCTCAGCATGAGGCAACACGATGTACATTAATTTAAATTCAGTAGCGCTGATAATATCAGAAAAAGAAAAGCGCATCAGTATGATGCGCAGAATTTAAAAAGGTTCTATCAAACTACTTAAAAGTAGCCTATTTAGATTAGTTGCAAGAATCTTTTAACGCTTTACCAGCTTTGAACGCAGGTACTTTCGCTTCAGCGATTTGGATCTCTTCACCAGTCTTAGGGTTACGGCCTGTGCGCGCTGCACGAGTACGTACGCTAAAAGTACCGAAGCCTACAAGTGCAACTTGATCGCCAGACTGTAGCGTACCACTTACCGCTTCAATAAATGCGTCTAGTGCACGGCCAGCGGCTGCTTTAGATAGATCTGAATTTTCTGCGATTGTTTCTACTAATTGAGTTTTATTCACGGTGGTTCCCCTTTAACGTCGCCTGTTATTATTTTGTGAGACGACTTTTCGTTCCATTTCATTTTCAAATTCAGCTTCAGCCCTTATCTAGCAAGGCTTTAAGCTACAGAGGCTAAAGTTAGCGTTCAAAAAAAACGCTGACAAGCATTTTTCGGCATATCAGCGTAATCTTTTACTTATTTTTGCTGCACATCACTATTTTTCTACAGCAAACTCCACACCTGATGGATCTCTTTCAAGCGCAACTCGAAGAACCTCATCGATCCACTGCACTGGAATCACCTTCAAGTCTGCGATCACGTTCTCAGGAATTTCTTCCAAATCACGTTCATTATCTTTAGGAATCAAGACTGTTTTAATGCCGCCACGATGGGCTGCCAATAATTTTTCCTTCAAACCACCGATTGGTAA
Source organism: Vibrio kasasachensis (assembly GCF_050337565.1). Taxonomy (NCBI): domain Bacteria; kingdom Pseudomonadati; phylum Pseudomonadota; class Gammaproteobacteria; order Vibrionales; family Vibrionaceae; genus Vibrio; species Vibrio kasasachensis. The sequence goes on along the minus strand of NZ_JAKJTB010000008.1, from coordinate 345,568 downwards.
AACTTCACCACGAAGGGTTATTTCACCTGTCATCGCCACCTCAGCTTTCACTGGGTTACCAGTTAGACTAGAGACCAATGCGGTACACATTGCGATACCTGCACTTGGACCATCTTTCGGAGTTGCACCCTCAGGAACGTGGACATGAATGTCACGTTTCTCGTAAAAATCAGGATTGATGCCCAATTTCTCTGCACGAGTGCGTACGACAGTCATCGCAGCCTGAATCGATTCCTGCATTACGTCACCAAGCGAACCAGTCTGAATAAGTTTTCCTTTACCCAGCATGGATTCAGTTTCGATAGTCAGCAGATCGCCACCGACTTCCGTCCAAGCAAGACCAGTTACTTGACCAATACGGTTGCGATCATCGGCTTTACCGTAATCAAAACGTTGAACACCTAAGTACTCTTTTAGGTTGTCCATCGAGATAGTTTCTTGTTTGATGTCTTTATTAAGCAGAATATTTTTCACTGCTTTACGACAGATTTTAGAAATCTCGCGTTCTAAACTACGCACACCTGCTTCACGCGTATAGTAGCGAATGATGCCAATAATTGCTGAGTCCTCAATTAGGATCTCTTTTGGCTTCAAACCGTTACGCTGTACCTGCTTATCGACCAAATGACGCTTAGCAATATTAAGCTTTTCATCTTCGGTATAGCCAGATAGGCGAATCACTTCCATTCGATCCAACAAAGGTCCCGGAATATTCATCGAGTTTGACGTAGCAACGAACATAACGTCAGACAGATCGTAATCCACTTCCAAGTAGTGATCGTTAAACGCATTGTTTTGCTCAGGGTCGAGCACTTCAAGTAACGCTGACGATGGATCACCACGCATATCAGATGACATTTTATCAATTTCATCTAACAGGAAGAGTGGGTTTTTAACACCAACTTTTGACATCTTCTGAATCAACTTACCCGGCATAGAACCAATGTAAGTACGACGGTGACCACGAATCTCAGCTTCGTCTCGTACGCCGCCAAGAGCCATTCGCGTGTATTGACGCCCCGTAGCTGAAGCAATTGAACGACCTAATGACGTTTTACCAACACCCGGAGGACCAACAAGACAAAGGATAGGTCCTTTTAGCTTATTGATGCGGTTTTGCACCGCTAAATACTCAAGAATGCGTTCTTTAACCCGCTCTAGACCGTAATGGTCTTCATTAAGGATCTCTTCGGCTTTCGCTAAGTTCTTCTTAACTTTTGAACGCTTGCTCCAAGGCACACCTAGCATCCAATCAATATAACCACGCACTACGGTTGCTTCCGCAGACATTGGCGACATCATTTTCAGCTTTTGTAACTCTTGTTCTGTCTTCTCGCGCGCTTCTTGTGGCATCTTCGAGTCAATAATTTTTTGCTTTAGAACTTCGAATTCATCTACGCCACCTTCGCCTTCGCCAAGCTCTTTCTGAATCGCTTTCATTTGCTCATTCAGATAATACTCACGTTGAGATTTTTCCATCTGCTTTTTAACGCGAGTACGAATACGTTTCTCTACTTGTAGGATGTCAATTTCAGATTCCATTTGTCCCATAAGGAACTCAAGACGCTCTGATACATCCAGAATTTCGAGTACTTTTTGCTTATCGACCAATTTAAGTGGCATATGAGCAGCAATGGTATCAGCCAAGCGTGCCGCTTCATCGATTCCGTTCAATGAAGTCAATACTTCTGGCGGAATCTTATTATTAAGCTTGATAAAGCCTTCAAATTGATTGATTGCACTGCGAACAATCACTTCTTGTTCGCTTTCATCAGCGTCATTGGTGATCAGGTATTCCGCATCTGCAACAAAGAATTCATCTTCAGTAAATTTATAAATTTTTGCGCGTTGTTGACCTTCAACCAACACTTTCACAGTGCCATCAGGTAACTTAAGCAATTGAAGTATGGTAGCAACTGTACCAACATCGAATAAATCTTCTTTAGTTGGTTCGTCAGTTTCGGCTTCTTTTTGAGCAACCAAAAGCACTTGCTTGTTGGCTTCCATTGCTGCCTCTAGGCAAGCAATCGACTTTTCACGACCAACAAACAATGGAATTACCATATGCGGGTAAACTACTACGTCTCGTAGAGGTAGTACTGGGATCTCGATACGTTCGAAACGTTCCAAGTTCATATTATTCTCTCTTCCGCTTAGTCTTATGAACCAGTATATGGGGGCTAATTGATTGGAATCAATGGAGGAATAAAAAAAAGGAGGATTTTACATCCTCCTTTTAGTAACACGTACCTACCAGCAAATTACGATTCAGCGCCCGCTGCTTGATTATCTGAATTACTGTAGATTAACAGTGGTTCAGATTCGCCATTGATCACTGACTCATCAATCACAACTTTGCTTACGTTGTCCATTGATGGCAATTCATACATGGTCTCAAGTAACACTGCTTCAAGAATTGAACGTAAACCACGAGCACCGGTTTTACGATCCATTGCTTTTTTCGCAATAGCTCGAAGTGCATCTTCGCGGAATTCTAGCTCTGAGTCTTCAATCTCGAATAGTGCTGCATACTGCTTAGTAAGCGCATTCTTTGGCTCACACAGAATCTGAATTAACGCTTCTTCATCTAATTCAGTTAGCGTCGTCGTTACAGGAAGACGACCAATGAATTCAGGGATCAGACCGTATTTCACTAAATCTTCTGGTTCAACTTGAGTGAACAGCTCACCGATGGTTTTGCTCTCGTCTTTTGAACGCACTTCTGCGCCAAAGCCGATACCAGCACCCGTTGCTACACGTTGATCAATAACTTTATCCAAGCCGGCAAATGCGCCGCCACAGATAAACAAGATCTTAGATGTATCAACTTGCAAGAACTCTTGTTGAGGGTGCTTACGACCACCTTGAGGTGGAACTGAAGCTACCGTACCTTCGATCAGTTTCAGTAGTGCTTGCTGTACGCCTTCACCGGAAACATCACGAGTAATCGATGGGTTTTCTGCCTTACGTGAAATCTTATCGATTTCATCAATATAGACAATACCTCGCTCAGCTTTCGCTACGTCGTAATCACATTTCTGCAGTAATTTCTGAATGATATTTTCAACGTCTTCACCAACATAACCTGCTTCAGTCAGGGTAGTAGCATCCGCCATTGTAAATGGAACATCCAAGAAACGCGCTAATGTTTCAGCTAGTAAAGTTTTACCACTACCGGTAGGACCGATAAGTAGGATATTACTCTTACCTAGCTCAACACCTTCGCTCGTTGTATCACCGTTACGTAAACGCTTATAGTGGTTGTAAACGGCTACGGCTAGCACTTTTTTAGCGTAATCTTGGCCAATCACATAATCATCAAGGTGCTCACGAATCTCGCGCGGCGTTGGCAACGCTTCAGATTGTTTCTTAGGAAGCACATCTTTGATTTCTTCGCGAATAATGTCGTTACATAGATCGACACATTCATCACAAATGTATACTGATGGACCGGCGATCAGCTTGCGAACTTCGTGCTGGCTTTTACCACAGAAAGAACAGTAAAGAAGCTTACTACTACCGCTCTCTTTGCTTTTATCTGTCATTCGCTAACCTCTTAGCCTTAAATCTATACGTTTTGAGTGTATATCAATTTAGGTCAAATTGCCCCCGTGAATTGGACTAAACACTGTCTCAATTCAGCTAAATCGAACTCAAAACCTGTTGAATTAACCGCGGTGGGTTAACACTTCGTCAATGATACCGTATTCCGCGGCTTGTTCTGCAGACATAAAGTTATCACGATCAGTATCGCGCTCAAGAACTTCAAGCGGTTGACCAGTATGCTCAGCCAGTAATTTGTTCAGTTTTTCTTTGATGGACAAGATTTCTTGCGCATGTATTTGAATATCAGACGCTTGACCTTGGAAACCACCTAAAGGCTGATGAATCATAACTCGAGAGTTTGGCAGCGCAAAACGCTTGCCCGGAGCACCACCTGCAAGCAGGAATGCACCCATTGAACAAGCTTGACCTGTACATAGCGTGCTCACATTAGGTTTAATAAACTGCATGGTATCGTAAATAGCCATACCCGCAGTCACACTGCCACCTGGTGAGTTAATGTAAAGGTAAATATCTTTGTCTGGGTTTTCAGACTCAAGAAAAAGCAATTGGGCAACAACAAGATTTGCCATATTGTCTTCAACTTGACCCGTCAAGAAAATGATGCGTTCTTTCAGCAAGCGTGAATAGATATCGTAAGAACGTTCGCCACGGGAAGTTTGTTCAACCACCATCGGCACAAGTGCATTCATGATTGTATTTTGTTCTTGGTAGCTCATATTCTGATGTCCCTAAAATAAATGGCCCGGATGATAAATATCATACGGACCATTGTTAGCAGAATAGTTAACGTTTAGTCAACTTTTCTACGCAAGATCTTGCTTATTAAGCAGGTTGGTTCATTAGCTCGCTGAAGCCAACTTCTTTTTCAGAAACCTGAGCTTTAGCGATGATTGCGTCAATTGCTTGCTCTTCTAGAGCGATATTGCGCACGTTGCTCATCATTTGCTCGTTTTGCTCGTAGTAAGCAACAACTTCTGATGGATCTTCGTAAGCGGTCGCCATCTCTTCGATTAGCGTTTTCACTTTCTCATCATCAGCTTTAAGCTCTTCAGTCTTGATCACTTCGCCAAGAAGAAGACCGACAACTACGCGACGTTTTGCTTGTTCTTCAAATAGCTCACGTGGAAGTTGAGCTGCTGCTTCAGGGTTGCCACCGAAACGTTGAGCCGCTTGTTGACGCAGAGTACCGATTTCTTGGTCAATAAGAGCAACAGGTACGTCGATGTCGTTTTCTTTAACTAGACCGTCAAGAGCTTGCTCTTTAATGCGGTTCTTAACAGCTTGCTTAAGTTCGCGTTCCATGTTCTTACGAACTTCAGCTTTAAGTGCTTCAACGCCACCTTCAACAACACCGAATTTAGCAACGAATTCGTCAGTTAGTTCTGGAAGTTCACGCGCTTCAACTTTGTTTACTTTGATTGCAAACTTAGCTGCTTTACCTTTTAGGTTTTCAGCATGGTAATCTTCTGGGAAAGTGACTTCGATTTCGAATTCCATACCAGCAGTTTTGCCTGCGATACCATCTTCAAAACCTGGGATCATACGACCAGCACCCATTTCTAGTGGGAAGTTTTCAGCTTTGCCGCCTTCAAACTCTTCACCGTCGATAGAACCAACGAAATCGATAGTTGCACGCTTGCCTTCTTCAGCAGCTTCTTCTACTTCAGTCCAAGCAGCTTGTTGCTTACGTAGAGTCTCGATCATCTCTTCAACGTCAGCGTCTTTAACTTCTGCTTGTGGCTTTTCTACAGTGATGTTCTCAAGACCCGCTAGTGCGATCTCTGGGTACACTTCGAAAGAAGCAGTGAATACTAGGTCTTCACCAGCTTTAACCGATACTGGAGCAAAAGTTGGTGCGCCTGCTGGGTTAATTTTTTCTTTAACGATTGCTTCGATGAAGTGACGTTGCATAACTTCACCCATCACGTCTTGACGTACTGCTTGACCGTACATCTGCGCAACGATTTTAAGAGGCACTTTGCCTTTGCGGAAACCATCAAAACGACGATTTTTTGCGATGTTGCGTAGTTCAGCTGTTACAGCATCTTCGATGTTTGCAACTGGAACAGTAATGTTTAGACGGCGCTCTAGGCCTTCTAGCGTTTCAACAGTAACTTGCATTATTCATTAACCTCAATACTGGCTCAGCCACGCTGAGCGTATGAGTTACCTAAGCTTAGCTTGGTAACTGCATCCTTGTTTGTACTCTAAGAGCACCTATTTAAGTTCGAGCATCAACAGCGCACAAATTGGCTGTCGAACTAATTAGCGATATCTTTTACTTCACTTTTCATTGATCAGCTAAAGGTATCTCCGATTAGTCTCAGGATATAGATTTAGACGCAGCATTCTAACGACCTTGACAATGGCTGTCGAGCCGAACCCCTGCATACATCAGCGAATATCCTAAATTCTCAGTTAACTGCTCCATATTTAATCTATAAAACTACTAACCGTGTCAGAAATGGGGACATTAATGCGTTTTTCAAGAGAAACTAGCGTTTTTTTCAATTCAAGTAATAAAAGGAGATCTAAGTCCGGTTTTACCCCCCAATTTGGCAACCTCCAACAACACCTTGATAACAAAAAACGATAGGCTAAAGTTTCGGTTCACTCACAAGGATTCGGCATGCTTTTCAACCAACGCGCCTATTTGTATTCGCTGGTGTTGTTTTTGCTTTGCGCGATTCTTGGTGGTCGCTGGATTTGGAATACTAATTACCAAAACCAATTAGAGCAACATCAATCACAATTAGATCGTTTTGCCAGCCATATTGCGACAAAACTGGATAAATATGCCCATCTACCGAAATTACTGGCTCAAGACAAAGAAGTTATTTCAGCCGTTCTACACCCGAATAATTCAGCACAGCAAGACATCACTAACCGCTATCTTGAAGATGTTAATCAAGTCATTAATGCATCTGATACCTATTTACTAGATGCGCAAGGTACCACGCTAGCGGCAAGTAATTGGAATATTTCTCGTAGTTTTGTCGGTCGAAACTTCTCATGGCGCCCATATTTTTCACAAGCGATACAAGGTGAAACAAGCCAGTACTTCGCTTTGGGATCAACTTCCGGTCAACGCGGTTATTATTATAGTTACCCTGTGGTTTACGCAGCCGAAATCATAGGTGTTATCGTGATTAAAATGGATTTATCGGCGATAGAAGCCAACTGGCAAAGTGAGAAAAACTTTTTTGTCGCGACCGATGAAAACAACATTATCTTCATGTCGAGTAATCAAAAGTGGTTATTCCAGAGTTTGATTGACCTGACACCAGAAATAAAACAGAAAGTATTAAGTAGCCGTCAATATCTTGATACGGATATCGTTTCATTGGGTCTACTTGGCGACTTAAACCTACAACAAACTGAGCTAAGTAACTTACGCATGGGTGGTGGACAAGGTGATTTTATTGTTACCTCACGCGCTATCCCGGAGCTGCAACTTACCATTCGCGTGCTGACGCCGAAACATACTATTTTATGGTCTACATTAAGTTTTCTGCTGGTGTTAACTTTGTTGTTTACGGTCGCCTTCCTCTCCATGCAACTTGTTCATCAAAAGCAAATAAAACAAAGACAATTTGAACAAATACAATCTGAGGCAAAACAAAAACTCGAGTTTTTGGTGATGGAAAGAACAGCCGAACTCCACGCAGAAATTCATGAACGAAGTAAGACAGAGCTGGCATTGCGACGTACTCAAAATGAACTGATTCAAGCTGCTAAACTTGCAGTGCTCGGGCAAATGTCCGCCAGCATCAGCCATGAACTCAATAACCCCCTAGCCGCAATAAGAAGCTTCGCTGACAATGGCAGACGCTTTTTGATCAAAGAACAAAATGAGCGTGTAGATGACAACCTTGCACGAATTTCTGCACTGACAGAGAGAATGGCTAAAATCAGTGAACAGCTAAAGTCTTTTACGCGAAAGTCAGACAGCCTAGAAAAGCAGCAGCTCGCTCTTACCCCAATGATCATTGCAGCTAAAGAGCTCATCGCACCGCAGCTTAAAGCGCAGCAAACCACGCTTACATTGCAATTAAGTGAAGACCCGATCAGCGTTAACGTAAACTCAATTCAACTCGAGCAAGTTCTGGTCAACTTACTCAGCAATGCTATTCATGCTGTGAGTGAGCAACCCTCTCGTACCATTATGCTCTTGGTTGAAAAACAAAACGAACAGGTATCGATTCACATAGATGACAGCGGTAAAGGAATTAACCTTGAACATCGCGATAGATTGTTCGAACCATTTTATACCACCAAGAAAAATGGGCTCGGGCTTGGCTTATCAATCTCACAACAAATTCTCCAAGCGATGAATGGAGAGCTAACTGCGGGTGAATCTCCATTAGGGGGCGCTCGATTTACTATCACCCTGCCGTTTAAGGATGAGTAATGGAAGACGTATTCTTTATTGATGACGAATGCGATATTCGTATAGCGATAGAACAAAGCTTTGAATTAGAAAATATTTCAGCGCGCTTTTTTGCCGATGCCGAACAGGCATTACTTGCCATTAAAAGCGGCGGACTTCCCAAAGTCGTTATCACGGATATCTGCTTGCCCGGGATTTCTGGAGAAGATCTGCTAAACAGCGTGTTGCGACAAGACCCAGATCTCCCCGTAATTCTTATCACTGGTCATGGTGATATTGAAATGGCTGTTAATGCACTTAGAAATGGCGCCTATGACTTTATCGAAAAGCCATTTGCTATCGACAGGCTCATCGATACCACTCGTCGCGCATTGGACAAGCGTAACCTCACGATTGAAAACCAAGCGCTTAAACGTAGCCTCAAAGCCAGCCAAGCACTCGGACCTCGCATCATTGGCGATAATGCTTCCATTCAGACTCTGCGTAGTACCATCACGCATATCGCCGATACTAGCGCTGATATACTGCTTTATGGCGAAACAGGGACAGGCAAAGAACTCGTAGCACGCTCAATTCACGAGCAGAGCTCTCGCCGTGAGAATAACTTTGTCGCGATTAACTGTGGCGCCGTTCCCGAAAACTTAATTGAAAGTGAACTCTATGGGCATGAAAAAGGCGCTTTCACTGGCGCAGACAGTAAACGGGTGGGTAAATTTGAACATGCTCACGGTGGCACTCTGTTTTTAGACGAAATTGAATCTATGCCGATGCAAGCACAAGTTCGATTACTGCGGGTCTTACAAGAGCGGGTAATTGAACGCGTTGGCTCCAACCAGCTAGTTCCGATTGATATTCGCGTAATTGCGGCAACCAAACTTGACCTAAAAGTTGCGGCAACTCAAGGAAGCTTTAGGGAAGATCTTTATTATCGACTCAATGTTGTCACGCTCGATTTGCCACCGCTTCGCCTGAGAAAAGAAGATATTCCTGCCCTATTCCACCACTTTTTACTGGTTGCCGCCGCACGCTATGGCAAAGACGCAGCCTCAATACCCAGTGCCGATTTACAAGTTTTACTCGGACACGATTGGCCCGGCAACGTACGTGAATTACGTAACTGCGCTGAACGTTTTGTATTGCTCGGTAAATTAGGTGAATTTTCACTTGAGAACAATGTTAGCCAGAGTGGGCTGTCACTTTCGGAGCAAGTTTCTGATTTTGAAAAGATGTTGATTGAACAAGCGCTCACCGCCAACGAAGGTCGAATCAATGAGACTATGTTGCAGTTGCAAGTGGCGCGTAAAACTCTCTACGATAAAATGCAAAAATTTGGCTTAGATAAACGCGATTATAAAGACGAAGGCTAACCGTTGGTGGAAAACTCTATACTCAAGAAACTTGAAGATGCAGGTAGGCGGCAAGTAAGAAAGTCCCCTGAGCATAGGTGAACTATGTGATTGGGGCGCACGAATACAGCCAACACCGCTGCAACTTCAAGTATGACGGGTATAACGAGATCAAACTGCCAAAGTATCGATGAGAAATTATTCTCATATTTGTTTTTGTCATTGAGAACCCCCCGCTATCTTTGGCACCACAACTATTTGTAACCCATACTGATAGAAATAGCCTCGGGGGGACAGCCTATGGGTGAAAAAACCAAATTTACTGTTATCACTGATACGACTCTAATTGATGGCGTATACAGAACAGAACTACGCTCTGGTAAAGACAGACGAAAAAACCGCCATGTAGTGTGGCGGTTTTATGAACGTAGACGAGGGAGTGACCCTCGAAATGTACAATCCAAACACATCAATGAGGAGATCTAACTCCTCCTCATTGTCGCTGAAATTGTTTACTTGGTTATGATTTCAGGTCCCATCAAAGTGGTCGGCAACCAAGTTGATACCCAAGGAACGTAAGTGACAATAATGAGGAAGAGGAACATTACCCCGACCCAAGGCAGGGCTGCTTTCACTACTTGCATCATCGACATCTTCGCTACCCCCGCTGTAACAAATAAGTTGAGCCCCACCGGTGGGGTTATCATGCCTATTTCCATATTCACCACCATCATAATCCCTAGGTGAATTGGGTCGATACCGAGTGCAATTGCGATTGGGAATACCAAGGGTGCCACAATGATCAGCAAACCTGATGGTTCCATGAATTGACCACCGATCAACAGCAGCACGTTCACGACGATGAGGAAGGTAATAGGACCAAGACCCGCTGACATCATCGACTCTGTAATCATTTGCGGAATGCGCTCTTCCGTAAGAACGTGTTTAAGTATCAATGCATTAGCAATGATAAATAGCAACATGATTGACAGTTTACCGGCATCGTACAGTGTGCGTTTAGTATCTTTATGCACGAACGTTTGCAGTATTTTTACCACAGCCGGCTTAGTATTTTGTTTATCCGAAAATGGTCCCATGTCCTTATATACAAAATTCGCGATAAAGAATGCATAAACGGCTGCTACAGCTGCCGCTTCTGTTGGGGTGAATACACCACCGTAGATACCACCTAAAATGATAACCACCAGCAATAAGCCCCAACTTGCATCTTTTGCAGAATCAAACATCTCTTTCCAACCAACGAAAGGCTGTTTAGGTAGTTTTTTTATACGAGCTGCAATATAGATAGCAATCATCAACATAACACCGGCGAGCAGCCCCGGAATAACCCCACCAAGGAACATTCGACCAACGGATACATCGGTTGCCGCCGCATAAACAACCATTACAATTGATGGCGGGATCAAAATGCCTAAAGTACCAGCATTACAAATGACCCCAGCCGCAAACTCTTTTGAGTAGCCATTCTTGATCATACCAGCAATAACGATACTACCAATCGCAACCACGGTTGCCGGAGAAGAGCCCGATAGTGCCGCGAACATCATACACGCCACAACCGAAGCCATTGCTAAACCACCTCGAAACCAACCAACCATTGCGATTGCGAAGCGAATAATGCGTTTTGCAACCCCGCCAGTAGACATAAAGCTTGAAGCTAAAATAAAGAATGGAATAGCCAGTAGGGTGTAGTGTCCAGCAAAAGCGTTAAACAGAGTCTGAGCAACTGAAGCCAACGATGCGTCGGAATGCATCATTAAGAACAACATACTAGACAAGCCCAGTGAAACGGCAATTGGCACACCGATCAACATAAAGCCAATCACCATAACGAATAGCAATAAAATATCCATTGATTAGCTCTCCTTGTCGTGGTTATTATTTTTAGGATCTAAGGCATCTGCAGCATCAGACATCTCCGTTTTCAACGCTTCTAACTCTTCTTCACCTTCGTGACCTGCAATTAGGCGATCCAGTTCGCCTGTCGCGATCTGCCAAGTGGCTTGAGCAAAGCGCAAAGTCAGAAGAGCCATACCAATAGGCAGTGCCATGTAAGGGATAAAGCGCGGCATTTTTTCATAACGCTCCCCTTCATTTAGCCAATCAGCCAGAAACTGTAATATTTCCGGCATAGGGATATCGTCGGTTTCATACCAAGCGCGTTCAGAAACAAATGGATACCAGTAATTCCATGAACCAATCAAAAGGAGAATAGAAAAGGTTAAACAGCACGCCGCGGCTAAAAGGGCATAGACTTTTCGCAGCTTATCCGGCGCCATGTTGATTACAACATCCACACCAATATGGAAGTGCTTTTTCACACCATAGGAAGCGCCAACCAATACCATCCAAGCAAACATGAAAACTGTTAATTCCAATGCCCAGAGAATATTGCCATTGAACACATAGCGAGAAATAACATTAGCAAAGGTAAGTAGAGTCATTGCGCCTAAGAAAAAGGCTATCAAGGTCTCCTCAATGGCGTCAGTTACCCGACCAACTTTGGTAAAAATTGACTGTTCCATAGTAATTCGCTTCTAAACAGTTTTTCCTGAGAGAGAAAAAGAAAAATGGGGAAAGGCCCTAGTCTCAAAGACAGGGCCGAATCGTTTTTATTAATTATTAGAATCTAGTGCCGCTTGAATAAGATCGGATCCAATATCTTTTTCAAACTTACTCCACACTGGTTGTAGTGCCGTCACCCACAACTGGCGCTGCTCTGGCGTTAAGGCACGTACTACACCACCCGCTTCAATGATGTTGGCTTTATTTTGGTTGTTAACCTTGGTGGATTCAGCGTTACGCGCTGTGGTTACTTCTTGGATGATAGTGTTTAACTGCTCACGTTGTTCTACTGGCAAATTTTTCCAGAAATCCGTCGACGTTACCACTAAGTAATCTAGGATGCCGTGGTTGGTCTCAGTAATACCATCTTGAACTTCAAAGAATTTTTTGCCGTAAATATTTGACCAAGTATTCTCTTGCCCATCGATAACCTTAGTTTGCAGACCACCGTATACTTCTTTAAATGACATCTTCTGTGGATTTGCGCCCAACTGTTCAAACTGAGCTACCAATACATCAGAAGCTTGTACGCGGAACTTCAAACCCTCTGCATCAACTGGTGATATCAATGGCTTGTTGGCAGACATTTGCTTCATGCCGTTATGCCAGAACGCCAGACCCTGTAACCCACGGCGATTCATTGCATTTTTCAGTTTCTCACCGGATTCAGAGTTTTGGAAACGGTCTACAGCGTCGACATCATCAAAGAGGAATGGAAGGTCAAAAATACGATATTTCTTAGTGAATTTTTCAAACTTCGAAAGAGAAGGGGCAGCAAGATGCACGTCACCGTTTAGTAGCGCTTCCAATACTTTATTATCATCGTATAGCGTTGAGTTAGGAAAAACCTGCATACAGACTTGACCGTTCATCTCATCGTTTACACGTTGCTCAAGCAATGAAGCGGCAATTCCTTTTGGATGCTTATCTGTATTAGTTACGTGACTGAATTTGATTACGGTTTCACCCGGGTCACAATTCGCCATAGCATTAAAACTGGTCGCAGCAAGAACAGAGACAGACAGTAGGGTCAAAGGCTTAAACATTATTATTCTCCTTGTTAAGTGGACAACCCCCATCACTGGGTGTTGATACTTACCTAAGGGCAATAAGCGAGCCAAGTTAAAATTAATGTTAATAAGTTATTAATTTAAAATAACATTACACCAAACAGCGCAACATAATATAAGCTATCTAACCAAGAGTTCTCTCTACTAATGAGTCATAAACCACCCAAAAAATTCAGCTTATGGGTCATAATCCCTCTCCACCCAGTTTCGATCAGAGTAATCTCAACTAAAAGGCGTCACAAGCTCAACCCATGACGCCTAGTCCAAATTAGACCTCTGTTTTTCAACACTCAATTTGAGCTTGTCTCATTAACCTACCTCTAATCTCAGCTCTGTCTTTGCATCAAAAAAAACGGCTTTCGATAAATCGAAACTAAGCGGTACAACCTGCCCTGCTTTAGCTGAGAAAGTAGGAGCCAAACGACATGCAATCTCTTGCTCATTAAGAGTAAACATCGCAATAACATCGGGGCCGGTCGGTTCCAGTACATCAAGTGAAAGCTCAAGCCGCGTTAACGTATTAGACTCTTGCATCACTTTGTCAGTAATGTGCTCAGGGCGAAGACCCACGACGATGTCTTTACCTTCATATTTGGACATAACCGAAGGTAAATTCAGTCGCTTAGGTTCTCGCTCGCTATCTAACATTTCAATATACGGCTGATCCGCATCATTTCTTTGCACACAGCCAGCGATAAAGTTCATCGATGGTGATCCCATAAAACTCGCGACAAACATATTGTTAGGCGCTGAATAGATTTCATGCGGTGTGCCGAGTTGCTGAACCTCACCATCTTTCATTACTGCAATTCTATCGGCTAACGTCATCGCTTCAATTTGGTCATGAGTTACATAGACAATGGTGGTATTTAATTGCTGATGAAGACGCTTGATTTGATGGCGCATTTCCACCCTAAGTTTCGCGTCAAGATTAGATAAGGGTTCATCAAACAGATACAGCTTAGGTCTTCTCGCTAACGCACGCCCCATTGCCACACGCTGCCTCTGTCCACCAGAGAGCTGAGATGGCTTTCGATCGAGCAAATGGTCAATTTGCAGCATTTTCGCTACCCGCTGCACTTCCGCATCGATTTCTTTTACCGGCATCTTGCGGATCTTTAACCCAAAAGCGATATTGCCGTAAACCGTCATGTTCGGGTAGAGAGCGTAAGACTGAAACACCATCGCAATGTCGCGATCTTTTGGCTCTACTTGAGATACCTCTCGCCCATCAATCACGATGTGCCCTGAACTGATATCCTCCAGACCCGCAATCGTGTTCATTAACGTAGACTTTCCACACCCAGACGGTCCGACCAAAATCAAAAACTCGCCTGACTCGATACTGATATCTATCCCTTTTAGGGTTTCTTGATCCGCCTTAGGGTAAGTTTTACGGATCTGTTTTAAATCTAAAGTTGCCATATCGTTATCCCTTCACTGATCCTGCGGTTAATCCACGTACGAAATATTTTCCTGCCAGTACATACACCACCAAAGTCGGTAAGCCTGCGATGATGGCTGCTGCCATATCAACGTTGTACTCTTTCACTCCGGTACTGGTATTGACTAAATTATTGAGTGCAACTGTAATTGGCTGAGTATCTGAACCGGAATAAACCACGCCAAAAAGGAAATCATTCCAAATCGAAGTAAACTGCCAAATCACGGTTACCATAATGATCGGTGTAGAAAGGGGCAGTAGAATTTTAAAGAAAATGGTAAAGAACCCCGCGCCATCTAGTTTTGCCGCTTTAACCAACTCATCAGGGATACCAATGTAAAAATTCCTAAAGAACAAGGTGGTAAAAGCCGCACCATAAATGACATGTACCATTGCCAAGCCCATGGTGGTATTCGCCATACCAAGCTTGCCCAGTACCGCTGCCATTGGGAGTAAGATCACTTGAAACGGAATAAAGCAGCCAAACAACAGCAAGCTAAAAAATAGGTTTGAACCCCGAAACTGCCATTTGGTCACAACGTAACCATTAAAAGCACCGATCAGCGTCGAAATGATTACCGCTGGCACCACCATTTGGAATGAGTTCCAAAAGTACCCTTTTACACCTTCACAGGTGATTCCAGTACATGCCCCACCCCATGCTTTGTACCAAGCATCAAATACCCACTCCTTGGGTAAACTCATAATGTTGCCCGCTTTGATATCTGGTAATGTTTTCAACGACGTCATTAACATCACAAACAGCGGCATCATATAAAACAAGCAAAAGGCTATCAGGACGGTGTATAAAAAGGCTCGTGAGAGCTTTAAATTATTCACGATTTTTCTCCCTCAATTCTGAGTAAAGATAAGGCACCAATATCGCCAAAATGCCCGCCAGCATCATCATTGCACTGGCTGCTCCCAGCCCTATTTGCCCTCGCGTAAACGAGTGGGCATACATAAATAGCGCCGGTAAATCAGAAGAATACCCCGGACCTCCAGCTGTCATCACAGTAACTAAGTCAAAGCTCTTAATTGCGATATGAGATGTAATGATCACTGCGCTCAAAAAGACCGGACGAAGGCAAGGCAATACAATCCGCCAATAGATAGTAGGCAAACTGGCACCATCAATTTGAGCAGCTTTAACAATCGATGAATCAATACTACGCAGACCGGCTAAAAACATCGCCATCACGAAACCAGATGATTGCCAAACCGCAGCAATCACCAGTGTATACACCGACATTTCTGAGTTTACTAACCAGTCAAATTTGAATGACTCGAACCCCCAATCATGCATTAGTTTTTCAATTCCTAACCCCGGGTTCAATATCCATTTCCATGCAGTGCCCGTTACGATAAAAGACAATGCCATTGGATAAAGATAAATGGTTCGAATTGCGCCTTCTTGGCGGATGTTTTGATCAAGTAAAATGGCGAGCGTAACGCCTAGCGCAATCGACACTATGATGAACAAAAGCCCAAAAATGCCAAGGTTTGCTATCGACGTCATCCAACGGTCGTTATCCAGTAACTTTTCATATTGGCTAAAACCAACGAACTGGAAGCTAGGAAGAAAGCGCGAGCTAGTGAGTGATAATAATCCGGTCCAAAATATATAACCGTAGATACACACCACAGTAATGAGCATTGTCGGCGCAAGTACAATTTTTGGCAGCCAATGCTGCAATCGGTCGGCAAAGCTCGACCGCACCACCACTGGCGTGGTGGAGGAGTTAATCGTTTGTTCCATAACGAATCCTTGCAAAGAAAAGCAACCAAGGAAGAGATAGTTAGGCTCGACACAAGCCTAACTAAGTTGAGAAAAGCTATATTGCGATTAGATGGCGGCTTTAACCGCTTTCGCTAACTTACCTGCCGCTTGCTGTGGGTCGGCGTCATTATCGTTAAAGAAGTTGGTTACGACATCAAAGATAGCGCCTTGAGCATAGCTAGTTGTCGCCATACCATGAGCCATACTTGGTACTAAATCACCCGTCTTGGCCGTTGATTTGAAATCTGCCATCGAATCCAGTGCACAAGAATCAAACTTGGACATATCCATATCTAAGCGGACAGGGATTGAACCTTTATTAAGGTTGAAGACTTCTTGGAACTTCGGATCAAGAATAGTCGCGGCCAACGCCTTTTGCGCTGTACGACTTTTCTCATCGCTTAGCTCAAAAAAGGCAAAACTATCAACGTTGTGAGTGAATTGACCCGCGGTACCTGGCGCAGGTACACACACGTAATCTTTACCCGCCACTTTACCCGCAGCTGAGAATTCGCCTTTCGCCCAGTCTCCCATGATTTGCATCGCGGCTTCACCGTTAATCACCATTGAAGTGGCGACGTTCCAATCACGCCCCGGAGAGTTTGCATCAATGTATTCGCGCATCTTTTTGAATTGGGTGAACACTTGCACCATTTTGTCGCCAGATAAGATGTCCATATCCAAATCAACAAAGGCTTTCTTGTAATCCTCGCTCCCTAACACATCCAAAGCGACAGCCTCAAATACCGTCGCGTCTTGCCATGGTTGGCCACCGTGCGCCAGCGGAATGATACCAGCCGCTTTCAATTTATCGCCCGCGGTGAAAAACTCTTCCAAGGTTGTCGGTACTTTAGCTCCGGCCTTTTCAAACGCAACTGGATTTGCCCATAACCAGTTAACGCGATGAACGTTTACCGGTACGGCAACATAGCCATTATTGAACTTCATAATGTCGGTCACCATAGGCGGAACCACGTCATCCCAACCGCCTTGTTTGGCTACGTCATCTAAATTAGTTAAAAAACCTAACCCACCCCATTCTTGGATATCATGTCCCACGATTTGCGCGGCTGAAGGGGGATTGCCCGAGACAGCACGGGTTTTAAGTACTGTCATCGCACTTTCACCACCACCACCAGCGACTGCAAAATCTTTCCAGTCATGACCTTGTTCTTCAAGCATATCTTTTAGTTCATTGAGTGCTTTCGCTTCACCGCCAGAAGTCCACCAGTGGAGCACTTCAACTTGCCCAGCATGAGTGAATGTGGACGCAGTGAGAAGAGATAGGGTCAGTAAGGTTTTGTTCAGTTTCATCGTTATCTTCCTTGTTAGGACTAGACTCTGGGCTCACTAAGTTTGGGAACACATCCTAGCGCTAAGCCTGTTACCTACTACAGCCAAAATGCTGTCTCTGGTAAGCAAGTAAAGCACGTCCCCTATCTGTCTTAGAGCCCGACTTTTTATTCAAAATTGAGTCTAACCAATCAAAGGATGGCAGTTTGAAACAAAAGGTAAATTTAATGTAACACAGATGTTACATTAACTATCTAAGCCCGATGGTAGATAGATCATAACTTGGAGCCCACCCTGCTCGCGATTACTTAAAGTGAGATCTCCACCATGCCCATTAACGATGTTGCGGCAAATGCCTAGCCCTAGCCCATGCCCCTCTTTATCATTCGCCAGTCGATAATAAGGATCAAATACCGCATCGAGTTGTTGCTTTGGGATGCCTGGTCCCCAATCTGAAATCGAAACAAGCACTCCCTGATCGACCTGTTTGGCAACAACCAATGCACGGTCTCCATACTTCAAAGCATTATCAATTAAGTTGCTGAACACGCGTTTAATTGCTAACGGCTTAGCGACAATAGATAAAACGGCACTGGATTCAATTTCAACACGTCTACTCGATTGATTGTGTGGCTCCACCAACGAATAAAGTAATGCATTTAAATCAATATCTGCACTGTTCTCATGCAAATCAGTGTCACGAACGCACTGTAACGCGCCTTTCACCAACAGCTCTAAGTCATCTAAATCTTTATTAAATTTATCTCGCTTAGGTTCATCTTCAAGTAGCTCAGTCCGTAAACGTAAGCGGGTGATCGGGGTTTTAAGATCATGAGAAATAGATGAAAACAGCAAGTCTCGATCGGCAATGTAACGCTGAATGCGCTGCTGCATGCGATTAAACGCTCGTGTGGCAGTGATAAGCTCACTCGCACCTTCTTCTTTCAATGCAGCCTGCTGAACGTTCATGCTCATTTCATTTGCCGCTTTGGCTAAACGCTTCAACGGCTTCACTTGTTGACGCACAAGTAGATAAGTCAATCCCAGCAATAATGTTGTCGAAATCATGAGAAACCACCATTGCTCTTGGCTAAAAATACTGTCATCTAACGTCATATAAGGGGCAGGCAATAGCGCGGCTATATATAGCCACTGCCCCTCTGCTAACTCAATTTGAACCACCAGCACGGGAGGCTCTATAGGGCTAAGCGTTAATGTATGATGCGCCCAAGATTTGGGTAAATCGGCGAGATAAAGGTCATTTTTTAGCAAACGTAAATTTTGCTGTAATGAAAAATCAACCAATATAGATTTTACGCGCGGTAAATCTGATTTAAGCACCTGCTCAATAGCACTGACTGATGCTTGCTTCAGTGCATTGTTGGCAATAGGTTCAACAATCAATTTCTGCTTATTGAATGAAACAAAAAAACGCGTACCGCCCATATTGCGAATTTGGTTTAAAACAATATGGCGATAACTAACAGGGAGTGATTCAAAAAAAGTAACCGTCGAGGCAAACATACTAGCCATACTTGCCGAGGTGGAAGTAATGCCCTCTATTTCACGCTTCTTAGATTCCGTGTACCAAATCGTCGTTGCGATAATTTGCGCGACTAAAGCCGCAAACAGAGTCAAAGCGAGCGTTCTGGACACCAAAGAATTCAGTCTCATAGGCTCACCTTATGCGATTAATGCTCATAGCTCACTGGCACGGATAGGATATAACCATTACCGCGCATAGTTTTGATGTAACTGGGGTATTTACCGCTGTCACCTAATCGTTGACGCAAGCGGCTAAGCTGGACATCTATTCCACGTTCTAGCGGTAAGGCTTCTCTCCCTCGCGTCGCATAAGAGATCGTATCTCTATCCAACACCTCATTTGGGCGTGAAAGAAATAGCATCAACAAGTTAAAATCGCTCCCCGATAAATCGTGCTGCTGATCCCTTGTTAGGTGAGTAATTTTATGTGCAAGTGTATCTAAACTCCAATCACCAAACGTAATCGACTTCGGTAAGGCGTCGCCTATCCGTTCACTACTTACTTGGCTGCGGCGAAGTACCGCTTTGATACGTGCAATCAAATGGCGAGGGCTAAAAGGCTTGGCAATATAGTCATCCGCACCGATTTCTAAGCCAATGATCTGATCGGTATCATCGGAAACGGCCGTTAGCATAATGATGGGAACATCTGATTCACGCCTTACTTGCTGACAAAGCGCAAAGCCATCATCACCTGGTAGCATCACATCAAGCAATATAAGGTCAGGGTAACCTTGTTGGAGTTGGGATTTAAGCTCCAACCCATCCTTTACCGTCGTGACTTGAAAGCCTGATTTCGTCAGGTATTCATCGAGCAGTTCGCGTATCTCATGGTCGTCATCAACAACCAATATGTGTGTATTTATCAATGACCAGTCCGTGTCAAATTATACTGCATACTCAAATATTATGAATTCAGACCTTAAGTAAGAGCGATATTTATCAATAGTTTGAAGTGACCTCGTACATTGTTCACATTTAATTAACAATTATTGTTACCGTACGATATCTCAAGCAACTTTAACGCGCAAACTCGCCAAATACCGGGTTAAGAAGAGCAACTAATTTCCATACCTTTCCCCCATTCCGGAGGTAAGTTTGCGTATGCTTCAAACTCAGGGTGTTCTGCAAAAGGACTGGCGAGTAATGTGGCGAGTATCTTTACTTCACTAAAATCCCCTTCCTCTGCTTTATCTATCACAAGTTGAGCCAAGTAATTGCGTAAAATAAACTTAGGATTTACTTGCCTCATCTTTTCACAGCGCTGCTTCGCGGTGATCAATGTCCCTTTGTCATCCACTTCTTTGCTGGCTCGAATAAGATATCCATCAAGCCATAATTTCGCGCTGTCACGATCAACAAATAGATCAATCACGTTCGCTGTGGTGTGATTATCCAAATTGGATAACTCACGCATAAAGCGCGTGTAGTCCACTTGCGTTTTCTCTAGCAATTCAAATAGAGTGACAAAAAATTCACCGTCTTCTTCTCGAGTATTGTTCAAGCCCAGTTTTGCACGCATTTGTTGGCTATAGTACTGCTGCAACCTTACTTCAAATTGCTCAAGTGCCTGTTCAATGTCCGCTTTATCAACAATGGCAGAAAGTGCATGCCCAAGTGCACTTAAATTCCACAATGCTATTCTAGGTTGATTATTAAATGCATACCGCCCTTGGTAGTCCGAGTGGTTACAAATATAGTTGGGATCATAATCATCAAGGAAGGCGAATGGGCCATAATCAAAGGTTTGACCCATAATCGACATATTGTCGGTATTCATTACCCCATGACAAAAGCCAACTGCTTGCCATTGAGCAATCATCAATGCGGTTGAGTCCACCACTTGTTCGAACATCGCTGCATACGGCTTTTCAGCGCTGGCCAAATCAGGCCAGTACCATTCAATAACTTTGTCGGCTAACAACTTCAGCTCTGTCAGTTGATTGGTATAGAAGAAGTGTTCAAAGTGACCAAAGCGTACATGGCTTTCAGCCATACGTAACAGCAATGCCCCACGCTCTTGTTTCTCACGGTAGACTGGCGTATCACTCACCAACATCCCCAAAGCACGGGTAGTCGCAATACCAAGACCAGCCATCGCTTCACTACACAGGTATTCACGTATAGTTGAGCGTAATACTGCTCTTCCATCCCCCATTCGTGAATAAGGCGTAAGCCCTGCGCCTTTTAGGTGCAAATCGAACACGTTCCCTTGCTGGTTGGTCAGTTCACACAGCAGTAGCCCTCGTCCATCCCCTAAGTCTGGGTTGTAAACACCAAATTGGTGTCCAGCGTATTTCATCGCAAGTGGGCTAAAGTCGGGATGGTCCATTTCACCCGCGAGCTGTTTTTTTAAGTCACCGCTAGGGGCATCAATTGGCAAACCAAATTGTTGTGCAAGTAAGCCGTTCCACAATACCCAATCGGTATTGCCTAATGGTTGCGGGGCAACAGCGGTATAAAAGCTCTGTGGAAGTAGAGCAAAACGATTTGATATAGAGGGAAGCTGATAGTTAGCCATTTACAATCCATTTTTATCGCTAAGACTATAAGCAAACTATCAGAACAAATATGCAGGTTCTAGTAAAAATAGGACAACGGTTAGTACCCACATACTTGTTAGGGCAATACCATAAAGCCGTCATACGATTAAGAAGATGCTTAGAATACCTGCTAATGAAAAAAGACAAGTACGGCTAATCACGCCAAAGTTGGACGGTTGGATCATTTCTTGTTCTCTCATAATTACCTCTCTCAATATGACATCTTAATTACAATAATATGAAATTTGAGAAAATTAACAATTTGTTTATGGTGAACTTTTTATGACACAGCCTAAGAAAGAGAACGCATTAACGCCTTTCTTTTTTGAAGTTTGTTTTGTGGTTATTCTTCAAATAAGTAGTCCAACCCGTTGGCGATAGTTACGCGCCAACTGTAATAATCATGTCCACTCGCCAGCTCATCAAATTTCACGTCATATTGTTGTTCCGTCAAGACATTGTAGAGCTTTCGATTGGTATCAATGATATTCACTTGTTCTGGTTTCTGTTCGAATACACCTGCGTTCATATATATTTTTAGTGAACGTTGAGGAGATTGAGCAATTTGCTTGGTTAACCACTCTTTTTGTTGCGTGCTGTCCGCCCACCAAAATGAACCGGACTGGCTAAGTACATTGCCAAATACGTGAGGGTATTGGTGCGCTATGTACATAGAAGCTAAACCTCCGTAGCTCGAGCCCGTCAAAATGGTCTGCTCTGTTTGAGGCGAAAGATCAAACTCTTCAACTAACCAAGGCATTAACTCGTTAGCCATAAAGTGAGCAAAATTTGGATTAGGAGGAAGCTCTTCCGCACGAGACTCCGAGGTAGGGTTATTAATGAAAACGGCTCTAAGTGGCGGAATTTTGTTCTCCGCAATCAAGTTATCTAAAATGATTGGCGTTGGTACTCTAGTGAGGTATTGATCGCCGTCGAAAATGAGCAGCAAAGGAGAGTTTGGCAAAATAGGATAATGACTATTTGGTTGGTATACCTTAACAGAGCGGCTATTACCTAGCGTTTTGCTTGTCACAGTATGAGCGGTCATATTTCCCACCAGCGCGCCAAGATCACGTGTGAACCGATCAGAAGGGACATCGCCATACTCTAAAGTTGATGCTTTCCCAAACTTATCGTCACTTGAGCCAAATGTTGGATGAATGTTTAACGGGTCAATTTGCGACGTTGCTAATACTGCCCTTTTTTGATCATAACCGCTAAATTCGGAGAGCTGAGGAACATTCGGGGCTAGGCGATAGGATAAGCGTGTTCCATTCGGTACTCGATAACTTTTATACCAAATGTCGCTACCTTCAAGGTTCGATAGATAAACATGCCCATCATACGGTGCACCAAAAAGACGAACATTACTTTCATTGCCTCGCCATAAAAAGGTGACAAGAGCACTACCATCTTTCTGCACTTCAATTAGTGGGGTACCTTCTTTTTCCATCTCAAGCCAAAACTTAGCGATCTCGACCTCCCGCCTCTCAGCCTTCGTTTCTGCAATATCAATTAACTGGGGGCTGATGATTGTTTCTTTGGGATTGACAGTTTGATCGTTCTTTAATTTTTTTTCTTGCATGATAACGTGAACGTTACTGGATGTTTTGATAGGTACAATCTTTAGAAAATACTTCCCATCTTTATCTACTGACCAAAATAGCCTCCCATCTCTTTGGTTAGTGTCCACTATCGATTTAATAAGATTACCTTTGGCATCCCAAATAGCAGCCGAATTTAGAGGAGCATCGCTTAAAATAGAGCCTTGGATATAACTCCCAGCCTGTACCTCAATCGACATTGAATAAGCACTTGAAACATTGATAGTTTCATCGATTGAAGTCGACGCATAAGCAGGGGAAAAACCAAACACTAAGGGGAGAAACCAGAACACCTTCATTAAACGCAAATACCAATCATTAACACTTGCGTTTAGATTAATAGATCTGTCACTTGTAACTCAAATCATTCCAGCTTGCTTGTTATCTGCTTCCTATTTCTTATGTAAACTCATTCGATAATTACATAATAACGTTAGCTTTATTTACATATCAAACAATCCCCCACCACCCTAGCGGGTGGTTTAGAACGGATATGTTAAAAACCCTCCGAAGAGAGCTTTCAGACTGCTGACGAACCCCACTTTTTAGTAGGATACCTCTACTAAATCAAAGGTCTAGCATAATAGCTAGACCTTTGTCAGCCGTCTGAGCCACCTGCCGGTGGCTTTTGAGAGCAGTTAAAGCGCACACGGCTACTACTTAATAAGATAGCTTGCTCTATCACGCACCTGTTTCGCTTCACGTGTAGATGCTGCAATACGGCGCTTTTGTGTGTTTAGATTTTTGATTTGATCTTTCTTTGCTGCCCACTTTTTATTCAACTCAGTTGTCTTCGCCTCAAATTGAGCTTTAAGATCTACTTTTGCCGTTTTCTGCTGAGTTTCAAACGCAGTCTTTAACGCTTCATACTCGCTAGAAACCCGCTCATCTTCTACGTCTTGGTCTTTACGCGACTGATCTACAGCTTGAACCAATTGCTCTAGCTCAACGTTGGCTTTGGCCACTGCTTCTTCAAATTGTGGATAAACGGCTTGCTTAATCTGATCTTGCTGCTTTTTACTTTCTTCGCCAATGCTCGTCACTTCTGCTTTTTCTTGCGCTTTATACTCAGAAACTAACTGTTTGTATTGCGCATTGATTGCGTCTTTACGCGCCTTAAAATCTGCTTTTATCTCGCTTCTTGCCGTTTTGTATGCATCTTTATCTAGGGACTCTTTCTTAGCACTAAGCAAACTTTTCTCTTCTGATTTAAGTGCAGAAAGCTGGGATTTCTTGTCACTTGAAGCATTCGCTTTTAACTGTTTGTACTTCGCTTTTACTTCTGAGGACGCTTGTTTTGCTTTTGCTTTCTCATCATTTCGTAATGTCGCAATATGTGATTTTTTATCTTTCTCAATCGTTTTTATCTGAGTTTTAAGCGCACTTTGTTGATTTTTAAGTTCAATGCGCTTTTGCTTAAATGATTCTTTGAGATCTTTTACTGACTGAACATACATAGCCTTCTCAGTATCTGAAAACGTTTGTTTTTGCGCATCAAGACTCGCGAGTAGCTCTTGCGTTGCCTGTGTTTTTTCTTGTCGTAGTGCATCACGACGTTGTTCAAAGGCTGTTATTTCTGGCTGGCGCTGTTCCAATTTCGCTTGAACATCCGCCTCGGTCTTATCACCCGTCTTTATTGCCGCTTCAGCCACTTCAATAACCTCATCTAAATCGCCTTTACTGACCATTTGGTGAGGGTTCTGCATTGCCTTTAATGCTTGAGCATGCTGCTTTTCAGCTTTGCTAAAAGGTTTCGTGTTAAAAATAGTACCAAATTCGTCTTCACTTTCTGAGTAATCCACGAAGACCATTGCACCATTGAATTTGTGGTTCTCACCCGATTCAATCGCAGGAGTGACATACACATTTCCTGATACCTTTCCAAGAGTCAGCAGCAGATCTTTATCACCAACATACTCAACTTCTACCTTTAAACGAAATTGAGTAATTTTGCTCTCTTCTCCGCCCAATGCTGTACCCAATTTGTGTATCAATAACCAATCCTTGTCTACAGGCATTTCACCACCCACATCAACATCAACTACTTTCCAGTTAGGGAAAAATGCCATTTCTTGTTGCAGTGATTCTTCAATTTCAGACTCGCTAGGCATACCAGATCCAAAAAAAGCATAACTTGGTGCCGACAACATTGAGCTCATCGTAAGGATGGAAAGAAGAGTGTGTTTAATTCGCATGTTTAGTCCCTTATAAAATCTAGCTGTATTATGAAATGTCACAACAAATTGTCATCTGCCATATGGCTTTATAGTTCTCAGTTTGATGGCTCACTATTATCAAAAATATCAATACAGACTTATGTTTCTATAACTTTTGAGCTATGTCTCATATAAGCACTAAGTTTAAATAATGTACTTTAACATTAACGAATAGCTTCACTTAGGTACTAAATAGGCAGTAGTAAGCCCTCATGTGAGGGCTTAAAGAAAGGAAATATTGACGACTGGCGAACACTTTATTTTGGTTGTTTTGCCAACGCTTGATCTATGTCATCAGCGCTATGTCTTTCTAGTACCTGCTCCCACTCTTCACCCCAAGACTTATTGACAATTCGCCCACGTTGTACAGCGTGACGATCGGAAACCTCTCTTGCCCAACGAAGCAAATTTGGGTAGCTCTCGACATCAAGAAACTCTGCGGCATCATACAAATTGCCTAGCACTAAATTGCCATACCAGGGCCAAGTAGCAATATCTGCAATCGAATATTCGTCACCCGCAAGATAGTGATTCTCAGCCAAATATTCATCGAGTAGATGGAGCTGGCGCTTGGTTTCCATAGTAAAACGATTGATTGGGTACTCAAATTTCTCTGGAGCGTAAGCATAAAAATGCCCAAAACCACCGCCAAGGTAAGGCGCGCTGCCTTGAAGCCAGAACAGCCAATTCATAGCAACGGCTTTGGTTGCCTGATCCTTTGGTAGCAAGCAACCGAACTTTTCAGCCAAATACAGCAGAATATGACCTGATTCGAATACATTGATTGGAGGATTAACGGAAGTATCAACTAACGCGGGTATTTTTGAGTTCGGGTTAACGGCAACAAAACCAGATGAGAATTGATCCCCATCACCAATGCGGATCAGATGCGCATTATATTGCGCGTCAGTCATACCAAGCGCCAATAGCTCCTCTAACATAATGGTGACTTTTTGACCATTTGGCGTACCCATTGAGTAGAGCTGCAATGGATGTTCTCCAACTGGGAGAGCTTGCTCATGGCGTGCTCCTGCAGTTGGTCGATTAATGCTCGCCCAAGTACCGCCGGTTTCGGTATCGATTGTCCATACTTTTGCTGGGATGTATTCGCTTGCCATGACCATTCCTTCTTTTTACATTCTTATTTACTGTAGAAGATCTGGTGGCTATATAAACAAAAAACAACCACTGTTAACAAAATTGTTAACATCATGATAAAGCCAACAGCTAAGACGAAGATTTGCAGCATTTCCACTTGACCCATCTACCCGTGTAAGGTTTAGTGTGCGCCCCCTGTTCCCTTACGTTGAGGTAAAAATGTCCATTGGATTTGATTTCGGTACTGCAAATTGCTGCGTTGCTCACCTAGTTAACGGTAAAGTAGCTCCAATTCCACTCGTGGGTGATAGTGTTTACTTACCCTCTACCCTGTGTGCACCCAATGCCGAATCTGTTTCTGAGTACCTTTTCCGCTGCTTGAACATTCAACCAAGTAACGAAACGAATCAAGCTGTACTAAGAAGAGCAATCAAAATCAACCGAGAAGAAGGGCTTGAAGTTCAAACTGATGATGTAAAATTTGGTCAGCAAGCACTTGAGCTTTATTTGGAAGATCCAAAAGACGTTTATTTCGTAAAATCACCGAAGTCATTCTTAGGCGCCATGGGGCTTAGAGACATGCAACTATCTTTTTTTGAAGATTTGGTTTGCGCCATGATGAGCAATATCAAAAACCGAGCTGAGATGGCAATTGGAAAAGAATTCAGCCAAACCGTCATTGGCAGACCGGTTAACTTTTTAGGTCGCGGTGGTGAAAGCTCTAACATTCAAGCAATCGATATTTTAACCCGCGCGGCCACACGCGCTGGCTTTAAAGATGTTGAATTTCAATATGAACCAGTTGCGGCAGGGTTGGATTTTGAAAATACACTCAACACGGATAAGAAAGTACTCGTGGTGGATATTGGTGGCGGCACGACAGATTGTTCAATGATCCAAATGGGACCAACATGGCGTGGCCAAATTGACCGAAAAGAGTCATTGCTTGCTCATACAGGGCAAATGGTCGGCGGTAATGACTTAGATATCTTTATTGCGTTCAAATGCTTGATGACTGAGTTTGGTCTTGGCACCAAATTAAAAAATGGCTTAGATCTACCGTTAGTTCAGTTTTGGAATGCTATTGCCATCAATGATGTTCAAGCTCAACGTAGCTTTTATGCACACGATAACCTAGCAACACTGCGTCAATTTCACAAAGATGCCATGCTACCTGAAAAACTCAACCGCTTGGTCAAACTACACCAAGAAACGCTCGGGCATGGCGTAATACATCAGGCCGAATTGGCAAAGATTGCTATGTCTGACAACGACGTTTTCACCACATTAATTGACCTTGTCTCAGAAGCATTTAATGTAGCTACGACTCGAGAAAATATTGACGCAGCGATCGAAAATCCAATGAATAAGATTCGCAGTTTAGTCCAAGAAGCCGTAACGCAAAGTGGTATCGAACCCGATGTTATTTATATGACCGGTGGCTCATCACGCTCACGCGCGTTAACCTCAGCAGTAGCGACAGTACTACCGAATACTGAAATAGTCAGTGGTAACTATTTTGGTTCAGTAACCGCCGGGCTCACTCACTGGGCTAATCTGATCTATCGCTAGTCATTGTATAGATTGAAGCGTGTCTTTCACTATTGGTTCAATTTGCCTCAAGCTGGTGCCTAACCATCGATACGCAACAAAAAGCGATGCGCTTTAATCTTACATGCTCACCTAACACATCACACATTGTTTAAAAGTCACACAATTGCGATTGGTGCTTTTCGATTCATACAGTGCTTCATCAGCTGCTTCCGCAAGATAACGAGAAGATAGATCTCGATTTGGGAAAATAGAACTCACACCAAAGCTAGCAGTGACAATACTTCTTCCTGATGCGTCATTATGTGGAATACGCAGATCAGTGATCACTTTCCTCACTCTTTCCGCCACTAACTCAGCTCCTAGTTGATCGGTATCTGGCAAGACAATAGCAAACTCTTCCCCACCAACACGCGCTATTCGATCGAGCTCTCGCAATTCCATCTGACGAAGCGCTTTAGCAACCGTTCTCAGACAATCATCGCCTAAGTGATGCCCAAAGGTATCGTTGAACATTTTAAAGTGATCAATATCTAACATGATTAAAGACAGCGAAGTTTCTGTTCTCGATGCTCGCTCCCACTCTTCGGTATAGAGCTGTTCAAACCTCCGTTTATTGAATAGACCCGTTAAACCATCAGTGGTTGAGAGCATCAGCAACTGTTCATTGGTCTCTTCAAGCTGTTGTTGAAGCTCTTCCAACTCAGCTAACTTTTGGTCAAATTCTATTGTTTTTCTACTTAGCGCTTCTCTTTGCTCAAAAAGATCAATAAAGACACCCACTTTGCCTCTAAAAATGACTGGCTCAATCGGCTTGAACATATAGTCAACCGCACCAGACTCATAACCTCTGAAGATTTGAGTCTCTGTTTTGGAACGAGCCGTCACAAAAATTATTGGAATTGACTTGGTTTTTTTATTGCCGCGCAATAACTCCGCCACCTCATAGCCATCCATCCCTGGCATCTGTACATCAAGTAACACCAATGCAAAATCGTGGTCCAGTGTATGAGCAAGCGCTTCCGCACCCGATATTGCACGGACGATCTCGACATCAAATGACTCTAATAATACTTCCAAGGCAATTAAATTTTCAGGACGATCATCCACGATTAAAACACTAGGACGTTGCGTCATTTCAACACTCACATATATTATTTAAAAATTCACCTATTTTTTCCAACGGAATAATATGGTCTACGTCAACAGCATCAATAGCTGCTTGTGGCATAGCTTGTGCCTCAGCGGTTTCTACCGACTGTACAACAGCTATGCCCCCTCTTTGCTTTATTCGCTGTAGCCCCTTCGCACCATCCGAATTAGCACCAGTTAGCACTACTCCGACTAACTCTTTGCCAAAGTAATCTGCGGCAGTCTCAAACAATACATCAATAGACGGGCGAGAATAATTAACTGGCGCATCGATAGAGAGTGCAATCGAACCATCCACTTCCACCATCATGTGATAATTGGGAGGGGCTATATACAAGGTTCCTCTGCGAATCGGTTCTTTGTCTTCACCTTCTTTTACACTTAAATAAGAGCGGCTTCCCAAATGGGTTGCGAGGTAGCTTTCAACGTTTGGGCTAATGTGTTGCACCAGTAATATGGGAAGACAAAAACTCGGGCTCAAGTTTTTCAGTATCTCTTCCATTGCCAACAACCCACCCGCAGAGGCACCTATCACGACCGCGCGATGCATTGTATTTCCACAGTTAACTTCCATGGAGCAGCTCCTCAATCATTGCGAGTGATACGCCTCTTGCGATAAATTTTCTCTCGTTCACACACCAACTCAAATTTGTTTGCTATATCAGCGAATCTTAGACTCTCTTTTGAGCCGAGACATAGAAAACCGCCAGGCACTAAGCTGTCATAAAACAGCTGAAAGACTTTATTTTGCAACTCACGGTTAAAATAAATCAGTACATTTCGGCAGAAAATAACATTCATTTCACCAAAAACGCCATCGGTTGCTAGATTATGAGGCGTAAATAAAACTCTCTCACGCAGACGATTTTGCATGATCACATGGTCATAATCGGCGGTGTAATAATCCGAAAATGAATTCGTTCCACCAGACGCTTGGTAATTAGTCGTGTACTGGCGTACTAAGTCCATCGGGTAGATGCCTTTTTGGGCTTTCTCCAAAATAGCCTCGTTAAAGTCCGTCGCGTAAAGCTGTGTTCTATCCGTCATACCTTCTTCTTCAAGTAGGATACTCATCGAATAGACTTCTTGCCCAGCCGAGCAGCCGGCATGCCACACTTTGACAAAAGGGTAGGTTTTCAAATGCGGAAAAACCACTTGTCTTACTTTCTTATAGAACCAAGGGTCTCGGAACATCTCAGTGACATTTATCGAAAGATCGAGCAATATTTGCTCAAAAAATCGTGGCTCATAAATCACTTTATGCTGCATTTCAGAGTAGTTGCTCATCCCTTCTAATGCTCTGCGGTACTCAAGCCGACGTCGAGTATGCGCAACCGAGTATTCCCTAAAGTCATAACCATACTTCAAGTAAATAGCTTCAAGAAACAGCTGTATCTCTAACTGTTCGTCATCAAGGTTAATACCATATGTCATATCAGTACAACCACACTCTCATCATTGAAATCAGTTTATTGGTATCAATCGGTTTTGCTAGGTAGTCACTCGCTCCCGCTTCGATACATTTACTTCTATCCCCCTTCATCGCTTTAGCTGTCAAAGCGATGATCGGCAGTGATGTGTATTTTTTCTGTATTCTGATGCCCTGCATCGCTTCGTAACCATCCATTTTGGGCATCATGATATCCATCAAAACCAAGTCAATATCGGGGTTATCTTTAAGCTTATCTAAACTTTCAATACCATTTCGGGCGATGGTGACATTCATCCCTTTATCTTCCAGCACATTGGAAAGAGCAAAAACATTTCTCATATCATCATCAACTAAAAGAATATTCTTATCTTTCAGTATTGATTCTTTATCATGTACCGCTTTAAGTATGTTGCGCTGCTCAACGGGCAGTTCTGCTTCAACACGATGCAAAAATAGGGCCGACTCATCAAGTAACCGCTCTGGCGATTTCACCCCTTTAATAATGATACTTTCTGCATACTGATTAAGTTGACTCTCTTCTTCCCGAGAAAGCTCTCTACCGGTATTAACAATGATAGGGACTCGTGCGGCTGTTTCACTGCGACGAATTTGCTCAAGTAGATCAAATCCTGTCATATCGTCTAAGCCAAGGTCGAGAACCATGCAGTCATAGCTGTGTGCCTCTAACTCCGCAAGTGCCTCTTTACCTGATGATACGTCGACGATGTGCACATCATCTTCACCAATCAATTGTTTGATACTATCTCGCTGTATATCGTCGTCTTCGACAACCAGTAGGCGTTTCACTGGTTTGGAGATAATATTTTCGATACTTGAGAAAGTGCTATCCAGCTTTTTCATATCGACTGGTTTGGTCAAATAACCAATTGCGCCCATGCGCATGGCATCTAAATTCGCATCATTAGCCGACATGAAGTGGACCGGAATATGTCGAACAGCAGGATTATCTTTAAGCCTTTCCATTACCGTCCAACCATCTATCCCTGGAAGCCCAATATCCAAGATGATTGCACTTGGTTTATAGTATTCAGCGAAGTGCAAACCTATCTCGCCAGTTTCAGCGACAATACACTTAAAGCCTCTCTCCCTACCAAAATCACGCATTACGCCAGCAAAAGCCCGATCATCTTCGATGATGAGCAAGGTTCGATCTTCTGCAATGATACTTTGACGATCATCATCTACGTAGCTGTCATTTCGAGGGAATGGGGTAGTCGAGCTAGGCTCTAATGTCTGTATTGATTGAATCTCTCCTGCTACGTTTTGACCCTCAGTCGCTAGAGCGTCATCAGCAAGCTCCTCTCCTAGGCTACCTTCTTGAGGCACTATTTTGACTACAGGAGTCAACGAGGATTCAGTGCTTCCACCCTCTTGCTGTTTATTGACGTACGCTAGCGGCAGAACAATGCTGAAAATACTGCCTTTGCGCTCCCCGCTCTTGAGTAAAATCATGCCGCCAAGCAGATAGGTGAGTTCTTTAGATATCGATAATCCTAACCCAGTACCACCAAATTTTCGGCTAGTACTACCGTCGGCTTGTTGGAAGGCTTGGAAAATGGCCAACTGTTGCTCTTCTTTAATACCAATCCCATCATCTTTTACATGGAAAACAACCAAAGATTCCCTTGGCTTATTCATTCGCTCTGCAATCTCTGCCGATGGCTGTGCCATGCTGAGTGATACCGATCCTTCGTGGGTGAATTTGATGGCATTAGTTAGGAGGTTACGCAGGATTTGCTGCAGTCGTTGTGCATCGGTTTCAATGCTATTGGGTAAATTGCTCGCTATTGATACTGAGAAATCCAACCCTTTATCGATAGCGATGTCATTGTAGAGGCGACGAATATCTTGTTCGATTGCCGTGAACTCAACATCTTCAATGTGAAGTTCAATTTTCCCAGCTTCAACTTTGGACAAATCCAAAATCTCGTTGATCAGGGAAAGTAGGTCCGAGCCCGATGAGTTAATCGCCTTGGCCGATTCAATTTGTCTATCGTTTAAATTACCGTCTTTGTTGTTAGCGAATAGTTGTGAAAGAATCAAAATACTATTGAGCGGTGTCCTTAGCTCATGTGACATATTAGCAAGAAATTCAGATTTGTATTTACTCGCTATTTCAAGTTCTTTCGCTTTGTCTTCGACAATTTGTTGTGCGCGATTTAACTCATTATTTTTGTCGAGCATTTCGATTTTTTGATCTTCTAATGCTTTGGTTCTTTCTTCTAATTCTTCATTGGTCACACGCAACTCTTCTTGCTGTGCTTGCAGTTCTGCTTCTGACTCTTTAAGTACCTTGGTTTGCTCTTCGAGTTCTTCATTCGTCACTCGAAGCTCTTCTTGTTGGGTTTGCAATACCCGTTCAGATTCTCGTAGTGCTGCCGCCTGCTCTTCAAGATCATCATTGGCTTGAGTTAAGTTCAATTGTTGTTGCTGTGATTGCTCTAGCAACTTGCCTATCATTTCGCGAGCATTAGCCGCATCAAAAACCACTGCGGCATTGGCACATGCTTCGTGAACATAACGTTTTTGCAATGGAGTGAATGGAGTTAACGAACCGAGCAGCATTACGCCAATCAAATGAGAATCCGTCACTAACGGAATCGACATAAAATTAGATGGTGTCACCTCCCCCGCACCATAATTTAGAGAAGGAGCATTGTGAGTGATATCGGAATAAGCAATGACTTCCTGCTCCATCGCTGCTTGTCCAACCATCCCCTCACCAAGTTCAACCACGTTAAAGTTGCCACTTCTATCACTAAAGGCATAGCTCGACGTTAAAGTCAGTTGTTTACTTTTTTCATCGAATAGATACAAGGCACCAAGTTCACCATTCATGTGCTTAGTGAAGAAAGAGACAAAACGTTTTGCCAACTCTGATAGCGTTAAATCACCTCGTAATTGGTCATCTAAGCTTTCTTTACCAGTATTTAGCCAGTCAAGATCTCTCAACTGCACCGCCATATCATTTAAAGCCTTTGACAGTTGTCCTAACTCATCTCGGCGTTCAAGTTGGAGTGTTGAATTTAACTTTCCGGACGCAATGTCATTAGCAAAGTCCATTCCTTGCAGTAATGGCTCGGTGACCGACTTAGCAAATTTCATTGCGACGAAACCGACAAATGCTACCAGTATCAGTGACGCAAAGAATAAGGCGACATAAAGAAAATAAATCGGTTTGGTGACTTCTTCTTGATCGATTTTAGAGATCATATACCAGTTGTGACCCGGCACCGGTATTTTGCGATAAGCAATTAGTACATTATTACCAGCACTATCAACATACGTATCGTAGCCACCGAGATCCCCTGCCACTTTAGCGTCACGCCAGTAAGGCAAATCACGTTGCAAACGGAAACCAACCACAAACTCCCCATCGCCCATCGACATGACATCACTTCTCAGTTCAAATTCCCCCGTGAGACGATCAGTGCCAATTAGGTATGATTCACCCGTATCGCCTAAGCCAACACGTGAATCGAGGATTTGATTAATTAATGCAGGGAGAATTTTCACCACAACAATGGCGCTAATATGATCATTGCTAGCGATAATGGGCACGGCAATATAAGAGACTTGCCCTTGATCATATTCACTAAAAGAGAAATCTGAATAAACCGGTTTTCCAGTTAGCTCAACTTCAGACCACGCTCTGCTCAAGGCAAGATCCATCGCTTTATTGGCTATGAGAGAAGTGCCCACACGTTGGGTATCACCGTGGGAATAGATAATCTCACCCTCATTTGGGCTGAGTATCAGTAGATCGCTATAACCAAAATTACGAATGAACTTTCCGACAAGTTGGTTATAAGCTTCCACCTCATGACTATCGTCTTGTTTCTTAATACTCGCTAATAGTGACAAAGAAGAGATTTGCTCACTGGCAGAAAACATCTCGATATCTATGATTCGTTCAAGAAAGAACGCTTCTATTTCATTACTTCTTAGTAATTGAATCGCACTTAATTCATCAAATGATTTCTCAACGAGTGCTTTTGAAGCGATCTGCCCATTAAACAGCGTCGCAACGAGTAAAGGCACAACCCCAAAAAAAATTAAAATTGAGACTAATTTGGTTCGAATTCGAATGTCAGAAAACTTAGGCATATAAAAAATAATGATTTTATTAACAATTAACTCAAATTCTTGCAAAGCAACAGCACATTCTCAATTACAGAACCATCTCATTTTGATGTGTATCATACGAATTCAAAAAACATTGCCAGAAGTTTTGCGCTTGGACTCGTTTAGAAGAAAAGAATATGAGGAACAATGAATAGATATCTGCTATTAGCTGAATAAACAAGCACGTACTTTTCGTGCATGAACTGCCGTATATTAATTTTCTCCTTTAAATTTAGGTTATGATTAAAAAGCCTACGAAAGGTAGGCTTTTATGGTTACTTGATTGCAGTACAAAAGCTGACATCCGCATGCTGCGTTTGCGGATCAAAGCTGTGATAAAGCTCGAAGCACGGGCGATCATCACTTTCAATGCCTGACTCAATCACTTTACCCATCAAATCGTCCCACGCCTTCGAATACAAATTAAACCCGGTGATCTGTTGACGCATCACCGCATACTGACCACCAGGAAAATCCTGTAATTCAATGCCACTTGGGACTTCTGTTCCTTCCGGAACCATCAAGCATATATCAGTGCGACACTTATCATTAGGGGTGATTTCTGGGTTGTCATGATAAATAAATATGCAAGAGTTGCCTGCGAGTCCTTTCATTCCAGCCCATTGATAGAGGCGACCACTAGGCTCTTCATAACCGACTCCATAAGGACCGGTTACGCGAACGTAAGCAAGTATTGATGGTTCAAAATGTTGCGTTTCCATTGCTGTGCTCCATGTGAAAAGTTCAGAACCAGTATATGGATTGCCAGCGTCCACTTCGTTTCCAATCTTGCGCAATGAGTGTCCAATCTTGCTGTTTCGCGTCAGTTCCGAAAACTCGCTGTAGTCATCGCAATCACGAAACGCTGTTGGTGTTACACCGAAATGCTGCTGAAAAGCTTTGGCAAGGCTTTGAGAAGAAGAAAAACCAAACTCCAGCGCAATATTGAGCACGGGTCGCTTGGATTTGAACAGTTCATCCGCTGCGGCTTGCAGCCTTAAACGTCGGATGAAATCTGCCAATGTTTCACCCTGGACCGCTTTAAAAGTACGGTGGAAATGATAAGGAGAAAAGTTTGCTAACGCAGCGACTTCAGGCAGGTTAAGTGGTTGGTTAAAGTGCTTTTCCAGATAGCGAATAACGGGCACTAGTCGCTTTTGATAATCAACGCGCATAACTTTACTCATAGTTGTTTGATTAGAAAATAGCCTAACCGATCCAAACTGAGTTTCAATCTGGTAAGGGTAAAGTTGGGATTAGAAAGTAATCTTTTACTAACTCACATTCATCACTTCTCATTATCTACTGATTCCATTGCTTACGTTATTCCAACAATGCTGGTATTTATATTGACTAACATTGTTAATAGAATGAAAAGTCATTTACTCCAATCCTATTGCTCGTAGTCAGTTAAATAAACTATTAATATATCAATCACTAACCATATCAACTTAATTCCTGTTTTGGACTTGTATCAATAGCTAGATCTTGGTTAGGGTAAAGAACACCAAGGCAAACGTATCCCTTGGTAATATCTCACTATTAAGGGTCATTCATGTCAGCAACTGCGCAATCACAATTCGCTTTAAAACGCCCATCAGGCGTTGCTGCTTCGATCCTCCTGCTCTCTCTGAAACTGATTCAGGGCTGACAGGCTAAATCTAAAATTTCTGTCGGCTTGATAAGAAGCTGACAGGAATACCACATGATCTTCTCTCCTATTCCTTTCAGTTTCTTCCAAGCGAAACTTAAGAGGAATAACAATGTTAAGCGCACGCAACATCGCCGCCTTAGGCTTTATGACTTTCGCCATGTATTTAGGCGCTGGTAACCTTATCTTCCCTCCATTTTTGGGTTATCAAGCAGGTGAGAACTTCCTGAGCGGAATGTCTGGCTTCCTCTTAACTGGAGTGGGTCTACCAGCAATGGCACTGGTTATGGTGGCTATCGTAAACGGTTCTGACAAATTAACCGCAGCGCTACCAAAGCCATTAGCAACTAGCTTCTGGGTAATGCTATTTATCGTGATTGGCCCTGCATTCGTGATCCCACGAGCGATTACCGTCGCTTACCAATTTAGCTTTGCACCAATTTTCGGTGAGGCAGCACTGGTCCCGTTTACCATCGCATTTTGTGTTATCACCATTTTATTCGCACTTTATCCAGGCAAGTTAATCGATAACTTAGGCAAAATATTAACGCCGGCTTTAATGGCGATCTTGCTCATTATGTCTGTGACTGCTTTGGTTTACCCTACGGGCGAGCTTACTACGGCAAGCGGTCCATACGTAAACGGTGCGTTTGCAGAAGGTTTGACTCAAGGTTACATGACAATGGATGCACTTGGCTCAATCGGCTTTGGTTGGATCATCTTTCGCGCTATTCGTAGTATGGGTGTGGACTGCCCGAAGGCGACGGCAAAGTACACACTTATTGCTGCTTTGATGTACGCAATCGCAATGGCGTTTGTTTACATCTCACTGTCTTACATCGGTTCAACAAGCGCTTACCTAGGCTCTGAGTTCAGTAATGGCGGCGACATTTTAACGGCATTTACTTTTGCTCATTTCGGCACATTTGGTTCTGTATTGTTAGGTGCAGTCATGGTACTTGCTTGTTTAACAACCGCGATTGGCGTAACCACCGCAGGCAGCGAGTTCTATGACAATACCTTTAGCAAAGTGAACTACAAAGCTTGTGTCATCACCACGATGATCCTTGCCGGCTTCGTGGCTAACATCGGTCTAGAACAGCTACTGACTATCACATTACCGGCGGTTGTCGTGTTGCATCCCGTCGCCATTGCACTGATGATCATGGCACCAGTTCGCAACAAGATGTCACAAGTGATGGTCGTCTTAACCGCCTTTACCGCACTTGTCTTTGGTTGCGTGGATGCTATACATATCCTTGGTTACATGCCAGAAGCTACCGACCTATGGTTAAACCAAAATATGCCGCTATACCATTACTTCGCCAGTTGGATTGCTCCAACCATATTGATGGTGTCCTTGGGGTTGGTGCTGTGCAAATATGCCTCTAGCCAGCCATCACTAGTGACAGAATAGCCATTTCGTGAAGTGATAAATTGATTATAAAAAAGCGCTAGCAAACAATACCTTGCTAGCGCCTTAACTATTTTAAACGCCATATTACTTATGATGAATATGGATAGCGATTAAAGATGAGATAGCACATTACCGCTTTCGCACGCTGGCTAACGCGTGCACAGGCTTAATTATTGCGCTTGGTTTGACTCATCGTCTTGGATAACGCAATCGGTGCAGATTTGTAACGCAATTTCATGCTCAAATACTGCTGCATCGTTACCTTCTGCCAATAATTCTGCTAATTCATCAGCCACTTCTTTCGCATCTTCAGCTTCAACTTGATTAGCTAATTC
Organism: Vibrio kasasachensis; assembly: GCF_050337565.1. NCBI lineage: Bacteria > Pseudomonadati > Pseudomonadota > Gammaproteobacteria > Vibrionales > Vibrionaceae > Vibrio > Vibrio kasasachensis. The sequence continues at coordinate 307,402 of NZ_JAKJTB010000008.1, read as the reverse complement.
TTCTTCTGCGTAACCGTAGAAGTTTAGCAACAAGTAATCACGCGCTTCAGCTTCAGTACAAGTTACGTTCACTGAAAAATCTGTCTCAACGTTACCTTCCGCAATCGTCGCAGCCACTTGCGCTAGAACGTCATCTTTCATTGCTTCAGTTAACCAACCAAGATCAGTGTTCACTGTGGTTTTTTGACAGTTAAAACAAGGTAGTTGATGGAAGTAGTATTGAAAATCAGTCATAGGAAATATCTTCTTTGAGTTTTATATAGCAAGATTATGCGCGTTTTCGAGCAAAATACTATCTCTAAGGGCTTTTGATGATTGTATGACTCTGATTGATTTCGCGTAGAGTACAGATCGGAGCTGACACCTAAATAAAACAAAACTCGGCTACAATCCTTTAAATAACACTCCACGGCGGTATCCAAGGTAATGCTTGTGCTCTCGCATGATATTAAAGGACATGCTTTCATCTAACCCTAGCACTTCTGGGCTTTCTAAGTCTTTATAAATCGTCACCTTGCCACCATCGTCAAATGATATCCAGCTTGGTCATATAAAACGATAACAACTTACAAAAGTATGGCGTAATGTGAGCCAAGCCAACAAAAATACGGACGGTACTGAGTGATGGGTGAGGTTCAGGAGATCAAAACGAGATAGCCAGAGCAGAGCTCTCTGCTCTGGCTATTCACGGTTCACTAACAAAGATTATGCTTCATAATGAGACAGTGGCAATTGACGGATTTCATCCAAACGCCATGCGCCTTTTTCATATATGAACACGAGAGTATGAAGCGCATCTCTAAACTCATACCTTGTGGTTGAGTCGGGCAAAGCATTATTAAACTCAACTTGAATGGCTTGATAACCTTTGGCTGGCGAAATTGTGCCACCTAATACCGAAGGTAACGCCATCACTCGACTTAACGCTTTATCTGTTTCGCGATCAAGCGGTAATTCTTGCTTTTTAAAACGCTCAGAAAATAGCGCAGCGAACTTCTGCTTGTCTTCCGCATTGGTGTAAGCAGAGATAGTCCAATTAGCTAAAACGAGCTCAAAAGTACTTTTGGCCTGGGTTAAATTCGAAAACGGTATAGCCTCATCATTGGAAAGAAAAACCTCGGCAGCGCGATCCGCCTGTTGAGTGCTCTCTTTCAACGTATCAATAATAGCTGGGGCAGCAACACCGTTCTGCTTGCTCAATCGAGCAATCATTTCATCAATCTTTTTCTCTCGCTGCGGCCAAGTGTCGTTTCCATCCATCAGTGATTTCAACTGTTCTGCATAGCCTTCAACCAATGGTAACAATTCTGCGTCTTTATCGATCTTAGTGCCCATTGAGCTTCTGAAAGTTTCTTTAAATACACCAATTTTCACAAATCGTTCGCTAAAAAAATAACGGCTCGATCCACTATAAGGATCAACCCCAATGGACGAATTTTCAATTTCAGTAATCGAGGCAAGTTCTATTCCTGCACCGTACAAGGCTTCTAATTTCGGGTTATTTTCCTTAAAAAAAGCTCTTCGTGATTCTTTTCCTTTGGGAAAAGTACTTTGATATTGTTGCGCGAAAGATTGCAATTCAGGAGAGGCTTGAATATGACGGCTGGCATAGTAGCCACAACGATTCTGACAAATGCCATTAATAAGCGAAGAAGCAGCATCGAGATGAAGTTCTTTAGTCTGAATGAAAGCTAATGCATGGTAGAGGTAGTCTGGCATCTCACCACTTCTATCGATGAGGTATACCTTATTATTCGGTGATACCCGCGCAAAGACGGCAAGATCTTGCTTACTCGCGCAAATTGAGAACTCACGGCTCGTGATAGGAAAAGTAGTATTGTAAGTAGCAACCTCAACGTTCTCTAAACTGACATGTTCTGGCACTTTGCCACTGATACGCACATCACATTGTTGTGCAGCCGCAACATGGTGAAAACCACTTGCCATAATAATGGCGAGCAAACCGAGTCTTTTTCCAACGCGATTTTTCATAAATATCCTTATTCAAGTAAAGCCGTGCGATAACACTAACGTCCATTTGCGCATCTAGTAGCACGTGATTCTACGGCATCAAATAATAGCCATACAGCAAGGAAATCAATTTTCTTACTGTAATCATCGAGAATGAGGGATTACTCCGAAGAACGACGATTTTCTCCTCTATGTTTTCATTCAAAAACCGTCAAATAGTGTTGTGGTACGATGAATTTGGTCACTTAGTTGGAGGGGATATCTGCATCCCATAAGTTAACAGTCGGCATTATGAAAAAACGAACATAGCGTCGCCAATGACGCCAGAACGAATTGAAATTCGCGAGTTGAAAAAGAAATTGGCAACGTTGATAAAAAGGAACTTCGCAAGCGACATCTGTAGCCATTAATTTCCCTTCATTAATATCAATCAGGCAGCTCTATACTCATCACCCGTATTTTAATTAATAGCCATATTAACCGCGATAACTAACAACAATGCTGCGAAGATCTTTTTGATCGTAGCAACAGGTAAGTAATGGGTCGATCTAGCACCTAACGGCGCAGTAAACCAAGATGTGGACACAATACCGAATAAAGCCGGTAAATAGACAAACCCAGCAAACCCCTCTTGCAAAGAAAAATGACTGCTGCCTGAGCTGATGTAACCTATTGAACCGAATAAGGCGATGACAATGCCACACGCGGAGGCACATCCGATGGCTTTTTTCATGTCGACAGAGAAAAACGTCAACAAAGGTACTAAAAGAGCACCGCCACCAATTCCTATCATGGCAGATAAGCCACCAGTAATCGTTGTGAAGATCGTTAATAGACCTTTGTTGGGTATTTTACGTTCTTTCGGTGAGTCATTTTTACTGCTTAGAAACATCTTTATGGCGATAAGAACAACACTCACAGAAAACACCATTCTAACCACTTGTTCCGGTAATAACGCCGCCATAAAGCCACTGATTAGCGCACCAAAGGCAACGCCTATCATAACCCAAGGCGCGAGATCCCATGGGACATTACCATTTTTATGGTGCGCGATTGCTGAAGATGTTGAGGTAAATAATATCGATGCCAGCGAAGTGGCTATCGCAGCAACGACGACTTGCTCTGGCGGTAACACCTCAAAATAAAGCAAAATACTGCTCAGGACAGGGACAATAACCAACCCTCCGCCAATGCCTAATAACCCTGCCAAAAAACCAACGCCACTCCCCAGTAGTGCGCAGTATATAACCAATAATAGCAATTCACTCATCCAGTTCATCTCTTAATATAATTAAGTGGATATAACACCACATATACCCAAGTAACCTCAAGATGCGTAGTTCAGCGAGAGTTGTTAGGTTTGCAGGCAAGGCATCGATTTGCAAATCTAGTCGCTCTAAATTAAGAATCGATAACGTAGTCTGCGAACCTAACAAACTCGCCCTTCGGGAGCCTGTCACTGGAACCATATTCTCGTCAAACAACTAGGAAATAGATGGCTATTCCACGTCGTTGTTTTCCTTAAACTGGAGCCAGTGACAAGGCTCTGAATCCTGCGTCTTGAAGTCACTTGGGTATAAACGTATTTATGTTCGCACCAAGCCAATTAATATAACTGACAGCAACTTAAATATTCAAACTTATAGAACGTGAATATTTCTCATGTTGACTATGAAGTGAAAGAATTTTTAATCACCCCCTCTTCAACGTATAAAACAAATCATACCGCAAATATTTAAACACACTCACTTTCGACGTTTTATTAGTTAGCAGACAAGAAAATTCGTTGGAAAATATAATAATAACCCATATTAAAAGTAAGTGTTTAATTCAGCTTTCACTTCAGGAACAGGTTAACAATTCACCATGAATAACGATTTCACTTTTGCTATAAAAAGCGTTTGTCTTGATGAAAACTATCACCCTTCAGACAGCACTCGCATTACAACTAACTTTGCTAACTTGGCTAGAGGCAACACCCGCCAAGAGAACCTGCGCAACGCTTTAAAGATGATGGATAATAGCTTTAATGCATTAGCACATTGGGATAATCCTAATGCCGATCGTTACTCTGTCGAACTTGAAATTATTTCCGTTAATATGGATATCAAAGACGGTGATTATTCATTCCCATCAATTGAAATATTAAAAACAAATATTGTTGACCACAAAACAAAAAAACGTATTGAAGGTATTGTAGGGAATAATTTTTCCTCTTATGTCCGTGATTATGATTTCAGCGTACTGCTACTCAATCATAATAAAAACCAGCCTAAATTTAGCATTCCTGATAATTTTGGTGACCTACACGGTAAGCTGTTCCAATATTTCGTTAATTCAAACGCTTACAAGAATAATTTTAATAAGCCACCGGTTATATGCCTTAGTGTTTCAGATACCAAAACCTATCATCGCACTGAAAATCAACATCCAGTTTTAGGTGTTGAGTATCAGCCAAATGAATCATCTTTGACTGAGCAGTATTTCCAAAAAATGGGATTGCAGGTTCGTTATTTCATGCCACCAAACAGTGTTGCACCATTGGCGTTTTATTTCTTTGGTGACTTGCTTAATGATTACACGAGTCTTGAGCTCATAAGCACTATCAGCACGATGGAAACGTTCCAAAAAATCTACCGCCCTGAAATTTATAACGCCAATGCGGTTGCCGGAAAGTGCTATCAACCAAATTTGAAAAACTTAGATCATTCGTTAACTCAAATTATTTATGACCGAGAAGAGCGTAGCCAGCTAGCTATCGAGCAAGGGAAATTTGCGGAAGAGCACTTCATCAAACCATACCAAAGTGTACTTGAGCATTGGTCTGCGAATTACGCTGTTTAATTAATGAACATCAAAAACAGAATCTATTATGAAAATACTACTACCTACGTCAACGGCTGGCAGCCTTCCTAAGCCCTCTTGGCTTGCACAACCTGAAACCCTTTGGTCACCTTGGAAATTACAAGATAAGGCGTTAATTGAAGGCAAGCACGATGCTTTACGGGTGTCATTACATGAACAACAACTATCGGGCATTGATATTGTCAGTGATGGCGAACAAACACGCCAACATTTTGTGACGACGTTTATTGAACACCTCAACGGCGTGGATTTCGAGCAACGTAAGACAGTTAAAATTCGCGATCGCTATGATGCGAGTGTACCAACAGTGGTTGGTGCTATTTCTCGTCAAAAGCCCGTTTTTGTGGAAGATGCCAAATTTTTACGCCAGCAAACCAAACAACCGATTAAATGGGCTTTGCCAGGCCCTATGACTATGATTGATACGCTGTTTGATGACCATTATAAAAGCCGTGAAAAGCTCGCTTGGGAGTTTGCCAAAATTCTCAATCAGGAAGCGAAAGAGTTAGAAGCAGCTGGTGTTGATATTATCCAATTTGATGAACCTGCATTTAATGTATTTTTTGATGAGGTTAATGATTGGGGTATCGCGACTTTAGAAAGAGCTATTGAAGGGCTTAAATGTGAAACTGCCGTGCATATTTGCTACGGCTACGGTATTAAGGCCAATACCGATTGGAAAAAGACGTTAGGAACAGAGTGGCGACAATATGAACAGGCTTTTCCTAAACTACAAAAATCTAATATCGATATCATCTCGCTAGAGTGCCACAACTCCCATGTCCCACTGGATCTACTTGAACTCATTCGAGGCAAAAAAGTGATGGTCGGCGCTATTGATGTCGCAACCAATACCATTGAAACCCCAGAGGAAGTAGCTGATACCCTACGCAAAGCACTTAAGTTTGTCGATGCCGATAAACTCTACCCTAGTACGAACTGCGGCATGGCTCCTCTACCCCGCTCAGTCGCAACAGCTAAATTAAATGCTTTGAGTGCTGGCGCAGAAATCATCCGCAAAGAGCTCTCACACTCGTATTAACGGATACGGTGACGAGAAAATGAGTGGCAGATCCTGACTTTGCCACTCATTACTTTTGGCATATCAAACAGGCAAACTAACTACAAAATAGTAACCAGTTTACTTATTCACTACAGATTCAACGACCCGCCTTTGATAGCAGGCTAAAAAATGGTCGCCAATTCTTTGGTCACCATAGCGAGGGGCGATGGCATCGTTACCTAACATGGTTAAAAAGAACTCTGGAGGGCCTACCCATTTTTCAGGCAGTTTAGCAAAAAGCCAAAGTAAGGTTCGGCGAAACACATCAGGCACTGAAACAATTGAGCACGGTTTCTTCTGAGCTTGAAAAGCCAATTGAGCCAGTTGATTAATGGATAGTATCTCTGGGCCGCCAATATCATATTCGTTCTGCTCTAACTTAATAATATTTAAACAAAACTCAGCTAGATCCTCTCCTGAAATAGGGTTCAATCTCACTGCACCGTGACCAAACTGATAGATCTTTCCTTTCTCAGCCATACGATAGAACTCTTCCAAATCGGCAAAAAATCCATTCGGTCTGACAACACACGGAGATAAGTGTTTGGAACGCAGAAGTCGTGCTGAAAATTTCTCTTTAGCACTCAGCAATCGTACTTGAGGGTAATCTTGCGCTTTAAATGCTGAAATATAGATAAACCTTTTTACCCCTGCACTTTCAGCTTCTTTCAACACATTTAGGTTCGCTTGATAATCGACATCCATGTAGCCTAAACCATCTTGCTGACGTGTAATTCCTAAGCAAGAGATAACAACATCGACACCGTTGCAAATACCATTCAGCTGACTGGGATCAGTGACTTGTGCTTCAACAATTTGTGCTCCAGGTACGCCAATAGATTCTAGCTTCTTCTTGTTTCGTGCGAGCGCGACGAAATTTTGATTTTGGTCTTGCAACTGTCTAATGATGTGCATGCCCAAATACCCCGTAGCGCCCACCAGTAAAATCTTTTGTGATGTTGTCATCTCATGCTCCTTACCAATTTATGTTTTGACGTTCACTATTGAGATAGAGATGGTCGGTAAGGCTCTTCTCTTACGCCATGCGATAACACCAGTTTGATAATGAAAAGAGGTGCTAGCCACTCTAATCCAACAGGGGCTGGGGTCAATGTGGCAAGAATAATCGCTAGCATGACCACAAGTAACGCAACTGGGCGATGTAGGTACATAGGTAAAAAGTGAATAAACACGATAGAGAGCATCATTGCGCCATACCAAAAGAACGCATAAGACCAAGCGATATCAAAACATAAAGGCACAGCAAACAATTGAAAGTGGACAGCAGGAAACAAGAACTTACTACCGACAAACCTACCCATCCATGAGAGCTCAAGTGATTGATCCGTATGCAAGAACCGCTTCATCGAACCGAGTGAATTTGTAAGCACGCCACCAACCATATCTAGCGTAAGAAATGCCGCAACAATAATCTGAATCCAGCTCCAATCTAACGTTTGCCATGCAAAAAAGTAGAGGATGACTGGCGCAATAAACACAGCATAGTTGGTAATAATGGATTCTACTTTCGTTGCGCCAAATCCGGTCGTGAAGTTGAACTGTCCTTCACAATCCCAATTAATATGGGCGTTTTTTATCGTCGTTTTGCTAGTAGACATCATTTGATTCCTTTCCATTCGTTCATTTTTTGATGCGAGCAGGTTTTAAAGACCATTTGGTCTAAAAAGAATAATCGATCAAAAGTTAACCTGTCAAGGTTATAGACCGAGTGTACTATAATAAAAGCTTGTTAGACTTTGAGCGGAGAAATCAATATAGTCCATCTGGACTTAAAAAAGAGGAAAGTGGTAATGCCAAAGATTGTTGATCACGAAGCATACCGACGAGAACTGGCAATTAAAGCGGTCGACATTTTTACCGAACATGGTGTGAATGGTCTTGGCATGCGCGGCATTGCTGAAATTCTTGGTATTTCAAAAAGCGCTTTGTATCACTACTTCTCAAGTAAGGAAGAGCTATTTAAGGCAAGTACTGAAGTGTTTTTGGAGCCTCGTTCACTTTACGGTTTAGAGGAAGGTGAAACGGTCCCACAAGATAAAGAGCAGATGCTAAGCAAGTTGATTTCAACCTTAGACAGTTACTTTCGCGGTGAACTGACCTTAATGCTTGATTACACCAAGAACAAAAATACTCAACAAGTAGAAGATGACAGCCTGCTCGCGCTAGCTAACCAACAGTTTAAGCGAGAGCTTGGTAAAGTTGTTGGAAACGAGCACGCAGATCAAGCCTTTGCTTTGCTGTTTGGCGGGCTCACGATGCGCCTTTTTGATGGTAATAAGACCCAACTGGCCACGATAGTTCAGTGGGTGCTAGCTCTTTCCTGCAACGAAAAAACGCAAATTTAGTCAAAGTGTTAAATGTTTAAATCTAACCCTTCTAATGTTAGTGAAATAATTGATAATTTTGTTGCACCTGAGTGCCAAGATCAGGTGGGAATTCTTTATCAAAATCATGATATTACATTTATTAATAGCGCCCATTCACACAAGCTTTGGTAGGGCAAATGCGTATTAATAGGATGTGAATGAGTTTTAAGATATCAGCCAACAAAGTTGCCTATATGGTCTTACATCTGGACAACGTATGCCATTAGTTTGGTACAACAACGCTAAAAAGGAGATACGTCCATCACATCAAAGCCACGATTATTGTTTAAGATAAAATAGGGGCTTGAGTAACCCCATTCATCCCATAATTTAGAACATGTAACTAATACCAACATTGCCAGTCACTGATGTTGTACTCGCTAATATTGGGCTTTTTTCAATCTCAGAATCTAGATTCTCATAGCGTACACCGCCAGTTAGACGTAAGCTTTTAGATAGATACATATAACTAGATAGACCAACAAAGTAACGACCGCTCCAATTCGGTTTAAACTCGTCAAAACGAGTGATGGCAGCCTCTGAACTTGAGACCCCATAAAGGTGCTCATTGAGCTTGTCACTATTGATTGAATAGCCAATTGCAGGAATCAAGCCTACCGGACCCATATTGATGTGGTAACTGTATCTCATCTCAGCGTATGCACCATCATGAACGGACCCAATATCAGTACCACCACCGACACGAAGTTCACCAACATTTGTGGTGAGGACATAAGCAATCCCCCCCATAAAAGAAGCATCTCTATCATTTAGTTTTTTCATATCAACATCATTCGATGAACTTGCCTCCAACGTTCGTGGGTCGTAGGCAGCAAAAAAGACCACATTATTAATCGAGCCTTTTGGAGCAAGTCGATATCCCATTTGAACACCTTCAATGAAAAAGCGGTCATTATCGTAGCTAAGAAGAGGAAATGGTGTCACTTTCGTGTCTCCACCTATGTACACATCAGGAGAATAACTGGCAGTCAGGCCAATACCAAACTCAGCACGAGACGGAGTCGAAATAGTCAGGGCGACAGAAATAGCCGCAATAATAATTTTTTTCATTATACAAACCATAAAATAAAAAGGGCAACGCCCTTTTTGTGGGTAAATAAAATACTTACTACGTTCGTGTTGATCAAACCATAAGCCACGAAGGAATGGAACGACGAGTAGACGAAGTAAATCCGATATGCAGCCTCTTTCACTTTACACAAAAAGGACACCATCCTTTTTTGAATTATAACAGCTTGTAAAACGAAGGTATATACGAACAATCCATAAATTGCATACTCATACTTTACCGACACACATACATGGAAAATTAAACCGATAAGGTTGGAAGATGCTTAAGGTAAAAAGCGATAGCAGAGGACATAAACGGCAACATCCGAGCGTAAAAATTATTCACTGTGACCTTTTGTGATTAATATTGCAATTGTGTATTAGTTATTTTGAATCAACAACATTGCCCGAGATGATGGTTGTTGAATAACATAAAATCAAAGACTTTCTCTTCGCGAAACTCCACAATATTGCTATTATTTGCCCATAAGAAACCCGTACCCTCGAGCGAAAACCAATGGTCATTGCAAAGACAGATAAAGCAGAAAAAACCATCAATAAAATTATTGAAACCACCATGAATATTACTCTCAATGAAGGTTTTGATAAGGCTACGTTCGCATATATCGCTAAGCTCGCCGGAATTTCAAAGTCTGGTATTAATGCGCATTTTGATCGAAAGTCGGATATCGCAGCCGCATTAGCGCCTCTCTATGCAGAGATCATTAAGCGTCCACTGAAATTTGATTCTCCTGAAGAGTTCTATTGCTCTTGGGTAGAAGCATTCAACAATGATTCAACCTTTAAAGCGGCGATTCTGACCGCTGAATCAATCATCCCTCAACTTGATGGGGTGAAAGGATTATTTGACGCGATCAATGGTGATCCCGATGAGGTCCAACGTTGTGTGTATATGTGTGTAGGGTATTCGGTAATCAATCGCTAAAAACCAACTTCGTTCTTTATCACTCATTGCTTCATATCTTCAGCCATAAAAAACAATCAGTGCACAGGCTCTGTTGAGACCTCGAAAAGATAGCGGCTATACGTACGTATCGATCCGTGAATGACTCATTTTTTTAGCGACATCCACACCTTCAATACGTTTTAGTATCACGCCGTTATCCGTTTTTACTTCAATTTGATTTCTACTGTTTAGGTTGGCTGTTAATTCAGAGCGGCTCAATTGTCCATTGATATAGCTGGTCGCATTTCTTAGATCTTGTTGAACGTTAGGTTGGTAAATACTACTTATTGTCATTTATCACTTCCTCCGTTGTATCGACTTTTAATTCTTAGTTCCGTTCTATATCTACTAGAATATTTTCTATGCTTTGTTCAGACAAACATGATATTTAGCTTTCGATTCTGGATAGCACCTACTGCGGTCAGCATTATTATCATAGTGAGTATGATGGCGAACACAATGATGGGCGAGCCAAACGCTATCAATAATAACCGAGTCATTTTAGGTGTTAATTCCTGATTTTATTAATGTGTTATTTTACTCTTAAAACGAACTATCGCTGAAATCGTAGGTTATATTACCTCAAAAAAAGGATAACGACCTTTTTATGGTAATATAACCTATGAACGTCCGTCAAATTTATTCCCTCACCCTCAACACAACGCCAAATTTAAGGTGAATTTTGTGCCTAATTTTCCGCTTCTATGGTGCCTTTAAAGGTGGAATTTAAGACGTTATTAATCTCTTGAGACTGATAAATTGAGGCAGTCTTTTCAAATACTTCTTTGTTTTTCTCTTCAGCTCGTGATGTAAAAAAGGGCACATGCACTAAAGTAACCTTTTGCATATCAACATTACCTGACCATCTTTATTCAAACTTCGAGGGGCAGATCAGAGTTCGCCATGATAGCCAGCTTATTACTAGACAAAAACGTGTTTCAATTTGGTCTAGTGAATGTCCGGAAGTGACACAGAATTCCCCCCTTTAGCAACTAAATCTCTACTACGTTCTCCCCCAATAGTGATAAAATCTCCGCACCAGAATTACCGAGAAACTCTATGTTTATCCATCATGTTAACGGCATCGACTGGCTAGTGATTACAGCTTTTGAAGAACTGAAAACTATATTTATCGAAGAAGCCGGTGCGATCCCCTTTTGCTTCTCTACCGGCAGCGAATTGAGCCTGATTGATCAAGCCAAGCGCACTTATGGATATTTGCCTACACTCAGCGGCGTGATCACCGATACCGGAACTTTTCAAAGCCAGGATAACGAAGAAGATTTGAACCCACAGCTTGCCTGCCTAGTTGAGGGGCGTGGTCGGATGTTTATCTATCACGGCGGCTTTGTGGCTTTTGTGGATGACGAGCAAACCTTTATTACCCGAATGGACTGAAAATTATTTAGTAAGTTGAAATCGGCGAATTGGCATACCTAGCCGTTCATCCGCAAGCGTTTCGTTTATTAACAAGATGCGAATTGAATGGAGCCGGATCCTAGCTTCAATAAGATAAGCAATGCTGCGGTTAACTGGCGAGCTGTATCCCTAGCAAGAAATGGGGCAGAACCGAATTAAGATTATTTCAATCTCAAAGAGGCCTTCCAATCAGCAAAAGACAAACCCAAGATCAAAAAAGGCGAACCAATCGATTCGCCTTTTATTTGCTGAGAACTTGATGACTCGCTTTGAAACACAACCTTATCGCGAGCCGAAATAACGTTATTTGTGTATTGGTGCTGCGTGCTGCTCAACCATGAACGCGATCACCTCTTCATTTAAGCAAGATTTACTCACATATTGACGTTGTTTACCCATATGAAGGATGAAACCTAAGTCGGTTTGTTCAAGTTGGTCGATTTCACTCCAGGCGATTTTGCGGTCGATTTTACCACTTTTATAAGTCACCCCGTCAGCGTTCACTTGAAGCACCACTTTGCTGTTACGGCTAGAGCTTATGGTTTGTCGCCATAGCCACCATGTTCGCTTGCAATAAATACTGAACGCTTCAATAACACTCAATACGATAAAGAACCAACCGACATAACCGTTAGGTAATAGCTCAAACTCTAATAAAACCACACCAAAAATAAGAAAGAATATTCCTTTTAAATACGCGTGTGGGAACTTAGCAGGTTGGCTAGTTTGATCATAACACTCAGCAAAGAAAGGCTTGTCGAGCGTATATTCTGTGGTGAAATCGAAATCTTTAGACATGTATGGTTACTTTAGGTTTCTGTGAATGAGTATTCCATGTTGCGCTCTTGCAACGCGGGCATTGTATCGCTTCTCCGAGCTTACCATTAACAATTGTTTTGTAAGTCAATAATACCGCGCTCTACAGTGCGTGTCCCTTTGCTCTGAACAGCTTAACCAAAGCCAGAAAATTTTCGTAGATAAACAGATCCCCCCAACATTATAGAGTGAACTGTTTCCACAGATACATCGATACTGAAATTTTCTTTATGGTGTATGTCCTTCTAATCTTTTTTTAAGTGCTCCACAAGCAGCCTAAGTGGCAGCATCGACTTATACTCCTTGGGGAAATATATATTCATACTAGGGAGTGTGCTCAAGTGCTCTGGTAAAACCTCAACTAACGCACCATTTGCTAATGCGTCGGTACAGTAATCTCGAAACGTATAGGTCAACCCAAGCCCTTGAAGTGCTTGATCAATTGTTGCAGTGGATGAATTGGCAATCAAATTACCCTGTGCTTCTACCGGATAAGCGCCGTCATCACCTTCAAATATCCATGGGGCTAATTGCCCTGAACTTGGGAAGCGATAACGCAAACAATTGTGATTGAGCAATTCGCTTGGCTCTTGTGGAGTACCATTTTTTTCAAGATATTCAGGGCTGGCTACAAGCGTTGTTTTCAAAGGGTCGCTTAAATTTATCGCGACCATATCTTCTGAAATCAAACCACCTATTCGAAAGCCGGCGTGGAAACCTTCCTCAAGAATATCGGTCAAGGTATCGGTTATTGATAATTCCACCTCAATCTCTGGATATCTTTTTTGGAAACCAGCAAGTTTGTTCCGCACTAACAGAAAATAGGCAAACTCAGGTATCGCAAGTTTTAGTGAGCCCCTCTCTGTGTGCCCCACCGTTTTCGCACTGTACAAACCTTCGTCTAGTTGTTCAAAAGCAGGACCCGTTCGTCGGGCTAGCGCTCGCCCTGCTTCAGTCAGGCTAATTGATCGGGTAGTTCTAATAAATAGCGCAGTCCCGAGTTGTTCTTCCAACTTTTTTAACTGATGGCTCACTGTTGAGGGCTTAACGCCAAGCTCTTGTGCTGCTCCACGTAAACTTTTGTGGTTGGCAATGGCATTGAATATTTCAAGTGTGGCTAAAGGCAGACGCATTGTTAGATTTTATTCACTAGTGAGTTAGATATTCGGCGTATTGTTAATGTTATTGGCATTAATTAAAGTTAGCAACAACAAAACGAACTATTGAATTTCAACCGAGGTCAGATTCATGAACACACTTGTGCTTACCGCTCACCCCGATCTTTCTACCTCAACGGCTAACCGAACGTGGTTTGAAGCTCTGTCAGATATTGAAGGTATCGTAACGCGTGATTTAATGACAGTGGGTGGCGCAGAAATGCGCTTTGATCCAGCCACGGAACAGGCTCTTATTGAGCAAGCCGATCGCATTGTGATGCAGTTTCCATTCTATTGGTACTCTTCTCCCCCCGTGCTAAAGGCGTGGATTGATCAGGTATTTCTATTTGGATTTGCCTACGGTCAAGGTGGCAACAAATTACAAGATAAAGAGTTAATCCTTGCTATCACGACAGGAGGTCCAATTGAGAGCTTTCAGCCAAGTTCATATAATCACTTTAGCATGAATGAATTCCTCACTCCCTTTGAACAAACAGCAAAAATGATCGGCATGCACTATTTACCTCCGTTTGTATTTCACAGCGCAATGAGTCGAGACAAAACCAAACTCAATGCCAGCACTAGCAAGCTAATTACTTATATAACCAAGCCACACCTCAAGTCTCATGAAGGGATCTTATAAAGAAGCTTAAACAAAGGTACACAACTTACCCTATCGGTTGCACTTTGTAGTCGAGAGCAGCCAATTATTTGGAATTTGGAGAATAGAATGGAAAATTTTGAGAAAAAAATAGTATTGGTTACAGGGGGAGGAACTGGCATTGGTAGAGCAACCGCATCGGCTTTTATTGCAAAAGGCGCCACAGTAATCATAACGGGGCGCAGACAGGAAGTACTTGAACAAACAGCACAAGAATTAGGAACGCAATGCTATGCCATTGTCAGTGATATCAGTGAAAGCGGTGAGGCTAGCCGAATTATTGATGAAGTGATTAGCCAGTTTGGACAACTAGATGTAGTCGTTAACAACGCGGGAACAGGCAGCATGGGACCACTATCACAAACAACGGATGACATTATTGAAAATATTTATCGTACCAATGTATTTGCGCCTTTGGCACTGATCCGAGAAGCAACCATTCACCTTGCTGAAACTAAAGGTACGGTGATCAATATTTCGTCTGTAACGGCAAGTGGAATGATGCCAGGCGTTGCAGCTTACGCTTCCTCAAAAGCTGCAGTGGAGCATGCCACTCGATTACTTGCAGTAGAACTTGGCCCAATGGGTATACGAATCAATGCGGTTGCACCTGGTCTTACAGACACAGATATCACCGAAGAAGTTAAGGCAAACGAGCAAATGTTGGGGATGATCATCGCGCAAACACCAATGGGACGCTTAGGCGCTCCTAAAGATATCGCAAACGCCGTCATGTTACTTGCTGATAACCGCGCTGGTTGGATCACAGGTCAGTGTGTTCAAGCCGGTGGCGGTTATTTACTGTAACGAAACTCAGAGATAGTTTTAGTTGTTCGCTCAGATAGGGATAATCAAATTACTTGCAACTGTACAATACTCGTTGCAACTTGCCTTGGGGCATAAATCCGTTAGCTAACTTGTTAACGTTCACTGATTGGAAGGTGAATAGTGGTGGTTCGGCGCCACCAGATAGCAAAAACCCCGACAACTCATTGAGTTATCGGGGTCTTTAAATATGTGGTACGCCCTGCAGGATTCGAACCTGCGACCACATCCTTAGAAGGGACGTGCTCTATCCAGCTGAGCTAAGGGCGCGCTACAGGGACAGGATTATACGAGTTAGAACGGGTAACACAAGGGATTTTAATAACATTCCGACCTGAATGCTTAAAAAAAGTGCATTATGAGTATTACTGATTAAAAACAACCCGACGCAAACGTTTGCTTATAGAAGTTTATTAATTTTTTTGCGACAATGCATCGCGTATTTCTCGCCATTCGATTCTGAAGGAAAGACATGACTGCTCAAAACATAGATGGAACGTTGATATCGCAAACTGTGCGTTCTGAAGTCGCTGCACGGGTAAAGGCTCGCAAAGAAGTTGGTTTACGTGCTCCCGGTTTGGCCGTAATTCTAGTGGGTGAAGATGCCGCTTCACAAGTATATGTAGGCAGCAAGCGCCGTGCATGTGAAGAAGTGGGCTTTATATCCAAGTCATTCGACCTGCCAACCACCACGACAGAAGACAAGTTATTAAGTCTAATCGATGAGTTGAATGGTGATGATACGATCGATGGCATTTTGGTTCAGCTCCCATTACCTGCCGGTATCGACACCACACACGTGTTAGAACACATCCACCCAGAAAAAGATGTTGATGGTTTCCACCCATACAACGTAGGTCGCCTTGCACAACGCATTCCTAAGCTACGCTCTTGTACACCTAAGGGTATTATTACCCTGCTGGGTCGTTACAACATCGATCTACGCGGTAAACACGCTGTGGTCGTTGGTGCATCCAACATTGTTGGTCGTCCAATGACGCTAGAGTTGTTACTGGCGGGTTGTACTACAACTACCTGTCATCGTTTTACCAAAGATTTGGAAAGTCACATTCGTCAGGCTGATGTTGTGGTGGTAGCAGTCGGTAAGCCTAATTTCATTCCTGGTGAGTGGATTAAGAAAGGTGCGGTTGTGGTTGATGTGGGTATTAACCGCTTAGAATCTGGCAAGCTAGTTGGTGATGTGGAATACGATAAAGCCAAAGAAAACGCGAGCTTTATTACCCCTGTTCCTGGTGGCGTGGGGCCTATGACGGTTGCAAGCCTTATTGAGAACACTATGCTTGCGTGTGAGCAGTTCCATACTAAGTAACTGGCTCCACACCAAATAGTTGAATTGAAAAAAGGGATGACATTGTCATCCCTTTTTTATTTAGGCTAGAAGAATCAAGCTAAGCGAATCACGAATACCCAATTGTCCAGAAGGAGTATTCGCGGGTTTCGCTAGCTTTGATAATCAATGAGCAAACTAGAGAGATAAAATCACACCCGCCAAAGAGGCACTCATTAGGTTCGCCATTACACCCGCAGCAATTGCGCGGAAACCATATTGAGAGATAAAGGTGCGCTTTTCTGGAACAATACTGCCCAAGCCACCAATCAGCATCGCCATAGTCGAAATATTGGCAAAACCACATAGCGCAAATGTCACAATCGCTTGTGAGTGCTCACTCAGTAATGGTTTAACTTCCATCAATTGAATGAAGGCTACGAACTCATTCACAACGATCTTATTACCAATTAGAGAGCCTGCGATGGTCGCTTCGCTCCATGGCACACCCAGTAGCCAAGCTACAGGGGCAAACAAATAGCCAAGGATCAGCTCAAAGCTTAGGTCGATACCAACTAAACCACCAGCCCAGCCTAACATGCCATTCAGAAGTGCAATCACGCTAACAAAAGCCAACAAGGTCGCGCCAACTGCCACTGCAATGCGCAAGCCTGCCATTGCGCCATCAGCCATAGCTTCAACTACGTTAGTTGCTTTTGGCATCTCAACGTTTTCTAGCTCAACTTCCGGTGCCAGTGTTTCGCTTTCTGGCATCATGATTTTTGCCATCAACAAACCTGCTGGCGCAGACATAAATGCCGCAGCAATCAGGTAGTTCAGATCAACCCCTAATGAGGCATAACCGACTAACGTACCACCAGCAACCGATGCCAAACCACAAGTCATCACAGTAAAGAATTGCGAATCCGTCATGTGCTTTAGATAAGGCTTAACCACAAGAGGTGCTTCAATCATACCAACGAAGATGTTAGCCGTTGCCGAAAGAGATTCAGCGCGCCCAATGCCTAATAGCTTTTGTAAACCACCACCGATCAGGTTGATCACTTTTGGCATCAAGCCAATGTGGTACAAACCTGAGATAAGCGCCGAGAAGAAGACGATGATACCCAATACGTTAATCGCGAAGGTGAAACCACCAGTCGCTAGACCACCGAAAAGAAAAGCGATGCCCTCTTGCCCGTAGTTGATTAGATTTGAAACTGCACCTGTCACGCTGTTTAGCGCGTCTTTGCCCGCCGGAACATAGAGAACAAGTAGAGCAAATGCAATTTGTAGCGCAAATGCCAACGAAACCGTTCGATAGTTAATATTTTTTCTATTTGTAGATAGTAGCCATGCAGTAAGCAAAATCGCTACGATACCAAAGATTGAGTTCATAAAATGAATCCGACAAAAAGGGGGGAACTGGAAGGCGTCGGATAATAGCGCCTAAAAAATGAGACGCAAGTCACGTTTGTTGCGAGGTTGTATAATCGGTTGTTTGTTTTATGAGCAATCATTTAACGTGCTGTTTTATAACAAGATAAACGATTGCTAAATGACATTATTTCCAAACGGAAAATATGTTTCTAGCTTCAGAAATAATAGTTAAACATTCGGGCGGCTAATATAAGGCGCTAATTGGTTATCCCAATGGCAAGGTGAGCCGATTTTTTGTTTGATGAACTCGATCACAGCTGAGGTCTTTTTCGGCATGTAATGGCGGCTCGGGTATACCGCATAAAAAGGCATACTTTGGCTCGCTCGCCATTCTGGCAGTAATTGAATAAGTTGGCCTTGCTTGAATTCATCACGGATCAGATACGTAGCTAGGTAGGCAATCCCCCACCCTGCAACGGCAGCATCACGTACTGCCTCGGCAAGATCAACCGAGTAATTACCGGTTACTTTCACGGCTAACTGCTGTTGTGCGTTACTAAATGTCCAGTTGGTATAATCTCGTTCCCAGCTACGGTATATCAAGCAGTTGTGCTCTGCTAATTCTTGCGGGTGCTTGGGTGCGGCATTGTGCATCAAGTAATCTGGCGAAGCTGCTACCACAAATTGGCAGTCCGCAATGCGTTGCGCCACATAGCCTTCCGGCAAGCGTTCATTATTGGTGATCCAAAGATCCAACCCTTCTTCGAGCATATCGACCTTATAATCAAACAGATGTACTTCGACTTGCAGATCAGGGTGCTGTGCGCGCAGCTCTTGAATCGCTGGGATGATGTGCAGCGTACCAAAAGATTGCGAAAGACCAATTTTAACCAAACCTTCTACTTCGTCTCGCTGGCTTTCAATTTCTGTTTGCGCTTCATCAATGGTTAAAACGATCTGTTGGCAATGGCGATAAAAACGCTCACCCGCCTCTGTTGCGGTGAAGCTGCGAGTGGTGCGCTGAACTAATTTGACCCCAACCGATTTTTCTAAAAGCGCCAGTTGTTTACTCACATGCGAAACTGACACGCCTAAACTTTTAGCCGCTAGGGTGAAATTTTTATGTTTCAGTAACGCAGCAAACACGACCATTTGAGCAGCTCTATCTGACAGCACATTGTCTCCTAGAAAAACAAAGGGGCTCAATGAGCCCCAAAAAATCGTTTAAACTAACAATCTAATCTAACGTTATACGATCAGCCAAATGGCTTACCGCCAACGCGAAGTAGTAAGAGCGGTTCCACTTCATTAGCACATTGTAGTTGTTGTATACCAAGTAAACGCGGCCATTGGCATTGTCAGGTGCGGTTAACCACGCGTCGATATCGTTATCGAGCTTAGGTAACGCGCGACCATCGTAGCGAGTGATGCCAAGCGTATTCCACTCAGTCAACGTTTTCTCTTTGCCTTGTATACGACCTTCTAAGCTCATATCAAAGCCGTTCGGCAATTTCACTTGGCGACCCCAAGTAAAGCTATCATCCCAGCCTGATTGGCTTAGATAGTTGGCTGCTGAGGCAAAAACATCGGCTTCGGTGTTCCAAATGTCTTTTTTGCCATCACCATTACCATCCGCAGCAAAATTGATGAACGAGCTTGGCATGAATTGGCATTGCCCCATCGCACCAGCCCAAGATCCTTTCATATCTTCAACTTCGATATGCCCTTGGTCTAGAATAGTTAATGCAGCCATTAGCTCTTTACGGAAGAATTCTTCACGACGACCTTCATACGCCATGGTTGATAAGGCATCAACCACACTGTAATTACCGGTAAACCGCCCGAAATTACTTTCAATGCCCCATAGCGCGACAATAAATCTTGGTTGTACCCCGTATTCTTCACCAATACGAGTTAACTCGGCGTAGTGTTTTTTATAAAGCTCTTTCGCTTGCTTAACCTTCCAGTCTGGCACGGCTTTAGGGATATATTCATCCAATGTTAGGCGTTTTTCAGGTTGGTTTCGATCCGCTTTCACCGCTCGTGGCTTGTAAGTCACCTCAGCAAACGCACGATCAAGGATTGGCTTTGAAATGCCCTTTTCGATTGCTTCCGTTTTTAACCCTTCAACATATTGATCAAAGTCTTTGTCTTGCGCAAACGCTGTAGAGACCAAGGTTAAGCCCAACACAACTGACAGTAATTTTTTCACTATTGCCCTCCTTGAGCAATGGCTCATTATTCCGATTTTTGACGCGCTTTCTGTTCTTTATATTCGTCTAATAGATTCTTAGGTGGCGGAGGCAATTGCAAGAAAAAACCGTCGTCATTAATCGACTGTTTCACTTTTTCTATATCAACATTAGCCAGAGTACGACCAGCCAAATTCACCATCATAGCCATGATCGGTTTACCAAACATTTGCATTAATTGGTCAGGAACTTGTGAAAAATCGTCTCTCTTTGGCAAATATAAGTATGTGCCTTCTTTTTTAGAACTTTTGTAAATCGCACAAAGCATGGGAAGCCTTTAGTCTATCTATCATTGAGAACAAGCATGTTTTGTCTTTTTTTTTAGCAAAACACACAATTGACAGCAAGATAACTTGCTGACCGTATTGTGGGAATATAACATGAGACCCCTACTCGCAGGCAACGTCATTTCTGCAATAGCGATTTTCAAACGAGGTCCAAAGTAAAAGATGTCACATACCCCAGATTTGAAAGGTAGTAGTTTTACTTTGTCAGTTTTGCACCTTTCTGACAACGATGTCGAAAAAACTATCCATTTTCTGAAAGAAAAGGTCGAACACGCGCCGACTTTTTTTACCTCAGCGCCAGTCGTGATTAATGTTGCGCTAGTCACAGGCGACATCGATTTTGCCGCGCTAAAACAAGGTATTTCAGATGTAGGGATGATTCCGGTCGGAATCACTGGTAGTAAAGACAAACGAACAAAGAACATGGCTTCAGAAGCGGGTTTTGCCATTATGTCGGCCAGTAAATCACCCGCTCAAGCTCCTGCAAAAATGGCACCA
The DNA here is from genome assembly GCF_050337565.1 of Vibrio kasasachensis. Taxonomy (NCBI): domain Bacteria; kingdom Pseudomonadati; phylum Pseudomonadota; class Gammaproteobacteria; order Vibrionales; family Vibrionaceae; genus Vibrio; species Vibrio kasasachensis. Next base: position 286,495 of record NZ_JAKJTB010000008.1, on the reverse strand, counting down.
ACCAAAATCATCCGCACGCCGGTTCGTTCTGGCCAGCAAATATACGCTAAAGATGCGGATCTCGTGGTACTTAACCATGTAAGTGAAGGTGCTGAAGTCATTGCTGATGGCTCCATCCATATTCTTGGTACGCTACGTGGACGGGCTATTGCCGGAGCAAGTGGTAACACGGGTGCCGTCATTGTATGTAATAAATTGCACGCAGAATTAATGTCTATCGCTGGTCATTATTGGCTGACAGAGCAATTCGCTGAAGAATTTTGGCAACAAAAAGTTTTATTTGGTTTAGAAGATGACTCGCTAAAGTTCGAGTTGTTAACGATTTAAAGATTATAAGGAATAGAGAATGGCACGCATTATTGTGGTCACTTCAGGCAAAGGCGGTGTAGGTAAAACCACATCAAGCGCTGCGATTGCCTCTGGTCTTGCTCTCAAAGGTAAGAAAACTGCGGTTATCGATTTTGATATTGGTCTGCGTAACCTTGACCTGATCATGGGTTGTGAGCGTCGCGTGGTTTATGATTTTGTCAATGTAATCAATGGTGAAGCAACACTTAACCAAGCAATGATCAAAGACAAGCGCACAGACAACTTATTTATTCTTCCAGCTTCACAAACTCGTGATAAAGACGCCCTTACGAAAGATGGTGTAAAACGTGTACTTGCAGAACTAGACGAGATGGGTTTTGAGTTCGTTATTTGTGACTCACCAGCCGGTATTGAACAAGGCGCCCTAATGGCACTTTACTTTGCTGATGAAGCCATTGTGACGACTAACCCTGAGGTTTCTTCAGTACGTGACTCTGACCGTATTCTAGGCATTTTAGATTCGAAATCTGTACGAGCAGAGCAAGGTATGGAACCGGTTAAACAGCATCTACTTCTTACGCGTTACAACCCAGCGCGAGTGAATTTAGGCGAAATGCTTAGCGTGGAAGATGTTGAAGAGATCCTGCATATTTCTCTACTTGGCGTTATTCCTGAAAGCCAAGCGGTACTGAATGCTTCCAACAAAGGCGTACCAGTAATTTTTGACGAACTGTCTGACGCAGGCCAAGCTTACGAAGATACCGTTAATCGTTTATTAGGTAATGAAATCGACTTCCGCTTCCTTACAGAGCAGAAGAAAGGGATTTTCAAACGACTATTTGGAGGCTAATACGGCATGTCATTATTAGAATTTTTCCGCCCACAGAAGAAGAGTTCAGCGAACTTAGCCAAAGAGCGTTTACAGATCATTGTTGCTGAGCGTCGTAGCCATGACGATCCAGCACCATCTTATTTGCCACAATTGAAAGAAGACATTTTAAAAGTGATCAGTAAGTATGTTGATATTGATCCTGCGATGGTTGACCTAACTTTTGAACAAAAAGATGACGACATTTCAGTTTTAGAGCTTAACGTTAAGCTACCAGACGAAGAAAAATAACTCCGTTTTCGCGGGTAATGATGAAAAGGTTGATGTGAAAGCATCGGCCTTTTTTTTGTGGCAGCGTTAGCCACCGTGAATCAATATAGCGACAAAAAAAAGCCTCTGTCTTACGACAGAGGCTTTGAACCTTTTTCCCAAGTAAGGTTACGTGCTAGCGAAAACCATACTCATAACTCACGCTTACTGATTAAGCGTCAGATTTCTCTTTCTTAGCTTTAGCTGGTTTAGCAGCTTCTTGGTCGGCTTTTTTCTTGATAACAGTTGTACCTTCGAAAGTTTCGCCTTCAACAAATGCTGTACCAAAGTAAGAAGAAGTTAGTACTTCTTTTAGCTCAGTGATTAGAGGGTAACGTGGGTTCGCACCTGTACATTGGTCATCAAACGCTTCAACTGACAGTTCTTCAAGTTTAGAGATGAAGTCAGCTTCGTTAACGCCAGCAGCTTGAATTGATAGTGGGATATCCAAATCAACTTTTAGCTCTTCTAACCACGTTAGTAGACGTTCAATCTTCTGAGCAGTGCGGTCACCAACTTGGCTTAAGCCTAGGTGGTCAGCAACTTCAGCGTAACGACGACGTGCTTGTGGACGGTCGTATTGAGAGAACGCAGTTTGTTTTGTTGGATTATCGTTCGCGTTGTAACGTACAACGTTAGAGATAAGTAGTGCGTTAGCAAGACCGTGTGGTAGGTGGAACTCAGCACCTAGTTTGTGAGCCATTGAGTGACACACACCTAGGAATGCGTTCGCAAACGCCATACCAGCGATAGTTGCTGCGTTGTGTACTTTCTCACGAGCGATTGGGTCAGCTGCACCATTTTTGTAGCTTGATGGCAGGTATTCTTTAAGCATCTTAAGCGCTTGAAGAGCTTGACCGTCTGAGTATTCGTTCGCTAAAACAGATACGTAAGCTTCTAGAGCGTGAGTTACTGCATCGTAACCACCAAACGCTGTTAGAGATTTAGGCATGTTCATTACTAGGTTAGCATCTACGATAGCCATGTTTGGCGTGATTTCGTAGTCAGCTAGTGGGTACTTAGCACCAGTCTTGTCGTCTGTAACAACAGCGAATGGAGTAACTTCTGAACCCGTACCTGAAGTTGTAGTGATACATACAAGCTCAGCTTTTTGACCCATTTTAGGGAACTTGTAGATACGTTTACGGATGTCCATAAAGCGCATTGCTAGTTCTTCAAAGTGAGTTTCTGGGTGCTCGTACATAACCCACATGATCTTAGCCGCGTCCATTGGAGAACCGCCACCTAGAGCAAGAATTACGTCAGGTTGGAAGCTCTTCATTGCTTCAGCGCCTTTCTCTACTACAGATAGAGTTGGATCCGCTTCTACATCAAAGAATGTTTGAACTTCGATACCTTGAGCTTTAAGTAGGCTAACTACGTCATCAGCGTAACCGTTGTTGAATAGGAAACGGTCAGTTACTAGGAACGCGCGTTTCTTACCTTCTAGGTCGCCAAGAGCGATTGGAAGGCTACCACGACGGAAGTAGATTGATTTAGGTAGTTTGTGCCACAACATATTTTCAGCTCGCTTCGCAACAGTTTTCTTGTTGATTAGGTGCTTAGGACCAACGTTTTCAGAGATAGAGTTACCACCCCATGAACCACAACCTAGCGTTAGTGATGGTGCAACGTTGAAGTTGTACAGGTCACCGATACCGCCGTGAGTTGTTGGGATGTTGATAAGAATACGTGCAGTTTTCATCTTGTCACCGAAGTAACGGATGCGGTCTGCGTTCACGTCTTGGTTAGTGTAAAGACCAGATGTATGGCCGATACCACCGATTTCTACCATTGTTACTGCTTGAGCAACGGCGTTTTCAAAAGAAGACGCACGGAACATACCAAGAGTTGGAGATAGTTTCTCGTGAGCGAACTCGTCATCGTAAGATACTTCGCCTAGACCTTCACCAACTAGAATCTTAGTATCAGCTGGCACTTTAACACCCGCCATTTCAGCGATTGCAACAGCAGGTTGACCAACGATTTTTGCGTTTAGCGCGCCGTCGATAAGAAGAACTTTACGAACTTTATCTGCATCAGCTTTGCTTAGTACGTGACCTTTGTGAGAAGCAAAACGTGCTTTCACTTCGTCGTATACTTCATCCATTACGATAACTGCTTGCTCAGAAGCACAAACTACACCGTTATCGAATGTTTTAGACATAAGGATAGATGCAACAGCACGTTTAATGTCTGCTGTTTCATCGATAACTACAGGAACGTTACCTGCACCTACGCCGATTGCTGGTTTACCAGAAGAGTAAGCTGCTTTAACCATGCCTGGACCACCAGTTGCAAGGATAAGTGCGATACCATCATGCTTCATAAGAGCGTTTGAAAGCTCAACTGAAGGTTGGTCGATCCAACCGATGATGTCTTTTGGTGCGCCTGCTGCTACCGCTGCATCTAGAACAAGTTTAGCTGCATCGTTAGTTGAGTTTTTAGCACGTGGGTGTGGTGAGAAGATGATACCGTTACGAGTCTTCAAAGAGATTAGAGACTTGAAGATCGCTGTAGAAGTAGGGTTTGTTGTTGGTACGATACCACAGATGATACCTACAGGCTCAGCGATAGTCATTGTGCCTAGGTTGTCGTCTTCTTCAAGGATGCCACAAGTTTTTTCGTCTTTGTATTTATTGTAAATAAACTCAGACGCAAAGTGGTTCTTGATTACTTTATCTTCAACAATACCCATACCAGACTCAGCAACCGCTTGTTGTGCTAGCGGAATACGAGCATGGTTAGCTGCTAGAGAAGCTGCACGGAAAATCGCATCTACTTTCTCTTGAGAGAACGTTGCGAATTCTTCTTGAGCCGTTTTTACACGAGCTACGAGAGCATCTAGTTCAGCCAGATTAGTTACAGGCATAGGGAATCTCCTAAAATTAACAAATATTAAAAACTTTTTATTAAGTTCGTTGTTTTTTACTCTGACACCACTCAAGTGACTCGACTTACAACACTCTTAGTAAATTGCTTTCAGAGCTGAGTATATTATTTCAAGTTGTGAAAAAAATTGACCTTGATCAGTTTTGACGATCTAATTAACCCTAAAGTGGTGTCGTGTCGCAAAATCAAACCATAAACACTTGATAAATAGAGAATTTAAGCAAAAACAAAAATTGAACAAAAAAGTAGCAAACAAACCACAATCCATAGGATATGACAATATTCTGTAAAAAAGTTTCATTTTTTAGCCATATACTTTCATGTAGACCCTATATTTTGTGCTACTAAGAGTATATCTGAACTACATTATCTCTCTACAAGTCGACATAAAATTTATCAAAAACGTGCGAATGTTAACATTTGTGAAATCAAGCGTCGTTTCTGCGCGCCTCAAATTAACATCCGCCTCTCACCTAATTCACAACATCTGTTAACGATAAGATTTTCTCAGTCGTAGCCCGTTTTATACGTTAGTTTTTTTCATTCGTTTAACTGAGCGGAATGAACTACATTATGCGCGAAATCTTATCCCAATTGTTTTTCAACTCTGTGAATCTTTGAGTACCAACATGCAGACTATCGAGCTCGCTATTTTCCTTCAGTTTTTTCTAGGTATGGTCGCGGCGGTTAACCCGATCGGCATCATGCCTATTTTTGTTTCTTTAACTGGTCATATGACTCTAGAAGAGAAACGCAAAACCGCATTAACTGCGCACATCGCCATCGCCAGTATTTTGATCACTTCTTTATTGGCTGGTCAGGCATTGCTGGATATGTTCAGTATTTCCCTGGACTCATTCCGAGTGGTGGGTGGGTTACTGCTACTGAGTATCGCCTTCTCTATGATGAGTGGTAAGCTGGGTGAAGATAAGCAAAACAACCAGGAACGGACCGAGTCTATTAGCCGCGAACAGATCGGTGTAGTACCACTGGCAATGCCTCTATTGGCTGGCCCTGGTGCAATCAGCTCAACCATCGTTTATGGTGCTCGCTACCCAAATATGCTTGATACCGTCGGTATTTCGATGACCATCATCGTCTTCTGTATCTGTTCATGGTTGCTTTATCGTTCAGCTCCTTTGATTGTTCGATTCTTAGGTCAAACTGGTATCAACATCATCACGCGTATTATGGGTCTGATCTTAGGTGCGCTTGGTATTGAGTTCATCGCTAACGGTCTTCGCGCTTTATTCCCTGGTCTAGCATAATTTAGCCCTCCACTCCTTTCTGGTATGATGTGACATTAATCAATCAATATGACACATCATGCCAAAATCATCTTTGAAGCATCATTTATACGTCGTTATTTTTGGTACTCATACGCCCGCTGGTCGAGCCTTTGATATCGCGTTAATTGTCGCGATCCTTGTTTCGTTAGTTGTATTCACTCTCGAATCGATTCCAAGTATCGGGCCAACATGGACCAAGCCGCTACGTTATGCTGAGTATGCATTTACCGCTATATTCACCATAGAATACCTTCTGCGTCTCTATTGCTCACCCAAGCCAAAGTCATACGCCACCAGCTTCTACGGTGTGATTGACCTACTCGCCATACTGCCGACTTACATAGCGTTTTTCTTCCCATCCGTTGCATTTATGGGTGTGGTGCGCTTGTTAAGGGTTATGCGTATTTTCCGAGTATTGAAATTGGTCCGTTACCTGCAGGATTCCAATATTTTGCTCCGCTCACTGTTGATGGCGAAACGTAAGATATTCATCTTCTTTAATACCGTCGCTATTTTGGTAACTATTTTAGGCTCGCTGATATATGTGATTGAAGGACCAGCCAATGGCTTTACCAGCATCCCACAAAGTATTTATTGGGCTATCGTCACCATTACTACGGTGGGCTACGGTGATTTAATACCACAAACCGCGCTGGGAAAAGCGGTGGCATCTGTCACCATGTTATTAGGCTACTCAATCTTAGCTGTTCCAACGGGCATCATTACTGCAGAACTCAATAATGAAATGAAATCTCACCGAACTTTGGTTAAATGCCCTAACTGCTCTAAAGCAGGACATGAGTCAGATGCGATGCATTGTAAACACTGCGGCAGTGATTTAGCCGAACCTGACCAGCGTGTTGCTTCGTTCGAAGAAAAGTAAAAGAGCTTCTAGGAGCTCTTCTACTATTCAAAAAACAATGCCGTTTCAATTCCCTTTCGCATCTAGCAGCCATCGGTAATGGTTTCAATGGTATACTCTGCGCCAGCCTCCATTGCGGCGATATATTTTACATAGCACTGGGTTGACTCAATCTCGGTATTGAAATCGCTTCCGCTATAATCGCTAAGATTGTCCGAACGAGTCACGATCCAATAATCAGGGTCAGCAACACTACCATGGTTCTGTGCAGCCCAAACCCATTCTTTATCTAAGTCGTGGTAGCCTTCATCAAGATCTAAAAACATTACCAGACCTTGTTTGTGGACCGCAGGGTAACCAAACTTCAGGATACCGAACCCTTCAATTTCAGATACAGCTTCATCTTGCTTACCTTCCACTAGCGCTTTGCTATGAGCCAGGTCAACGGCATTGTGCACCGCACCCGATACTCCTAAGGTTGCAGCAGTATTCGCATCATCTTTTAAATTGATAAACTTTGGCATCGCCACGACAGCAAGAATGCCTAAAATGACAATCACGACCACCAATTCAATCAGTGTAAAACCTTGCTTGCGCACCCTCATTACTTTCCCCAATACTTAAAATTGACTCACTAGCCTAACGAGCCGAAGTCAGAGCTAAGTCATTGGTTTGTAAATATCCGAAATGCAATTTGGTTACACTTAGTTTGTAATTTTGATCTGGGTTACAAGCAATTTTTCATAAATGGCATCTCGACAAACAATTATCATCGTCATTGAAGGTGGTTTAAAGAAATAAAACGACAAAGGCTACCGCGAAGGTAGCCTTTTTAACTGAAGAATCGAAGAAAGTTACTGTTTTTCAGTTAGGATAATACGCAGTGTGCGACGTAGAGGCTCTGCTGCACCCCATAGAAGTTGGTCACCGACAGTGAATGCATTTAGGAAGTCATCCCCCATTGCCATCTTACGTAGACGACCAACTGGAACAGACAATGTGCCAGTCACTTTAGCTGGAGTTAACTCTTGCGCGGTAATATCACGTTCATTGGGGATCACTTTCACCCAATCATTGTGAGTTGCGATGATTTCTTCAATCTCATCCATTGGCACATTCTGTTTCAGCTTAATAGTTAAAGCTTGAGAGTGACAACGCATCGCACCAATACGCACACAAGTGCCATCAATTGGAACTGGTGAATCTTGGAAACCAAGGATTTTGTTTGCTTCAACACCAGCCTTCCACTCTTCTTTGCTTTGACCATTGTCACGCTTAACGTCGATCCATGGAATCAATGACCCAGCAAGAGGCACTCCGAATTTACTTGTAGGGAATGTACTGCTTCGCATGGTATCAACCACTTTCTTGTCAATATCAAGAATTGAACTGGCAGGGTTAGCGAGTTCAGAGCTGACTGAATCATTAATTACACCCATTTGTGAAATCAGCTCACGCATATTTTGCGCGCCTGCGCCAGAAGCAGCTTGGTATGTCATGGCACTTGTCCATTCAACTAAACCTTTTTCAAATAGTCCGCCCAAACCCATTAGCATTAAGCTCACAGTACAGTTCCCACCAACAAAGGTGTTAGTACCAGCATGAATACCTTGCTGAATTTGAGCATGGTTTACCGGATCGAGCGTGATGATAGAGTCTTGTGCCATACGAAGCGTAGACGCTGCGTCGATCCAGTAACCTTTCCAACCAGCTTGACGAAGAGCTGGGTATACTTTTTCAGTATAGCTACCACCTTGGCAGGTAATAACAGCATCTAGTTGCTTTAAACTTTCAATATCAAATGCATCCTGCAAGTTACCCGCATCTTTACCCAAAAACGGCGCTGGGATACCGATTTGAGATGTGCTGTAAAAAACGGGTTCAATGAGGTCGAAATCGCCTTCTTCTACCATTCGTTGCATCAACACAGAACCTACCATGCCGCGCCAGCCGACTAAACCTACTCTCATCATCAACTCTCCATGTAATAACTAAAAACGTCTTCCCTTCATATTTCATTTTTCAAACCAAAATCTCAAGCTAAAAATCGAACTTTAATAAGTTATTTTTAAAATAATGTTGTGATAGAGCATTTTTAGAGGTCATTTTTGATAAACAAGCGTTGAAAACGAAAACCAACACTCAATCATTGTTTAAGAGAAACTTGTAGCACATTTATGTTACGCAACAATTAAATTTAACCCTGCAAAACCTGCGCAAGGTTAACATCTTTAACTGTTTATTTACCGCCTAACAGGCATTACACACAAAAAGATGACATTTACTCGAATTATTCACTCACCTAATGTATTGTCCCTCAGCAAAAAAAAAAGGAGTTAACACTCAAGTTCTTCACCAAAGCCGCTAATTGCACAAATAAATGTAACAAAGGTTTCATTTCATTTGATATATACGGCTAATCCGAAGCTTACTCTAAAGTAAGTATGGAACGATTGGTGTTGAACATTCAGTTTCAATTCGCAAAGAGGCTCGCTATGACGCAACTTACCCCTCGACTGCCAAGCTTGACACAAGTAATTGTTTCACTTGGTTTATTTCTACTGATGGCATTTTCCTTTACTGCCCAGTTAAATCTACCAATTCAGCTCGCACTTTATATCGGTTGGTTCATCATTATTACGTTGGGTCTTAGACTCGGTCACAAATACAAAGAACTTGAACAATCGGCACTCAATGGCATATCAAATGGTCTTGGTGCAGTGCTTATCCTACTCGCAGTTGGTGCTCTAGTCGGTACCTGGATTTCCGGTGGTATTGTTCCAACAATTATTTACTATGGTTTAAAAGCAATTCATCCTTCGATCTTCCTTCTCGCTACCATGGTAATCTGTTCACTGACTGCATTGGCTACAGGCACATCTTGGGGGGCTGCTGGTACAGCTGGCATCGCAATGATGGGGATTGGTCAAGGTCTTGGTGTACCTGCTCCGGTCACAGCTGGTGCTATTTTATCGGGCTGCTATTTTGGTGATAAAATGTCGCCACTCTCTGATTCCGTAATCCTTGCTTCTTCAATGTCTAACGTTGAAGTTATGGAGCACATCAAAGGCATGTTGCCGATTGCGCTAATCAGTTACGTTATCACTGGTATTTTATTTACCCTGTTTGGATTCCATTACGCGGGTAACGTCGATATGTCACAAGTGCAAAACGTTATCGCAGCGATGGACAAACAGTTTTACATCACGCCGATGTCATTCGTGCCAGTAGTAGTGGTTCTTGCTCTATTGGCAATGCGCATGCCTTCTTTCCCAGTAATTAGCTTTGGCTCTCTACTTGGAATAGTTTGGGCTGTCATGGTTCAAGACGTGGATTTCCTAACCGCGTTTAATACGGCATGGGCACCATTTGCGATTTCATCTGGTGTTGATTTTATCGATTCAATCTTAAACCGCGGTGGCATGTCATCAATGCTAGGCTCGGTAGCGGTGATTGTATTTGGTTTAGGCTTTGGTGGTCTGCTTGATAAAGTGGGCGTGCTTGAAACGGTAGCAAAATTATTTGAACGCCGTGTAAAAAGTGCAGGTTCGCTAGCAACATCAACTATTGCAACCGCCTTCATGGGTAACATTTTTGGCTCTGCTATGTATGTTTCTTTGATTCTTACACCAAAAATCTGTGCTAAAAACTATGACCGTTTGGGCTTCCAGCGTAAGAACCTATCACGTAACGCGGAATTCGGCGGCACGTTGACCTCTGGCATGGTGCCTTGGAGTGATAACGGTATTTATATGGCGAGCATACTCGGTGTTGCTACCTTATCTTACGCGCCATTTATGTGGCTAAGCTTCGTATGTATTTTAGTTACTATCGTTAGCTCTTATATGGGCTGGTTCGTTGACCGTTGCGAACCTAAAGTTGAATTGGACACTGAAAGCAGTGACAGTGAGTTAAAACAGCAAACTGTTTAACTCATCAATTCCAACAAAAAGAGCGCTTTCGCGCTCTTTTTATTTAGCTTCACAACGATATTTAGCTCTCTTCGCTGCAACTCTGTTGTTCAATAAACTGCTCAGCTTCTTTGATAGCCTTGCTTAAACACTTATCTAACTCTGACAAGAGTGTTGCCACTTGAGTGACATCTTGTACAAGAGCAATCTCTAGTTTCGAAGCGACATCTCGCAATTGATTTGCACCTAAATTCCCCCCCACTCCCTTTAAGCTATGCGCTTTGCGGAACGCTTCATCAGGGGAATCACTCAGTAATTGAGTAATCAGAGCAACGTCATTTTTATGATCTGCAATAAATACGCTAAGCAACATACATAAGGACTCGCTATCGTTATCAAGAGACTCCAACATTCCTGCAAAATCAATCTGTTTCGCTTCAATTATATTGACGATATTTTTTGGCTCTGGTTGCTCTACAGCGACAACTTTCGAAGAGTCCTCTATCGATTCACTTTCATCACGGGGAGAATCCGCTTGTTTGCTCGCTTTATAGCCCTTTAATAACGCTCGTTGATAGTAAGCCATATTGAAGACCATCAACAAACAACTGAACACCACACCCAAGCCAAGTGTGCGCTCTAAAGAACGATGAAACTGCTCTTCAACTAGCGTAATTTCATTATGTACAGAATGATTAATTAACCGCTCAACCAAGTACATTCCTTGTGCAAAACTTCCCATAACGCGAGATGTATCAGCTAAAGCCATCTGCAACTCTTGCTTATCTTGATGGCTCAGAGAAAGCGATTGAGTATAGAGTTCATCGAGATCTCTGTACGCCATTGAGCTAGAGGCTTGGGATGAGAACAACGCTTCAAAAGTATAGGCACTCAGTTGGTAATAGTAGACCGCTATTTCTGAACGTTTGCTATATTGCTGACGTTTCTCTTGTATCTCTATGATCAGGTCTTTTATTGCCAACTCAGTTGCCATAAATGCTTGGCTTTGTTCAATGAATCGATCCGTAGTAAACAATAATTGTTGAATATCGGGTTGGAACCAAGTGAATGTCGGTTGTTGCCCTAGCTCAATTCGCAAATCAGCGATATCTTCTAACTGTTTAATCTGCTGCTCAGAAAGGTGTGCTCGGTACGGAATATCAAAATAAAGTTGGCTACGAAACTCTTCAATACAACCACCCAGCAGTTCAATCTGTTGAACTCTACGATCTATCGAATAGTGGTTGAGCATCATCATCGACACACCGACAAGCCAAAGCATTACCAGCCACCACCCAAGCCTCAATTGACGCTTATCCATATGCTAATTATTCACTCCTATCTTCCTTTATAACAAGCATATACATAAAAGAGTAGATAGGGAGAATTGAATTAGTAATTTGTCGATAAGCTCTAGTTATACAAAAAAGCCCCGCATGTTTGCAGGGCTTTCAAAGTGATGATTCTATTATCGACTACGCGTTAATTGATCACGCAAATTGGGTGGTGTTCCTTTGATGGTCAAGGTATCTGTTTCTGGATCATAGAAGACACGTTCACCAAGCAACAAACTCTCGAAGTTGATCGTTAACCCACCACCAGCACCAACATATTTGGTTAGTTTTCGAACTGTACTACGATCCGCAGGGAAGCTTTCTTCCAATTCATAACCATGGTCTTGAGTGTAATTTAAAAAACTGGTGCCATCTTGCGCCGATGGCAACTCGCCAGACAATTCTTTAATATAGACTTCATCACCCGACTTTAGTTGATCATTGCAGTAATCGTAGACCTGCTTTTTATAACTATTCGCGTCTGACTTCTCTAGTTTCGAATCCGAACAAAAATCTTCAACCGCTTGCATCAACACTTGGTTTTGCTGCTTAGTATCTAAACCTACGTCGGCTTGTAGAAAATCTAAGAAGAAGTCTGCGATCTTACGACCTACACGACCTTTAATGTACGTCAGATAGCGATTTGAATCTTTATCTGTCTCGAAACTTGAAAGATCAATACGCGCGGCAATATCCATTTTACTCAAATCAAGATATTCAGTCGCACTTATATCCAAACCTTCTGTTACTTTAAGACTTTGATTTGATGGGATAATACCTACAAAAAGATAGTCTGTCGCAAGTGATTGATACTCAGCAAAAACTAAAATACCTTCATCGGCAAATGGGTATTTAGACAACTCATCTTTTAAACGGTTAGCGCTCACCTGCGAAAAATCATAGAAATCGCGATCTTTTTGACGAAGTTCTTGCAACCAGACCTGAAATTCACTGTCAGACTTAAATGAGCCGAAGCCTTTACTTCCTTTAGAGTTAAAAACTCGATGTAGCTCAGCAACTAGGTTTTCAGCTGAGCTATCATTAGCTAATGCTTCAACGCGGAAGTTAACCACCAACTCATCAGATTCGTTTTTTTGCAATTGATGTAAAATTACGTTTGAAAGGTGTAGGCTCATGTTAAATTTATCGTCGTTCTAGGATTCAGTTGCTCGGCATTGTAGGTTATCATAAGCCGCTTTACTATCTTCATTCGAGTCTTTTAATGCCGATTACATCTAAATACAGTGACGAAAAATACGAAAACATTCTGACGGAAGTAGCTGCCGTGCTACAAAAGCATGGTGCTGGTCCTGATTTGTCACTAATGATCGCTGGCAACCTTGCAACTAATGTGATTAACGAAAACGTGGCTATTGCTCAACGCAAAGCTATCGCAGAAAAATTTGCTCAAGCACTGCTGTCATCAATCGACGACAAAGCACACTAATTTAACACCGGAAAATAGAACTTTACATGGTAGATAACGGAAATACATACGCAGAGCGGGTTTCGCGTTTAGTAGGTTGGGGGCACTGGTTTGCCTTTTTCAACATTATCGCAGCCATGCTCATCGGGACTCGATATATCACTCAATCGCCGTGGCCTGAAACATTACTTGGTCAAATATATTTGGCGGTTTCATGGGTTGGTCACTTCGGCTTCTTAGTGTTCGCGGTTTACCTCTTGGTTCTATTTCCGTTAACCTTTGTTATACCGTCACGTAAGTTATTCCGCTTACTGACGGTATGTTTAACAACTATAGGTTTAACCCTATTATTGATTGATACCCAAGCGTATCAATCCATTAACCTGCACCTAAATCCTGTGGTTTGGGAAGTCCTATTCTCAGACAGCGGGGATAATGTAAGCAGCGCCAGCGCCGACTTACAGCATCTATTTGTGGTATTGCCGCTCATTTTCTTGGTCGAACTTGCGCTCTCTGAATGGGTTTGGCGCAAACAGCGTAAACTCTCGCACAAGCATGTTGGTCGCCCAATAACAGCGGTGTTCTTCCTGTGCTTCATTTCAAGTCATATGATTTATGTTTGGGCTGATGCCTATTTCTACAATCCTATTACTTCTCAGCAATCCAATTTCCCGCTGTCCTATCCTATGACAGCCAAATCCTTTATGGAGAAACATGGCCTGCTTGATCGCGAAGAGTACTTAAAACGCCAACAAGCTAACTTAGGTGAAGCTGAATTAGTTCGCTACCCATTAGAAAAAATGGCGTTTAGCCGCCGTGCAAATCCACTTAATGTTTTAGTGGTCAGCGTGAACAATTTGCGTGCAGATGCACTTAATGCCGCAAACATGCCAAATACTTTCCAATATTCATTGGATAACTTGAGTTTTAACAATCACTTTAGTTCGAGCAACGATAGTACTGGTGCCTTTGGTTTGCTTTACGGTCTACCTACTAGCTACGCAAGCAGCATTAAAGCTCAGAAATCCCTACCCGTCCTATTAGATACTTTGGGAAATAAAAACTACCAAATTGGTCTATTCAGTGGCGATAACTTTAGTGACCCGCTGTACAAGGAAATCGTCTTTAATGGCTTACCTATCACACAGATAGAGGCTGATGCGTCAACGTCAGGTGACAAGACTGCTATCAGCACTTGGGCGAACTGGGTACAAGAACAAGGCAAACAACCTTGGTTTAGCTTCATTGAGCTAACCACATTGGATGACTTTAACGACTATCACTCAAAATCTGGCAATGCTGAAAATGATCTTATTAGCAATTATCAGCAGTCAGTTCAAAGTGCCGACAACGAGCTAGCAGAACTCTACAAACAAATTCAAACGCTGGGGCTTTCCGATTCGACAGTAATTGTTATCACTTCAAATCATGGTACTGAATTCAATGAAACAGACACCAATACTTGGGGCTCGAGCACCAACTACAGTCGCTACCAACTTGAAGTACCGATGATCATTCATTGGCCTGGCAAAGTTGCTGGTCAATATAACCATCGCACCAGCCACTTAGATCTTTCTGTCACACTATTACAAGACCTATTTGGTGTATCTTCAAACCCTGCTGATTACAGCAGTGGCAGAAACCTATTTGATGAGCGCGCACGTAGATGGATTTTAGCCGGTGACTACCATGAACTTGCATTAATCACCAATAGCAATACGACGGTGATTGATAAGTTTGGTAATTACAAATTGTATGATGCTGAATACAACCGACTACGTGATGAAAACCCTGCACTACCTGTCATAATGCAAGGTTTAACGGAATTGCAGCGCTTCTACACAAAAAGCCAATAAATCATAACGTTATGTTTGACGCTAGTTGGTTAAGACGTTAAGTTATTTACATCGGACTGTAGCGCAGCTTGGTAGCGCACCGTCATGGGGTGTCGGGGGTCGGAGGTTCAAATCCTCTCAGTCCGACCATACACCTAAAAAAGAGAGCTTCTGCTCTCTTTTTTTATATTCAGATAATATTTATCCCTACAAATCAATCTAATAGATCAGAAATTGCTCCATTAAATAAATAAATCACGCAAAACGCTCACAAATAGAGCAAACAGTATAAATAGGGGTTTACAAGATTATCAGACCTCTATAGTATTCGCTTCAACGGAGAGATGGCTGAGTGGTTTAAAGCACCGGTCTTGAAAACCGGCGTGGGTTTATAGCCCACCTAGGGTTCAAATCCCTATCTCTCCGCCACATTCTAAGCCCCTGATTTATCAGGGGCTTTTCGCGTTTTTGGCACTGCATTAAGTCACCACTTAGGATTGACTGAGACAATGTACCTTTTCCGTGCCCCAAACTCGACCTACTACACTCGCATCTGTTTGCCTAAATCCTTAAGAGATAATGGCTTTCCTTTCGATCTAAAAATTTCGCTACTCACTAAGCGACGTGATGAAGCAGTAGAACGCAATTTCATCCTAGTTCCTCCACTTAAAAAACTTATAGATGAAGCCTTTATTGAGAGTGATTCAGTGTCTTTTCGCTTAAAGGTGGATGAACTCGTAAACTATGTTCGAGATGGATTTCCATTGCGTGATACTGTGCGTCTACCTATTCGGCAAGTGCGAACTGTAAGTTCGCTTTCCTCTTCTACAGCTGTGAACGTTGTTGAACCACGAGCTATAAAACCAAAGATCATCATCACACCCCAAAATGCGCTAGAAGAATTTATAGCTTCTAAGCAACATTCCAAAGTGCGTCCACTTACCATCGAGCAATTAAATCAACGTACAAATCATTTCCTTTCCCCTTTAACCATTGATTGTGTATCGAGAATAATAAGTGCTGATGCGGTGCGCTTTCGTGACCGCTTGTACAAGGAAGGGCGAAGCTACAAAACAAACAAAGACTACCTAGCGTCCTGCCGTCAATTCTTCAAATGGTGTAAGCAAATGAATTACATTCCAGAAAATCCATTTCAAGACATCACTGTTCAAGAACAAATGAAGAAGAGAACTCAAGATGAAGAACGTGAACGTTGGTCGATTAAGGACTTATTGAAGCTCTTTAACTCAACTGCATATCAGGCAAAATCTGACGAGTTTAAGTGGGTCACTACTATTATGCTTTATCACGGTCTACGACCTGCTGAAGCTTGTCAGTTACGAGTAGCTGACGTTAGGACTAAAGATGGTTATCAGTGCTTTGTAGTGTCTGAGGATGGTGAAAATCAACATGTGAAGACAGCGAGCAGTGTTCGGTATGTACCTATCCATAGCACTCTAATTGATAGTGGTTTTCTAGACTACGTGGCTAAGCGTAAATCAGCACGATGCATTCAGCTTTTTAACTATAAACCTGATGGTAAGTGGGAAGACTGGTCTAAACGCTACTGTCAGCAGTTCGGACGCTTACAAACAGAAATCGGAATGCCAGCCAAAGCTCGCCCTACCGCTTATGGCTTTAGACATACATTCATTGATGAGTTGAAACAGAAAGGGATTGAAGAATCACTAGTAGCGCAAATTGTTGGTCATACACATCAAAGCATGACATTTGGTCGTTATGGGAAGAAGTATCCAATTCAGAAATTGGCATCATCAATTGAAAAGGTGTTCTTTCCTAATTTAACTGCTCAATTTACAGTGATAGTGTAAAGTTATTGTAACTTGAATTAGATTAGAGAGCATCTAGTTAGAACCTTCTATCGCATAAAACACCA
Source organism: Vibrio kasasachensis (assembly GCF_050337565.1). Classification (NCBI taxonomy): domain Bacteria; kingdom Pseudomonadati; phylum Pseudomonadota; class Gammaproteobacteria; order Vibrionales; family Vibrionaceae; genus Vibrio; species Vibrio kasasachensis. The sequence continues at coordinate 269,602 of NZ_JAKJTB010000008.1, read as the reverse complement.
TACAGTTGGTATTTCATAACTCGAAGTGCCTTAAATCCTTTAGAGCGATTGATACTCTCGACTTAGTAGACGTGCGTGTTCTCTGCTAATGGCTATCCATTTTTATAGCACTGTTAGCTGTGGATCACCGCACTATAAAGTATCTTGATTACGTAAAGAAAAAAATCATTAGCGTCATATAGTTAAATCCACGATTATATTTTTTACCAACACGCCCATAAATACTCCCTGAATAATAGTAAACTAATGAACCATCAAATAAGGAAAAGAGCCAATAATTGGCTCTTTAAAAATCACAAACTAATAAACTTCGTAGAGTAACGATCCTCAGGAAGTTTATTTCTAAACAAATTGAAAAAACTTCGGTTGTGAGTGGTTATTATTATCTGCTTCTTAAATCGTCTTGAAAATATCTTACATAAATCAATCAAAGCATAGCTATTTAAATCATCCATACTCTGCACGGGGTCGTCGATTACAATTGCATTGATAGCTGATTCAGCCGACCTTGCATGATCAGCGAGGAAAATACAAATCGACAATATATTGATCTGCGCTTCACTTAGGTAATAGATAGGTGTATTGTCATCATCCATTGAGTTAGATCTGGCTTGAATATAAATGCCTTTATTACTACCATTAAGATCTACGCGAAATGATATTTCGTCATATTTTAAATGTGGTTCAACGTACATAAACATATCGTTGAGAACTTCACTATTAATGCTATCGCTTGCCAACTCTGAGAAGTAAGACATTGCCTCATCTAGCGCAAGGATAACCTTTTTCAAATTAGACTTACCTTCGCTTAATTCTCGATTCTTGATTTCTAGTAGTTTTCTATTTTCAATAATACTCTCTTTTTTACTCACTATTTTTTGTGAAGTTAAGAGATTAGCTAAGAAGGCAGAACACTTTTGTTCAATTCGGATTATAATATCCACGAAAAAGAAATTGTTACTAGTTCTATATGATATTATTTGACTTTTTATATAATTATAATCAGCTCTAATAATTCTTTTATTTTTTTTAGATGTTTCAATAACATCCCTCATAATAATATCTTTCGAAAAGCCAGCATAGACTTTTAGGTTGGAAATTTTGTCTTTCAGTTCTGTCAATTGTTTTTCAATAATTTTAACATTATATTTTTCTTTCTCATCAAGAATAGTCAACTTGTTACGTTCAAACAAACAAACATGATATGAATTTGATTTTAAAATTAGTTCATTGATGTTCAAATCAAATTGTACTTTGATTGTATCTTTCAAACATTTAAGGTCGGCTTCATAAATCAATTGCTCTTTTGATTTTTCAGATAAGAGAAAAGCAATTCGTCCTGACCATTTCTCATACTTATCTTTTTTTCTAGAAAGTAAAGATAATCGACTTTCAACATTTTTTTTGATAGATGATATTTCTTTCAACAAACCAATTATATTAACTTCCGTATAATTAATACTTAGATCAGACAAACAAGCGTATAGACTCAATGCTTGTTGTTTACGTTCTCTAAGCTGCTCTATCTCTTTATTAAACCCTTGTTTTAACTCAGAAACCATATTATCGATGGTGTCATTTAAAGTTTTAATTTCTCCGACTAATTCAAGCTTTTGGTTGTTAAGAGTTTCTATAGCCCCATCAATAAGCTGCCTTGAGTCAGTTTTTAAACTGTTTACTGACTCCATTAACTTATTGGTATCATCATAAGCTGTTCCACAAGCTGGACAACTACTCAAAGTTCTTTCATTTATGACTTCAATAACATAGGATTTAATAATACCAAGCTTTTCTTCAAATGAGATTACTTTTTCTTTTTCACTATTCAGGTTTTTGATTTTTATATTTAACTGTTCAAGATTATGTGTTTTTTTATTCAACTCTAACACATGTTTTAGTTCATGATTTTTATCAATAAATGACTTCTTTGTAATTGAGCTAAGTAAACTTGACTTGGACGTGATTTTTTCATTTATTTTACTTATAAATAGATTTTCACTTAAGAGAGTAATTTCTTCATTATCAACCTTTCCAAATAAAGCACTAATCAACCCCTCAGAAGTTGATAGTTTTCTATCTTTGTCTATTAAATCTAATACATTAATGCTTTTTATTTTTTTCTGAACTAATCCATTTACAGTTGAAATTCTTTCAATATAAACTTTACAGTTATCAATACTAAAGATAACCTCATTGAATACTCTTAATTTATTATTTATATTTTCAATATTTCTAGATGAAAGTAGTGTATTTAACTCTTCTTTTTTTGATTCTATACTAATAGACTTTTTTTCAATACGTTCAAGATCTGCATTCTTATTTATAATCTCGCTTTCTAATTCCATTACTTTTGAAGCATTTAACTGATCTCTAGAGTGCACTTTGTACTGTTCCAAATCAAAGTCAATTAGCTTTGATTTTAAGTGTTCAAACGACGTTGTAATTTCAGTAAGATAGCTAATCGAATCGCTTATACTCTTTTCAGTAATATCTTGGAAAAACATAAAGTTTTTCTTAAATAACGTATAATCTTCTGAAGAAAAAAACTCCGCGCCCTCAGTAATACTATCTTCAAGTAATGAAAGATCGTTGCTCTCATTTAATATCAAGGATTCGATATATGATATTTCAGTTCTTTTCTCTGAATTGGACTTATCTATGCTAGTTTTAATAGAGTCGAGTCTATCATATACCTCAATATCTTCTGAATTTCCTTTATTACTAATTAGCGACTGAAATAGACTACCGCTACTAGCTTCATATGAAAATTTGCTAATTGTTCCTTGACTAAGAATATTATTGTTGAAATTTTCTACATCCTTTATAGTACTTTTCAACATTCCTGGACAGTAATCATGATTTCTTCTACTTTTTGGTTTTGTTTCTCTATGTATTAACTTTCCACTTTCGAGTTCTAACTTAACAGAACCTGTATTTTTTCCACTGTATCTGTTTTTTAGAATATTCCCTTCTTTGGGGTTCCTATTTTTTGCATTATTATTAGAAATAATTGTATCTAACCTAGATACTTTACCTGTTGCTGCCCATTCTATACCTTCAATGGTGCTAGTTTTTCCAGTGCCATTAGGTGCATATACAACAACTATATCGGCTATCTTATTATCAATTTCAAAATCCAGCACTTTCTCACCAGAAAAAGCTCTGAAACTATCCAGTGTTATCTTCTTGATTTTGTTTTTATTCATCATTAAATAGCCATTAATTGAAATACATCATTGTGTTCTTTTTCTATTATTTCTTTTAAGGAACTTTTTTTTACGTCTTCTTTTTTCTCTGTTCCATAAAAGATTAGGTCTTTTATACTACGTTCTAGATCCTCAACTTTACTTCTAGCTATCTTTCTACAACAGTAAGTGTCTGACTGTATTTCTTTTTTTGTATCAATATCAATTTCTTCAGTAGAGCAGAATACCAATAGTAGATTTCTAGATATGACTTGGTCTATAAGGTTAGATTGAAAGTCAAGCGCAGTTCTAGTTGTTATGTCATTCCAATTTATCTTGATATCTTCAGGCGAATTCATATAACAAAGAATCAAATCACCCTCATCTGAGAATATTTCAATCTCGTTTTCCAAAATGAATTTTTCAGCAGAAGGCATATCATCAAACTGTAAATCTTTACAATTGATACTATTCATAATGTTTGACTACCTCCATAACTTCTCGTTGAAGATCTTGCTGATTATAACATTCACCATATAGCTCGTTCCTTATCTGCTCTACAACCATTCTCACTAGGAATTTAATGTTTATAATTGAAAACTTCATATCCGCTCTCTTTCGAGTTTCAAGGAAACTTTTTAACTTCGCCTTTTCATTGATTGGAATAGAATCATGATATAGTTCAGGCTCTCTGCCATCTGCAAAGTCAGAAATGACTTTGGAGATTCTTTTTTTCTTTACATAACTTAGGTCATTGTCATCTGTAGAGTAGATTATCATTATTATTGCATTTGAATAGTCAAGACTATTCTCTTGCTTTATTAACTTAGCTATCAGTTGGTGTGTTTCAGTAAAATCCGTTACATGTATAGTGAACAATCTTTTGCTTTCAAATTTAGTCGGATTTAAGCTGACATTCGACAATGTTTCATCCATAACCATGGAGATAATTCTTGAATGTATATATGACTTAAGAGATTCTTCATTTCTTAACAATGATACATGTTGTGTAATTTTATCTTTATCATCAGGAAGGTAAAAGTATTCACAATCTTCCAGTTTATTTAAATCTATACAATTTAGTTTATCTAAAAAGTTACCATTAATAATGTAATCAATTATTTTCTCATCTAGAATCTTACAAGATTTATCCACTATTTCTTCTATGCACTTTTTATTATACAACTCACTAACTATTTCTTTAGGTAATATAGAATATATATCCCTTGATCGCACGCCGTATATTCTTTTATATGAAAAGTTGTCGTCAAAGCTATCAGTAATAATGGCTTTTAAATATATTGCATTCTTTGAAATCTGAAATATTGGTCCACCAGAAAAGCCTTCAACATTATCTTTATCTGCATAGCTCGGAAGATTCTCATCAATCCTAAAAATAATATTATCATTATCAAACAGGATTGTTCCTTCATGTTCAATTGCTTTAAAGTCAGAGATTTTAACCAAAGATTTAGGATGCCCCAATATCCAGCAGGTAGAGCTATTATCTAATCTGGCGGAATCTTCTAGGCACAGTTCAATTTTATTTGTGCACCTTTCATTAATTTTCAGGATCGATATATCCAATCCGTCCAGCTTGCAAACGTAGCTGGAGTCAAGCTTTCTACCTGTACTATCGAAAACTTCAAAATCGTGGTTATTAATATTATGCTCTGCCGTAAGTACATAGGAATGCTCGGCAAATCCTAAGCTAATCCACACGCCGCTTCCAGTTAACTTAGATTTCACCTTAACTAACGCAGAGTGTAAACATCCAATATCAACCATTATAGTTTTACCTTTGTGCCAAACTCATATTCCGAAAAATTCAATTCGATCTCGTTATTTCGACGTTTACTATGAACCCATGAGCCTTTAGGTACGAAAACTTCCGAATGCTTTGAATTTTCCTCTATTAGAGCAATGGTATAATAATTTGGATATGAACTTCTATTTCCAGGTATTAGATACTTAACTGCGGGAAATCTATCCAACAGTTCTTTCGAAATATTGTACTTGCTCCCATGATGCGGAACCTTGAACAAGGTAACTGGTGTACATTCGATGTCAGCACTTAGTATTTGGCTAGGAACGCTGTCCCCACAGAACAACATTTTCTGTTCATCACAAGTTATCAAACAGACAATACTTGATAGATTTTGTGGCTTATCGTCTTCCTTGTACTTCTTAGTAAGTAGCACATCTTTATCGTACTCTTCGTCTTCATCATGTCCGATGTTAGTATCTCGCCAATTATCATGATTAGCTTCCAATGCCTCTTTAGTTGGAGACAGAATATCAATAATGATGTTCTCATCGATCTCAAGCGAGCAGCCTTGATGTGCTTGAACAAGTTCTATATCTTTACTTATGATCAGCCCAAGTAGAGTGTTACCTTCTTGATAGCCGCACTGAGTACTCTTTTCTTTGATTACCTTTATTTCAGCTTCACTGTGAGGCACATTAAAGACTACTTTGCCAATACTCTCACGGTTAACGCTATCACTTTCAAAAAGCGCTAAGAGACCATTAACATGATCTTTATCGACGTGCGTTAAGATGACTAAGTCAATTTTGCCACCTTCTTCAAGTATCTTCTCTATCAGCTTTAGTGCTTTCCTACCATCCCCTTTGAAGCCACCATCGATTAAAATATGTTTATGTCCTGACGCTCCAAACAGTTTTAGTAGGAAAGAGTCTGCATTTGAATCTGTGAGTGTTGTAAGTTCTATGTTTCCAGTCATAATCATTGTGTAGCTTTTAAATTATCTATCAACAATTTATCATAGTTGCATATAGCATAGTTAGTATAATGAAGAGAACTTCAGGTCTAGAGCACTAAAGCAGTAGTTCTATAGTTATCGACGTAAGAGCAAGCATACAATAAATCGCAACCCTAGCGCTGGCAGTCAAATGCAGTGTCGATTTAGTATTGCCATAATATTTAGGTGTGAAAATTACGGGTTTTCCATAACTGAAGTTATTCATTAATCGCTAATATTCGATTTTTCTAAAACAATTTTTATCCATTCTTTACTAGGCATTTAAGGCTTTCATTGAACGCTCTATCTGCGTCCTCATGGAACACTTTTCTTAGGTCACGATGCTGATAGACATACCGCCCTTTCATGTCCTACTAGTGTAACTTTCTGATAGCTTCACTTTGTTTCATCCTAAGTCATCATTAATACACCATATGGTTAGTATTACTGTCCACTTAACTAATTCAGCACTCTTTCTGTAAGGCGTTGGCTTTACGCCATTTTTCCTATTTCAAAGCAGTTTTCACTGTACACAAGTGTGATTAAGATCCCAAAACGTAAAGCTCTCAAAATTTTTTTTTTCCGTTCAGATTACTCACCAATGAGCCAAAAACTCTAAAATGAACTCGGTTGATAAATTAGGGGGAATTTCATTTATTTTTTGTTCTGTTATACATAATTCACGATTACTAGTCATGAATTATATGTTAATTTTCATAAGCTTAGGTGTTTGACGTATTTTCGTCTTCATCGTAATTTCCATTCGAAACGCAGCACTTGAGCTGCTAAATGAGGAAATTATGAAAATAAAAACAATTAACGATTATTTAGGTTCTTACCTTATTGAGCGGCGCTTTAGTGCCTCTCCCTCAACACAAATCTCAGAGGCGAGTAAAGCCAACAACATAAGAAAAGCAATTGGTAAACGTGCTATCAATTCTGTTCTTCATAGCGATCTTCGCCAGCTGATTCTTAAATGGCACAAGCGCTTCTCCAATAAATCTATCAATGGGCATTTAACGATTCTGCGAGCAATCTTTGAGCGAGCTATGCTCGATGGCCTGATAGATCGCAATCCAATGACGGGGCTAGAAAATCTTAAGAACTCGCCTAGTGAGCCAAATCCATTCACTAAAGCAGAAATAGCACTCATGCATGAATGTCTTGATGTGTGTTCACATGGCAAGAATGCGGTACTGCTCAATATATTAACAGGGCTTCGCATTGGTGAATTGATTGCGGCTTCTTGGGATGATATCGACTGGCAACGTAATGTTCTTTATGTTCGTCGCGCTCGTGTACTTAACGATTATAAAGTGCCTAAAACTTCTGGCTCTGTACGTGTGGTTGACTTGAACCCGCTTGCTATCGAAATTCTGAAAAAACAGTTATCGCTCACAGGTAAGCGTCGTCGTAAGACCATTGACGTTTTGCAGCGAGACAACAAGACATTTCAGAGAGAGTCGATTGCATTTATTTTTATCAACAGTAAAACACGTCAACCCTTTCTCAATGCGAAGCAATTCAGCAAAGCCTTTTTCACTCCATTTTTAAAAATTGCTGGTATTGCACATCGTGGTGTCGGACAACTGCGTCATACGTTCGCTTCGCAATGTTTGACTGCTGGTATCAACAAAGAGTGGATATCAAGCCAGATGGGTCATGCTGGCACTCACATGATCGACATGCACTATGGAAAATGGCTACGTGAGGATGCTCCAGATTGCGCTTTGCTCGCTTCTCAGCATCTACAAGATGCATTTGGTATGCCAGTTGCTGAACGTACCATTTCGCTTCCAGCGGTACCTGATGTGGCTTCTTCTATGCTTGGTAAATTGGCAAAAAAGCCCCAGTTGATGCAGTTGATACAAGCTATGTTGGAGGATGCGTGATGAAGATGGTTTCGCTTGAAAACAACTTAAGAATCGTGCATTTGGTAAATGTGACGACAACGCAACCCGCTGCGCTTGCGTCACACTTTTTGTTCCAAAAAGATGCACGCAAGCTGCGGGCAAGAGGAGTGCCTCTTGACTCCCTAACTAGCTCCGTAAGGGAGCTAGTATGAAATCGATTCGATTCTTCCACCGCCGATACAATTTCACTTCAAATCAGAAAGACCGCTCGCGTTGTGAGCGGTCACTGAAGCACTCTTTGCGTATCGTAACCGATGTAAATTCTACCAAGAAGCCTGGGTGGAACGAAAATCTATCGGACGCAAATGTAATATGGATAAATGGTGATATCTCATTACTAGACTCGCTCAGTGATGAACATAAGATAATGCGACTTTATACTACAGCGCCTGATCCGCTAATTCGTGGTTACACTAAAATCAAAACGAGACATCGGCAGTACCGCAAGAAGATGAAAACAGCTATCACCGCTGAGTATAGAAATGGTAATGATACAGCAGCGCAATTTCTAGAAGAGATCCTTGAGTCATCTGGTTATGTCTCCTATAGCAAAATAGACAAATTCAAAATGATGGAAATGTCACGGAAAAACCAGCGAGTCAAAATGTTGGAAACTTATCTTAATGCGCACAATCAGACTCAAAGTTACCCCAATCTAAATTGCACATTTATCCAAGAGGGGATCTTTAAGATCCCTCATCAATGGGAAGTGAGCAATGAGCAAATTTCGTTGCATGAGTATGTGGACTTTACAGTTGAGTTTTTAACCAGTCATTTTCCTGCTTACCCGATCCAGTTAGTTATTGGACATGATGATGAACGCAGCGAGAAAGATAGCACTGGCGCACATACACATTATTTTTTGTCAGGTCGAAACAAAATTACAGGCGAGTTTGATTTGCTGAAGAGCCAAAAGGTAGTTGTTAATCAATATATAGAAAAGCTTGGTTTAAAAGAGAAGGCTCTTCCCATTGATAAAAACCTATCTGTAGAGCAACAAAAATTTTTTGGAGAGATGTTTCAGAAAATGGTTTTTGAGTATGCCAACGAACGTCTGTTTATCCAAAATGACTTGATTGCTGAGTTAGCTCCTGACACAGAACGCCGTTCAAAGGAACGTCAAAAAATGAATCAAGAAGCCAAACGTCCCAAATCCGAGCGAGAGTACAACTACTATAATTTTATGATTGAAAGGCAACAAGAACAATTGCTTGAGCTAAATAACCAAGTGATGCATACGGAGGAAAAACTAGAAAACAGTAATAACCAACTCAATTTTTTGCTTGGTGAGCTGCTGATGTTAAAAGGAGAACAGGGTGAAATACAGCAAGAAAACGACGCATTATCAGAACAATTACAGGTGTTGCGTGCAGAAAAACAAACGCTTTTAATGACGCTGCGCACATTCAACGATGAACTGGTGGCAAAGCTAACTACTTTCTGTTGCAACTTCTTTATGGCTTTACATACAAGCGATCTTGGTTATCAGGAGAAAGCAAAACGCTTTCTTGAAAATACTATGGATGCCCTCTGGGAACTGCCTGATCCATTAAAAATAAAAGTTCAGGCTTTGGTCAGCAATTTATCGCTTCCCAGTAAAGATGGTAGCCTTAAGTCCCCCAGTAAGGAACGCTAATATCACAATGCACTCTAAAGCATAGCGCTACAGAGTGCATTGGGCATTGATATAAATAGCTAGCTGATGATCACATGATTTCAAATCGCCATATTAATAGTAGTTCTTATCCACCATTGCATGTTTGAGTTGGCATTTCTTTGTCAAGATAACAAGTTGCATAGAGAAGTCGCAGATCTGATTAGAAGTCGGTGTCTAGGATGATTTTTTTAACTCTAACTCTTTTGGGGAGCAGTGAGTTAATACTGTTTGAGCTACGTTTAAGATCTTCCAACCTAGATGGATCCGAATCAAAAAGATTAATTCTTAAAATTCGCGCAGCTTCGAAATAGTAACCGATATTGACGGTCGGCTCGCCGCGCAGCATCTTATCAACCGTGGAGCGTGATACTCCTAGCCTGTCAGTCAGGTCAATTTTCGTCATTGACCGATTTTTTCGTGCAATGCTTAGTAAGTTCGCAAAATGCTCTAGCGCATACTTGGTCTGTTTACTAAAACTGTAATTAACTTTGCTCATATAGAACTCACTTTATCAGTCTTGTCTCATTGCCATTATGTCTATTATAACAGGCATTAACATGCTTATCGCCTGTTATAATAGGCGTTGAGGTAATCTTGAGAGCCACTAGCAAGATTTACCAGGTATCAGATGATTTTTTGTAGAGTAAATTTCTATGCGATTGTAGATATGGTCGTGCTTTGTAAACTGGCACTTAAACTTGTCGTGGGTTAAATAATGCCATCTATAACGGACAAAAAAGAATTTTGTTCCAGCTTATGAAGTAGAAGAAAGCGAACGGGAGTTTGTAGAGGGCTCGACCAGTACAGCAGTGTACAGAACATCTTGCAACGTTAAAATCAATGAGGAATGAGGAATGAGGAATGAGGAATGAGAATGCATCTCTACTCAGTGAATTGGAGATTGTTTGACAAAATGAACAGGTTCTAACTCTCACTAAAAAAATGCTGTGTTAGAGACGCAGTTAGATAACTACAGCACCCAAATGCCGGATCAGGAAAGAGTCGAAACGCAATTACAAATCGACTTAGATAGTAGTACACAGTAGTTAACGGTTTTATCAACCAGATACGAGTGCATTATTGAGACGGAAGCAAAAGCGCAAGCGACAACTAGAAGTCATTATGAAGCAGTCTGCAGAATCACAAACGTTGGTTGCGGTTCTTTCTGAGAAGATCAAACTCTTAGAAAAAATGAAAACATCACACAAGCCAACCTTTTACTGCACCGTACCTAATACACCTAATATGTAACTGAGACCTCATTCTTTGGGTATTACTATTAGCAGGTCTCATCCAATCAGGCTCATTAGGCAAGTGACAAAAAGTGCAAATTTGCACTTTTTAGCGCAACAATTCCGTGTGAAAATTCATTTTGTGGTTAATATTAATCCTGATTGGTTGATTTTAAATCGCATAAAGTTGTGATTGGCACTTTTTGTTGACTTGGTTTTTTTTGGCTGTATCGTACGGCAAACTTTGCAACAACAGTAAAAATTATGAGTAGCAAATTACAACTCGTTGAATCAACAACCCTAAATGAAGCTAAAAATGCAGCATATGATGAAGCATCAGCGTCACATAAAAACGTAATGCAGGTAATTATATTCTCTCAGGGAAACCGTATATGTGCATCAGGAACACTGCACCTTGGTCGTATGCTACAAATAACCACAACTGATCCTGTCGTAGTTAAAAATAAAGGTCAGGCTAGCCTGGAACAGGTAAGAAATGCATATAACAGACCAGTAAACAAGGAGCATGTAAGAGCTGTAGCGGATTACTTAGTGGCGAATATTAATGGAAAATACATTTTGCCATCAATTACAGTAAATGCGGTGACAGAGCACACTATATTTACTGTAGAAAATGAAGGAGTCCGTATTGGTTACATGTTGATTGATTTGTTAAGTGCAAATTTAACTGTTACTGATGGTCAGCATAGGTTGCGAGGAATAAAAGATGCTATTGCTTATTTAAAAGTTAATGGGTTCACTGAAGATGCTGAAAAATTAGAAAGCGACGGTATTTCTATCATGTTTTCGTTTGAATCTAACAAGGATCAAATTCACCAAGATTTTGCTGATTGCTCTAAGACAAAAGCGCTTCCTAAGTCCATGATTGCTGTCTATGACAAACGCGTCCCAGTAAACAGGCTTACCATGGATATTATCGACAACTGTGCCCTATATACTGATGGCCGAGTGGACACTGCGAGTAAGTCTTTGGGTGGAACCTCAACTGCATTTGCACTTGCTAACAATGTTCGTACAGCTTTGAAAGCATTATATACGGGAAAACCATCCATGGCGGATGATACATTTGATAATTTAACTAATCATTCGTTAGGTGCAGAAGATAAGTATAAAGAATTTTATTTGAAAGCATTTCATTATCTCAATCTACTGATTGATAATAATAAAATTTTATCCGATATCGCTCGAATCCCGTTCGGTCCTGAACGTGAAAGAATACCTAACTATCGCAGAACTACGTTCATTGCCAACCCCGCTGGTATTAATTTATGTTGTTCTTTAATTAATGAAATTAGTAGTAACCACTACCTAACAAATGAAGAAAAAGACGAATTCATAATTAAGATGGCGAAAGATTTAGATTGGTCTAAGTCATCTCCTTTGCTTGATGGTGCAGTCATTATTCGGAAAGACGAAAAAAACAAGCATGGAGAATGGAAATATGCGATTCAAAGCACCAACTCAGCGGTCAAAAAAGCATCTAACCGAATTAAGGTTGCACTTGGCTATAAAAGTATTGATGAGCTAGAAATAATTAGATCCATTTGATGGTTAAACATCAATGAGTCGCAAAGAGTATTTATGTAAGAGCAAAGTTTCCAATCAGCATTTTCAATTGGACAAAGAACTCTCAATGCTGTAGATTTAAGTCATTGATATAAATCAGCTTAATGCAGGTTTATGAGTAGGGGGTGGCGTTCAAATCCCTATCTCTCCGCCACATTCTAAAAGCCCGCTAAGAAATTAGCGGGCTTTTTCCGTTTCTGACTGCGCACTATCCTTTGCTGCGTAAACTTTACGAAACAATGTTCAGTTATACAAATAGTTAACCACCGACTTACCTCTCTCGATCAATATCACTATAATACCAGCCGTTTGCACTCTGTTCTCATTCACGGCTTGGTTATGACCACTTCAGATTTCAAGTTCTTCTTTACGCGCTTTTTAATCATATTCTTAGTGTTTATCGTCGTTTTTTTTACCCTTTTTTATTACAACGCATCTCAAGAACTAGAGACCAGTAAAAGTAATATTAAAGTTGAGCAGAAAGCGCTATTGGACGGAAAGAAAAACTATATTGAATCGGTGATCGGATCTGTCGTCAAAGAGACCGCCCTACTGGCGGATTTACTCAATCAGCAAGAAATCTACCAAAGTGAAAACACATCGAACCTTCAAGCTAAGAGCATTATTTTAAATCGCGTCAGCAACACGCTGATTTCAATGAGTCAACGAAAAGAAATTTACGATCAAATCCGCTACCTTGATCTTAATGGTCATGAAATTGTACGCGTCAATTTTTATGGTGGTAAAGCGAATGTGGTTCCTAAAGCACAGCTGCAAAACAAAGCAAATCGTTACTATTTTGAAAAAGCCGCACAATTAGACTGCAATCAAGTTTACGTTTCCCCACTCGACTTAAACATTGAGCATGGAATAATTGAATTTCCTCACAAACCAACCATCCGTATGGCTGCGCCTGTTTATGATGACTATGGCAATAAGCGCGGTGTCGTTATCATCAACTATCTCGCTAATTACTTAATGGATGGTTTAAAGCTATTCAATTTAAACAGTGGTACTAATTACATGCTGGTCAATCGAGATGGCTATTTCCTGTATAACGATTTAAAGCCTGAATTAGAGTTTGCTTTTATGTTCAAAGACAAACAAGCGCAGACCATCTACTCTGAGTTCCCATCACTCACCAAACAGCTAAAAGAAACGGTGTCAGGGCAATTCGAGTCCGTTGATGGCATTCTCACTATTGAATCTGTTGGCACCGTTAACGAAGAAAATCCTTACTGCTTTCAGGACTATCACCTTTCCAACACCAGCACCACTGCTTGGAAGTTAGTCTCATACGCAGAATTTGATAAACGCTTAGATGTAAAACATCCCTTCTCTATGCACGATACACTAATGAGACTAAGTACCCTTTTAAGCCTAGCTTTGGCTTATTTTATGGCTCGGTATCAACTCAGGCAGCATCAAGATAACCAACGTATTCACTATTTGGCTCATTACGATTTTTTGACCCAACTATTAAACCGAGGCGCCTTTCAGACCAAATTAGAGCACCTTATTCAAACAGCAAAAAGTACCAATACGTCGTTGTGCTTAATATACATCGACTTGGATGACTTTAAGGCGATCAATGATGAATATGGTCATACTGCCGGGGATAAAGCATTAATACACATCTCAGAGTCGATGAAGGCTATTTTTGGTGAGCAGGCGACGATGGGAAGGCTCGGCGGGGATGAGTTTGCAGTGATAATATCGGAGAGCGAGCATTTAAAACAAACCCAAGGTTACGCCGCTGCACTTTTAGAGTTGGTACAACGACCAACCATCGTGGCAAAAGATGTTTGTATACAGATCAATGCGAGTATCGGCGGGTATTTCTGTAGTGGTAATAGCTGCAACCAAGAAGAGTTAATGCACAATGCCGATATTGCCATGTACCAAGCAAAAAAAGCGGGCAAGAGCCGTATTATAATTGTTGATTAGCTCAGGCTCTGATTACTTTGTAGACTCGATTTTCGGCTATCAATTGCCGCATGCAGGAGCTGTACGTGCATCGAAACAAGATCTTGATGTTCGCTGCGATAGCCGCCCCCAACAACGCATGCCAATGGGAGACCTCGCTCTTGAGCGATATTCATCATAAAAAGGTCGCGTAAGTAGAGCCCATTAGTTGAGACATTAAAATATCCCAATTCATCGTCACAATGGATATCCACGCCAGCGTCATACAAAATTAAATCCGGTTGATGGAGATTAACCACCGTCTCCACAACAGAGTAAAAGTGGTCGAGAAATAGCGCATCCCCCGTCTCTTTCGGTAACGCAATATCAATATCAGAGGCTGGTTTTTTGGCGGGAAAGTTTTTATCACAATGGAAAGAAAGCGTCATGATATCCGCCTCTTCTGAGCACAGTGTCGCTGTACCATCTCCATGATGGACATCACTGTCAATGATCAACACTTTATCTATCCGCTCAAACTCTAGTGCCTTTCTTGCCGCTAGAACCAAATCGTTGATTAAACAAAACCCTGTGCCAAAGTCATAGTGAGCATGATGATAACCACCACTCAAATGAATCGCCACACCATGCTCAATGGCAAGTTCCACCGTTAAACAGGTGCCACCTGCCGATACCTGAGTTCGTTCAATCAGTTGTTTACTCCAGGGAAAGCCTATACGGCGCATTTTCACAGTCGGTAGAGTGCCAGAAAATAGCGCTTGAATGTAATGCGGACAATGCACCTTGGTTATCTCATCGACCGATATAGGGCTTGGCGTAAAAAGACGAAACATCTGCAGCCAAGTTTGATCATGGCTTTGCTGTTCGAGCAACGCTTGATAGAGCAATCTATATTTCCCGATCGGATAACGATGACGATCAGGTAAAGAAAGCTCTGAATAGATAGGATGATAGACAATAGGAATCATGGTTATATCGGATTAAATCGTGTGTCTTTATGTTAACAGCTTGAAATTTTGCTGCAAAACAGATTTAATTGATAATAATTACCATTTGCAATTAAGGCTTATGCACACTTCTACTATTTTCTTTTTCCTGGGCATCGCCACTGGCACTCTTGCCGCCATCATTATTTTTGGTTTGATGATCCTATCAGCTTTCACAATCGTTGATTTTATCGCCTTGAGGTAAGGTCATATCCAAAGATAGCTGACAAACATCTGGGTAATTTTAGCGAATATCATGAACTCACTGGCCACCTCAGAGATACAGGGAAACGGCATTGTTCCAATGCCGCCGAATTTTACTCACTTTTTTGTGCTCGTTTTTTTAAAAGTTCGCTTCTTGCGCTTAAACGGTGACCGTTCTACTTTAGGTAAGTGACGCAGTGATTCGGGTACTTGCCCATGCTTTACTTGTATCATCAAGTTTTCAATTCGCTCTTGTAGCGCACTCATAAATGGTTGGTAGGCTTGATTTCGCTCCGCCATTCCTTGCAGTTGATGCTCCCAATTTGCTGTCATATCTGGGTATGTCGATTCATTGGGTAAGGCTTTAATTAGCCCTCTACCCGCAGGTGAACTCAAAATACTTTTACCTTGTCGCGTTAATAACTGCCGCTTAAAAAGAGTATCTAGAATACCGGCACGTGTTGCTTCAGTGCCCAAACCATCCGTCTCTCGTAGAATTTTTTTCAGTTCTTTATCTTCGACAAAGCGCGCTATCCCTGTCATCGCTTGTAGAAGCGTTGCTTCGGTAAAATGTTTAGGCGGCTCAGTTTGATGCTGTTTAATTTCACCTTCTCGGCAGGTTAAGACAGTTCCGTTAGCTAAAGGCGGAACGTTATCAATACCGGTATTTTCATCGTCTGATTTGCCTAGTAGCGCTTTCCAACCAGCTGAAACCAACTGTCGCCCTTTGGCGATAAACTGCCCACCAACAATATCAAATACCAGCTTCGCTTCCGCATACACTGCGGCAGGATAAAATTGGATCAAATACTGCCTAGCAACCAATTGGTAAATCTTCATCTCATTGGCAGAAAGAGCATTCACCGATGCTTTTTTAGGTGTTGGGATAATGGCGTGGTGCGCATCAACTTTTTTGTCATTCCACGCTTTTGATTTGCGACTGAGATCCGCACCTTTTACTGCGCTTGCCATCTCTTGAGCGTTGTTTGCTATTGCCTCTGTAACACTGCGCGCTTGAGAAAAATGTTCATTCGGCAAATATCGGCTGTCCGATCTTGGGTAGGTGATCAACTTGTGTTTTTCATACAGTGACTGACAAGTATCAAGTACCTGCTGGGCGCTCATCGCATATCGTTTTGCCGCATCAATCTGCAATGCTGAAAGGGAATACGGAAGTGGGGCTGATTGTTTGGTTTGCTTTTGTTCTGATTCAATAACCTGAGCAGGCTGGTTTACAATTCGCCCTGCGACATTTTCAACCAATTTACGGTTAAGGACGCGACCATCCTCATCTTGCCATAGCTGGCATGCTTCACTTGGTTGCCACTTGGCTCGGATATCAAAAGCAGTACCATTATGTTGATAGGGTATAAGAGCGTGCAAACTGAAGAAGTCTCTTGAAACAAAATTCTCAATTTCTTCATCACGACGAACAACCAGGCCCAATACCGGCGTTTGCACACGACCAACAGAAAGCACACCTTGGTATCCCGCCTTTTGCCCAAGCAAAGTGTAGGCTCGTGACATATTCATCCCATACAGCCAATCAGCACGTGAACGTGCTAACGCCGAGACGGAGAGCGGGATGAAGTCACGGTTACTGCGCATTGAGCTCAATGCGCGTTTTACCGCAGGTAAGTTCAAATCGTTGATCAATAGACGTTGAGCATTTTTTTTCTTTGTTTGGCTAACTTTGCAGTAATCCAACACCTCATCCACCAGCAATTGCCCTTCTCTATCAGGATCTCCTGCGTGGATAATTTGTGTCGCATCCTTCAACAACTTTCTTACAACGGTAAGCTGTTTACTGGCAGACTTTCTCGGTCTCAACTGCCATTGTTCAGGCACAATCGGCAGATCGTTAAGATTCCATTTTTTATAACGTTCGTCATAAACATCTGGCTCGACTTGCTCTAGCAAGTGCCCGATACACCAAGTAACGACATCACCATTACCACAACGAACAAAACCTTGATCGTTCTTTTTCGGTCCAGGGAGCGCCGCAGCAATGGCTCGACCTAAGCTGGGTTTCTCCGCGATAAATAAACGTGACATATATACCCAAGTGATCTCAAGATGCAGGATTCAAAGTTTGTCATCAACACAAACAAATAAGGCCACATTATGCAATGTGGCCTTAAAAATTCAAGATAAACTGTAAATTTAAACAGTGTTATAGGTTATTCCGCATCGCCTTGAGTTCGAGCTGTCGCTTCTTTAACTAGTGGCTGAAGCTCACCTTTTTGGAACATTTCCATAATGATGTCACAACCACCAACTAGCTCACCTTCAATCCACAATTGTGGGAAAGTAGGCCACTGTGCGTAAGATGGTAGCTCAGCACGAATATCAGGGTTTTGAAGAATGTCTACATAGGCGAACTTTTCACCACAAGCCATTAGTGCTTGAGCAGCCTGAGATGAGAAACCACAGCTAGGTAGTTTTGGTGAACCCTTCATATAAAGAAGAACTGTGTTTTCTGCGATTTGCTGTTTGATTTTATCAATAGTTTCCATTGCTTCCTCTGATGGGGTTACTGCAAGATATCAGCCCATTTTAAACCATTGCTCAAGAATAAAAAGCACAGAAAAATTACGGTTATTTAAAGGCGACCTGTTACACCATATTAACACGAACTATAAACCGGGTCTGCACCTTCATTTTTGTTGGTATCAGATTGAAAAACCGCGTTTTTCATGTGCCTAAATAAACATTTATAAAACATTTTTTTCCCGCACTATTTACTAAAGCGTACTTTTAATCACGCAAAAACTTGCTAAACTAGGCGGCAAGTCAGTCAAATTGACAACGAGTCGCAAGCTAGCGAGTCGAAAAAAATAATAACATTTGGAAGAAATTGAAAGAGAGTACTCTTTCTATATATATGGAGAAACGAGCAATGGCATTTGAACTACCGGCTCTGCCTTATGCGAAAAACGCATTAGAACCACACATCTCAGCTGAGACTCTAGATTTCCACCACGGAAAACACCACAACACTTATGTTGTAAAACTAAATGGCCTGATCCCAGGTACTGAGTTTGAAGGTAAGACTCTAGAAGAGATCGTTAAAACTTCGACTGGCGGCGTATTCAACAACGCAGCTCAAATTTGGAACCACACTTTCTACTGGCATTGTCTTGCGCCAAACGCAGGTGGTGAACCAACAGGTGCAGTGGCTAACGCAATCAACGCAGCATTCGGTTCATTTGAAGAATTCAAAGCGAAATTTACTGACTCAGCAATCAATAACTTCGGTTCATCTTGGACTTGGTTAGTAAAAAAAGCTGATGGCTCTCTAGAGATCGTTAATACGTCTAATGCAGCAACGCCACTAACAGAAGAAGGTGTCACTCCTCTTCTAACTGTAGACTTGTGGGAACACGCGTACTACATCGATTACCGTAACGTTCGCCCTGACTACATGAATGGTTTTTGGGCTCTAGTTAACTGGGATTTCGTTGCGAAAAACCTAGCTAAGTAATCAAACGATTATTGAATTGATTAAAAAGTCTGCACTTCGCCGACTTTTTTTATCGCTATAGAAAATTTACTTAAAGTTTCTCTCCACTTAGCCGCTATTTTAGATGGCAAGAGAGGAACGCAATGCAAGTCAAAACGATCAACAACGTCAGTGTTATTAACGAAATTCAGTTCGGTACGGAAATCAACCATGCCGTTCACGAAGGGCGTCGTGCTGACTTTTCCTTGCTGCTTTCAATGTTCTCTAATGACGTGAGAGACAACACTCCCGTTGAGCAGATCGATAAGATTGAAATTTCCGATCAAGCACTTCGTCAGCGCTTTGATTTGCAATCACCACAACTGCTACAGTCAGATCAAAGCTCATACCAAATATCAGCTCAACAAGCGCATCAATTTCATCACGGCGGTCTAGCAAGTGCGAAATTAGCGCATTACCTCATTCCAGAAGCTTTGGTTTATCTACCAGAGCAAACCCATAGCCTGCCTGAAGAGCTTTATCACAACTTGTCTCCTCACCAACAGCGCCAGCTTGGTAGTAAAGAGCCGAAGAAATTAATGCCATTTGATCTTTATAATCAACTAGTTGAAGCTCAAAGAACTTTTCAAATCCAAATTCAAGCCTAATATTTCAATCTGTTAGCACAATTTATAGAAAGCAAATAGTTACTCCCCCAGAGTGTGAATGAACGCAAAAAACTGACAACCCATACGATCTATGCACAGCTTATTTGACGTTATTCACATCTAAATAACAATTAATCAACCATTCTTTGTGGACGATTTTTGATCAATTTTTGGACGGAGAGTAAAAGTATGAAAGTAGACAATGCAGTAGTGCTCGTTACATCTGCTGGTTCTAGGGTTGGAAGTACGCTTGCAGCTCGGTTCTCATCTTTGGGAGCACTTGTCATTCTTTGCGATAGCGATAAGCGCTTATTGGATGAGACTTATCATCGTTGCAGTGCAATTAACAATAATGTTTATCAATTTACGCTTCACGACGATTCGCTTGCCTCTATCCGACAGCTGTTCGTATCGATTGAGCAATCTCTTAATCGTTCGCCTGATATTTTGATCAATACCCTTACAACTAAGGCTATTCCCAACATATTTGATCAAAGTGCCTATGACACGTTCACACTTAATCTCACCTCAATGGCAAGTACAATGTTTGGATTTGGACAAGTAACAGCAGAACGGATGAGACAAGAAAACAAGCACGGCGTCATCGTCAATGTCATTGGCTACACCAATTACGAAGACATGGCAGGCTTTGATAATGCCTCGTCTTTTGTCTCTGGATTTACTCAAAGTTGGGCAAAAGAATTAAATCCGTTCAATATCCGTGTCGGTGGCGTCATTCCATGCGGTGAAGCCAATGGACAAAATTGGGTAGAGGTACAAGACGAAGTCATTAGAAATACGGAATATATTATTTCAAATGACTATTTCAGCGGGCGTGTAATGGCAGCTTAATAGCACAGTTTAAAACTGATGTAGTACGCGCTCAGCGGCTTCTTCTATCAGATCGAGTACTCGTTCAAACCCTTGCTCACCACCGTAATATGGATCTGGGATTTCATCACAATCGGATTCGCTAAAGCTTAGGTAAAGTTTTATTTTATGTTGATGTTCTGCCGGGCATATGGACTTCAGGTCATGCAAATTGTCTTTATCCGCTGCTAAAATAAGATCAAAATGGATAAAGTCTCGGCTTTCTACCTTTCTTGAGCGGATACCTTTAAAGGAATAACCACGACGTTCTGCTGCCTGACGCGCTCGTTCATCTGGTAGATTACCTTGGTGGTAACCTATGGTACCCGCAGAATCAATCTCCACCTCAATACCTAACTGCTTTGCTTTAGCACGCAGCACCGCCTCTCCTGTTGGAGAGCGGCAGATATTGCCCATACAGACGACCAGTATTTTTTCCATTTGAGCCTCTGATTTATCAATGGTTTTTCTTATCTCTACATTGTTCTATCATAGCGACAAACCACATACGAAAAAAGGAATTCCCATGTCAGTTGATGGTGATAAACAACAACGCCACAAAGCGCGACAAGAAAAGGTCAAGCAACAAGTTGACGCCAAAGTCGCCGCAGCAACGGAAGTAAAAGGTTTGCTTCTGGTTATTACCGGCAATGGTAAAGGAAAATCTACTTCCGGATTTGGTACGATTACACGTGCTGTTGGACATGGTCTAACATGCTCCGTCGCCCAGTTTATCAAAGGAACATGGGACAACGGCGAACGCAACCTACTTGAAAAGCTCGGCGTCGAATTTCAAGTGATGGCCACTGGCTTTACTTGGGAAACACAAAACAAGACTGCTGATACCGACGCAGCGCAGTTGGTGTGGCAGGAATGCAAGCGGATGCTGAAAGATGAGTCGATTGACGTTATTCTTTTTGACGAGCTAACCTACATGGTGAGCTACGGCTATATCGATCTTGATGAAGTAGTCGAAGCACTCAATAATCGCCCTAAAATGCAGTCTGTTGTCATCACAGGTCGAGCAGCACATCGGACATTGATTGAAATCGCAGATACCGTTTCTGAAGTCAAAAATGTTAAACATGCTTTTGAATCTGGAGTCAAAGCACTCAAAGGTGTCGACTGGTAGCCCTTTAATCATTAACCAAAAAGCTTGGCTCTAGCTAAGCTTTATTTTTATTGACCAATCAAAAGGAACGAAGTACTGCGCAGATAGTGTCGATTGCTATCCAGATTTAATACAAAGTCGTTCTTGTTTCTTCTCCCACTGGAATCAAATTCAAACTTCCCCTCATTCTTTACTTTAGCCCTTTATGCCTATGGTAGCGTATATGCAATTTATTACGCATAAGGAAATTGGTAAATGAAAAAAACATTTTTAACTTTATGTTTTAGTGCATTATTTTCAAGTGGTCTCGCCGCACAAGGATTATCTCTAGAGCTCTCCAACAAAACGACCAATAATAACCTTCCATCTGCTTCTGGCGTTGTAGTAAGCCAAGAAAAAATCTATGCAGTCGGTGACGATTCACCTTGGCTATACCAACTCAGCCCTGAATTTACCATTGTTGAGAAGGAACTCATCAAAGATTATCCAGTCGGTGACAATGGGCGCATACTCAAGAAAGTGAAACCTGATTTTGAAGCACTAGACATTATCTCCGTCAGTGAAAAACCGTCATTTGTCATGCTCGGTTCTGGCAGTAAGCTAGACGTTCGTGAATGGGCATTCATCATTAGCCATGATGGTGAGCTAAAAATTGAACGCTCATTAAAGCCGCTGTACAAAACTCTACGTCAAGCCGCAGGGTACACAGCAGACCAAGAAATTAACGTTGAAGGTTTGGCAACATCGAAAAATTCTGCCTTCATTATTAACCGAGGCAATGGTGGTTCTAACGTAATTTTTGAGCTGGATCTTGAAGACTTCCAAGATTATCTAGCCGGCGAAAGCGAGCTGATTGAAGATGTAAAAGCGTACCATGTGAAACTGCCGATTGTTCAAAATTTTGAGGCGGGGCTTTCTGGTGCGGCTTATTGGAGCGAAACTGACAGCCTAGTTCTTACCGCTTCAATTGAAGCTACAGGTGATGCGTATAATGATGGTGAAATATTGGGGAGTTATGTCGGTTTAGTCGCTCTTGACGATCTTAGCCAAAATCGAACGTTAGATTTGAGCGACAACTTAGTGCCGTTAATGGAAGGCAATAAGCGCCTTATTACCAAGATTGAGTCGGTTGCCTTTACGAGCCAAAGCCAAAACAAAATCGAAGGTTTACTCGCCAGTGACAATGATGATGGCACCAGCGAATTCTTTAACTTCTCGTTAAGCAAATAACTGTCAGTAAGCTGATGTTTCAAAAAAGCCCGCTTGGTTAGCGGGCTCTTTATTGCAAGTGACTTATACCCGTCATACTTGAAGTTGCAGCGGTGTTGGCTGTGTTCGTGCGCCCCAATCACATAGCTCACCTATGCTCAGGGGCTTTCTTACTTGCTGCCTACCTGCATCTTCAAGTTTCTTGGGTATAGACTTAGTTGAACAAACCTTTGATTAAGCTATTAACCGCTTCTTTGGTCTTTTCATCTTTAATCTTATCACCCAGTTTTTCATCAAGTTTTTTTAAACCGCGGTCGATTTCTTTTTCAGCTTTTTGTTTCAATACATCATCAAACACAAGCTTGAATTTAGGATCGCTCCACTGACCAGAAATGTTTACTGGAATGGTAATATCCTTAAGCTCATTGATGTCTTTACCACCCTGCCCTTCTAACGAACCAACGATTGAAGTACTAATGGTAAAGTCTGCAGTTTCATTGATGTAATTCGCACTACCTTCACCACGAACACGCAATAGAGGTGATTGAGCATGCAAATTATTGGTTGTCACCACACCGTTCTTAAGTACTAACGTTGCGGTCATTGCGCTAAAATCGGTTTTCTTAACGCTGTCTTGCTCTTCAACTGACTGACCTTTGAACTTAGCGTAATTCTCACGAATCAATTGCGCTACGTTGATACCGTTCACTGCACCATCCGCAAAGTTAATCTTAATCGTACCTGCTAGGTTCTTCTTCATCGCCGTTGGGGCAAGGCTGCGACCTGTCACGTCGACATCAATATTACCTGTACCTTCCAATTTGTCATTTTGGACAACATCAATCAGAAGTGGCTGTACTTTTACGCCTTTAATGTACTTCTTCGCGTTGTAAGTCGCTGGGGATTTACGTGCATCTAAGGTCGCCGTCGCTTTGATTGAACCATCGTATAGATTAGAGCTGAATGATGTCAGCTTAACTAAACCACGGTTAACACTAAATTTAGCATCAACATTCTGTAGCTTTGCGTTGTTTACTTTAAATTTATCAATGGTAATAGCACCGGTGAGATCTAAACCTTTCAGTGCTGACAAATCCGGTTCTTGCTCATTTTCAGGCGCAGTCGATTCTGTACCCGTATTTGAACTATCACCCTGTTTTGCTTGTTGATCACCTTTTGATGTTAAACCTAAGAATTCATCCAAATCAATATTTGGACTGTGCAGCTTAAATACAATCTTAGGGATATCCGCTAACGTTACATCGAGCTTGCCATCAAATTGAAGTGCGTTCGCCGTTAGCTTCCCTAGAACAAAGCTCAAATGGCTCTTATTGAGATCGAAAGACAGATCCGAAACCATATCTACTTTCATTGGCGTTTGTGGCAGGCTGCTTCCTTCTAGGTTGGCATCAAGAACCAGCTTCTGCATGGTGACTTTACTGATCGCTTTATTAACCGTCAGTTGAGCACTGCCTTTAAAATCAATCGCCAAGTCAGCGGCTTTACCCTGAACCGCGTATTTCAGCGCATTTGGCTGATCGAAAACAAACGTCGCCAGTTCAATACTTGCCGAATCAAGCTGATTCTCTGCGTCGCTATAGCTCGCATCAAAGCTAATATTACGCAGTGCGTAATCTGTAAACCCAGTCGCCAATTTTAACTCGGCGGTACCTTGAGCGGTGAATTTCTGCTGATTGGTTTCACCTTTCATCGCAAAATCAGCTTTGCTCCATGCATCTAACGCAAATTCGGTGAGTGTTAGCGACACATCGTAGAGCTTGGTATGTGTACCGGCTTCATTATCTTGAATATCAAGCAACGCATTATTGATCGCGACCCCAGCTAAACTGATTGTCCATGGCGTGGCTTCACTAGCAGCCACATCATTGGTAGGTTCAGAGTCTGGTGTGTGTATTTCAGCATCCGTTGGTTGCTGGCTTTGACTAAGTGCGTCAATATTTTTCACGCCATCTTTACGTGTTTCGATATAAAATTCAGCACCATCTAGCGCCACATTGCCGATTTCAAGCTGCTGGCTAAATAGTGGCATCACTGAAACATCAATACCGACCTGATCAACTTTGAATAAGTTTGGTTGGTTAAAGCCTTGCGGATTTTTTAATTCAGTTTTACCTAGCGTAAAACCAATTGAAGGGAAAAACTGCCAATCGATATCGCCTTCAATAACAAGCTCTAAACCTGTTTGCTGTTTCGCTTGTTCAACGATCAACGGTTTAAATTGATTGGGATTAACAAGCAGCACCAGTGCCAAAACGACGGCAATGAGTGCCACGATGGGAATGGCGAGTACTAAAGCGATTTTCTTCATCAGCAGAATCCTTGCTTAACAGCCAAACTAGGCTAGTTGAATGAATAAAGTTTACTGAAAGTATAACGGTTTATAGTAATTATTCCGCGAAACCGATTGCTTTGCAGAAAAAAGAAAGTGGCACCTAAAGTGCCACTTATCTTGAAAAAAATAAAGTCTCTAAAGCTAGAATACTGTTAAGATTTCAGCAGTTTAGCGATATGAGCTTTTAACACATCAATAGCAATACGGTTTTTACCACCGCGTGGCACGATAATATCAGCATGTTGCTTTGATGGTTCAATAAATTGCATAAACATTGGACGAACAGTTTGCTGGTATTGCTTTAATACCGATTCCATCGTACGACCACGCTCTTCCACATCACGTTTCACACGGCGTAACAAACAGATATCCAGTGGCGTATCCATAAAGATGGTCGCATGCATCAGTTTACGTAGACGTGGGTCCGTAAGTAGCAAAATGCCTTCTAGAATGATCACCTTTTTCGGTGTCATTGTTGTGGTATTTTCCGTACGCGTATGCTCTGAGTAACTATACTCAGGCACTTCAACTACTTCACCTTTAACTAGTTTTTCTAGATGATCACACAGTAGATCATGATCCAGCGCACTCGGGTGGTCATAATTGGTTTTTACTCGTTCTTCCATGCTCAGATGAGTCTGGTCGTTGTAATAGCAATCTTCCGTAATGACACCAATTTGATGATCGCCTACCTTCTCACGAAGTTCATTGTAAATAGTGCTTGCGATCAAGCTTTTCCCTGAAGCTGACGCGCCAGCAATACCGACGATTACACATTGATTATTAACAGACATTATTCTTGCACCCGATGAATTGATTGGTGAGCTTTGACCTGCTAAAAGTCTGGTATGAAAAGATTAGCAGAGCCAAATTAAACTGCCTGATTATAGGGAGTTCAGTAGCTAGATACCAGAAAGTAATAGTTTAAATCTACTTTCCATACAAAATGGAATAAGTACGATAAAAGCAATCGTTTAACCAGAATAAGACTCGTTAAATACCTAACAACATATGCTTACACCATGGTGATATTGATGGCATCAGGTTGAACGTCTCCACGCCAAAATAGCCGAGCACAAACCGCCTCTGCTAATTCTAGATACTGCTTGGTATGTTCAGAGTTAGGTCTCGCAGCAACAGTCGGGCAACCAGAATCAATGTCTTCCCTAACGTCAATATGCAATGGAATTTTCCCAAGCAGATCTAAACTAAACTCACTCGACATTTTTTCTGCGCCACCAGTGCCAAAGATGTGCTCTTTGTGTCCGCACTGGCTGCATATGTGGTAACTCATATTCTCAACCAACCCAACGATAGGGATGCCCACTTTATCAAACATTGCCGCCCCTTTTCGGGCATCGGCTAACGCTAAATCTTGTGGTGTCGTTACAATAACAGCACCAGTAACCGGAATCTGCTGTGCAAGGCTCAATTGAATATCACCAGTACCCGGTGGCATATCAATCACCAAATAATCTAACGCTGGCCAATCGGTTTCATTTAACAACTGCCCTAGAGCTTTCGATGCCATAGGACCACGCCAAATTGTGGCGTCATCTTTAGAGACTAAGTAACCAATTGAATGAGTATGAATACCGTGAGCCTCAATCGGTTGCATCCATTTATTATCACGCACTTGTGGTTGAGCGTCCTGTTGCCCGATCATCATCGGCACTGATGGTCCATAGATATCAGCATCAAGTAAACCAACTTTTGCACCACTTTGCGCAATCGCCAATGCAAGGTTAACTGAGGTAGTCGATTTCCCCACCCCTCCTTTTGCTGACGTCACCGCAATGATGTTTTTCACACCTTTAATGCTAGTAGCAACATGGCTTTTTAACGTTTTTACTTCAACTGCGATCTGGTAGTTAAACGGGGCGACATCTTGGTTTTGCTGTTGTTGTTTTATCCACGCATCCAGTTCTGTCACTAACTGATTGGCTGCAAATGGCAGCTTAATCGCAAAATAGCCTTGCGCATCGACGCTGACAACGCCCTGAGTTGATGCCCAATCTTGGATCAGATGGTGATGCTCAAATTGACTGAGCCAAGAACAAAATTCTTGCTTGGAATTGAACTGAAGCATAGGTTCTCCTTTATATAGCCAAGTAACCTCAATACATGCGGTTAGATGCGTATTACTTGGTTTAAAGACAAGGTGTTAATCGTTGTCCTAGCCACTTTAAGTACAACAACTCAAAGCCGCTTGATTCTAGTTTCAATCGTAGCACTCCAAGCTCAGATACAGAACCCTGAAAAAACTAAGGGAATGCCAATTAGACTCCTTGGAGTCGCTGTTTGGATCAGGTAGTATAAGTCTCTATTTTTTGTACCTATCGAGAAAAGCGAATATTAAGTATGGCAAACGATCCAAGAACCCTTACACCAAGGAAATTACTGGTAACTTGTGCCCTCCCGTACGCTAACGGTTCGATCCACCTTGGTCATATGCTTGAGCATATCCAAGCGGATATCTGGGTTCGTTACCAACGCCTACGTGGAAACACTGTAAACTTCATCTGTGCTGACGACGCTCACGGCACGCCAATCATGCTTAAAGCTCAACAGATGGGTATCTCTCCAGAAGAGATGATCGCTGCCGTAAGTGAAGAACATCAAAAAGACTTCGCTGGCTTTGACATCAGCTTCGATAACTACCACAGCACACACTCTGACGAGAACCGCGAGCTGGCGTCACACATCTATCTAGAACTGAAAAAGAATGGCTTTATCTCTAGCCGTACTATCTCTCAACTGTTTGACCCAGAAAAAGAGATGTTCCTACCAGACCGTTTTGTAAAAGGTACTTGCCCTAAGTGTAAGTCTGAAGACCAATACGGTGACAACTGCGATAGCTGTGGTGAAACATACAGCCCAACAGATCTGATTAACCCTAAATCAGCTGTGTCTGGTGCAACACCAATTATGAAAGATTCTGAGCACTTCTTCTTCGATCTGCCTCAGTTTGAAAGCATGCTAAAAGAGTGGACTCGCTCTGGTGCGCTACAAACTGAAACAGCAAACAAGATGCAAGAGTGGTTTGAGTCTGGTCTACAGCAATGGGATATCTCACGTGATGCGCCATACTTTGGCTTTGAGATCCCAGGTGAAACCAACAAATTTTTCTACGTATGGCTAGATGCCCCTGTCGGTTACATGGCTTCATTTAAGAACCTATGTAATAAAACAGAAGGTCTAGACTTCAATGAATACTGGAAAAAAGACAGCACGACTGAGCTTTATCACTTCATTGGCAAAGACATCGTTTACTTCCACAGCCTATTCTGGCCAGCAATGCTAGAAGGTTCTGGTTTCCGTAAGCCAAACAATGTCTTCGTACACGGCTATGTAACGGTAAACGGCGCGAAAATGTCTAAGTCTAAAGGTACGTTTGTTAAGGCGAGCACTTACCTAAACCATCTGGACCCAGAATGTCTACGTTACTACTACGCAGCGAAGCTAAACAGCCGCATTGATGACTTGGATCTTAACCTTGAAGACTTCACTCAACGTGTAAACGCTGATGTAGTAAACAAGATTGTAAACCTTGCATCTCGTAACGCTGGTTTCATCGCAAAACGTTTTGAAGGCAAGCTATCAGCTAACTTTGCAGAACCTGAGCTATACAACGAATTCGTTGCAGCCGCAGGTCGCATTGGTAATTTCTACGAAGCTCGCGAATTTGGTCGTGCAATCCGTGAGATCACCGCACTAGCAGACAAAGCAAACCAATACGTTGATGAGAAAGCACCTTGGGTAGTTGCCAAAGAAGAAGGTAAAGATCAAGAACTGCAAGAAATCTGTTCTGTTGGTATCAACTTATTCCGCGTTCTAATGGCGTACCTAAAACCAGTAATGCCTGAGTTAACGGCTCGTACTGAAGCGTTCCTAAATGAAGAATTAACTTGGGAAAGCATTGCACAACCGTTAACCGATCATGAAGTAACTAAGTTTAAAGCACTCTTCAACCGTATTGATCCTAAGAACATCGAAGCGATGATCGAAGCATCAAAAGAAGATGCAGCAATCGAAATGGCAGCAAAAGAGCAGGCAGAAGCGGCAAAATTAGGCGGCGAAACTGAGCTAAGCAAAGATCCACTGGCTGAAGAAATTGAGTTTGATGCGTTTGCACAAGTAGACATGCGTATTGCACGTATCATCTCTTGTGAAGAAGTACCAAAAGCAGACAAACTACTGAAGTTCCAATTGGACATCGGTGGTGAAACTCGCCAAGTATTCTCTGGTATCAAATCAGCTTACAAACCTGAAGAGCTTGAAGGCAAGTTAACCGTTATGGTTGCAAACCTAAAACCTCGTAAGATGAAGTTTGGTATGTCTGAAGGCATGATCTTAGCAGCGGGCCCTGGTGGCAGCGAACTATGGATCCTTGAGCCACATGAAGGTGCTCAACCTGGCATGCGTGTCATGTAAGCTCTTTCGCTTTCTAAAAAATCCTCGCTTTAGCGGGGATTTTTTATACTTGCTATTCCTTTGCTTAGTGACTAATCACCTCGTTCTTATATCAACCCTTAGCTGAGCTTTACCTTCCGAGATCAAAAAAGCCACCTGATGGTGGCTTTTACTGTATTACGATGTTAAAGCGTTAAAGCATCTTACGTGCTGCTTCTACAACAACCTTAATTGAGCGCGCTTCCGTCTCTTTTAACGTGGCATGATCAGGGATCTCTTTTTGTGTACGGTTGATAATCACGCCCGCAACACAACCCGCGCGTAATCCTGAGCTTGCACACATGGTCAGCAGCGTCGCTGATTCCATTTCAAAGTTAAGTACGCCCATCTCTTGCCACTCTTGCATTGAGCCTTGGAAGCGCTTCACAACGCGACCAGAAAACGTATCGTAGCGCTCTTGACCCGGATAGAAAGTATCACTAGATGCTGTCACTCCCATATGGACTGGAGCACCAGATTCTTCTACCGCTGCTTTCATTGCTGTTGTGACATCATAATCAGCCACTGCAGGGAATTCCATTGGCGCGAAGTGCAAGCTTGCTCCATCAAGACGAACAGAACCTGTGGTGACAATCATATCACCCACGTTTACGTGAGGTTGAATAGCACCAGTGGTACCAACTCGTAAGAAGGTACGAACACCAAGCTGGGCTAATTCTTCAACCGCAATCGACGTAGAAGGACCACCAATACCAGTAGAACAAACAACTACTGACTTGCCATCAAGCTCTGCGCGATAAAGGGTATACTCACGATGGCTCGCTAGAAACACAGGATTTTCCATTTCCTCAGCAATCTTTTGTACGCGGGCTGGATCGCCTGGAATAATCGCCAATGTTGCACCAGCAAGATCGGCTTGAGTAATACCTAGGTGAAATACAGCTTGAGACATGCGGAACTCCTTATTACGTCGAGCGCTTCAAATAGGCTCGCTCTATCAATTCATTGGGTACAAAACCACTCTAACCAACTCACCCCACCCAAAGAGTGAGCAAAATCACAGTGCAGAGAGTAAGAAACTTTCGACTTGCACATAAAAACGGTTGGCATCACATTTTAATCGATATGTCCGACAACCCATTGCATAAAAAGGATAGCCACTAAACAGAATTTAGTGGCTACTTTTAACATTAATGTGAGTTAGTCTTGTTTGCTTTTGAATTTAAGCAAACGTAACGCATTCAAGGTCACTATCGCGGTAGCACCGCTGTCTGCCAAAACCGCCACCCATAACCCAGTAATACCAAATAAGCTCGTGACGAGAAATACTCCCTTTAACCCAAGTGCGAGCGCAACATTCTGGCGAATGTTATTCAATGTAGCTCGGGAAAGCTCGATCATCGCCGCCAGTTCAATCAATCGATTATGCGTAATCGCAGCATCAGCCGTTTCTAACGCAACATCAGTGCCGCCGCCCATCGCAATCCCAATGCTTGCCGCTTTCATCGCAGGAGCATCGTTTATACCATCCCCTACCATAGCAACATTGTGTTGTGCCGATAGCTGCTCAACATAATGTACTTTATCTTGCGGAAGTAGACTGGCTTTAAAATCGATATCAATCTGGGAGCTGATCGCTGCAGCACTACGAGGATTATCACCGGTCAGCATAATTGAGTTAATACCTAAGGCTTTGAGTGCTTTTACTGCATTCTTGGCATCTTCGCGCAGGGTATCTTGCCAAGCTATCAGTCCGAGCACTTTGCTATCTTGCAAGGCGACTATGACTGTTTTTCCTTGGTCTTCAAGTTGTGATACTTGCTGACTTAAACTCGCATCCAACTCAACGGCTAATTTGCTCGGGGCCATTGCTTGGTAAAGTATGCCATCAACCCAACCTTGAATACCGCTACCTATAAGTGCTTGCTTGTCGCTCGCTTCCGGTAACTCAATTCCCTCAGCTTGAGCATACTTCACCAGTGAAACTGCCAGTGGATGACTTGAACCCACTTCAATAGCAGCAATATGTTGGAGCAACCATGCTTGATCGGCTCCTTTTGCAGCCACGACGTCTGTCACTTCCGGTTTGCCTTGGGTCAACGTGCCAGTTTTATCAAACGCGACTGATTCAATACGACCTAACTGCTCGAGCGCCGCACCACCTTTGATGAGTGCGCCTCGGCGAGCAGCAGCGGCTAGACCAGATGTAATAGCTGCCGGCGTTGAGATAACCAAAGCGCAAGGACAGGCGATCAGTAACATTGCTAATCCACGATAAACCCACGTTTCCCAAGGCTGAGCAAATAGCAACGGAGGCGTGATAATTACTAACAGTGAAAGCAACATCATTAATGGTGTGTACCAGCGACTAAATCGATCTAAAAATCGTTCTAATGGTGCTTTGCGCGATTCCGCTTCTTCGATCAAATGGAGAATTCGATCAATCGCATTTTCACCTTGTTTTGAGGTAATGGTTAAACGCACCACTTTGTCTACCACTACAGCACCAGCCATAACGGATTCATTTTCGACGCGCTCAACAGGAATCGACTCACCAGTTAGTGCACTTTCATCAAAACTTGCGCCGCCAGAGAAAATTTTACCATCTGCAGGTAAACGTGAGCCTGGGGAAACTTCAATGATATCACCAAGGTTCAGTTCACTTGCCGAGACTTCTATGCGCTTGCCATCTACTATCTTTATTGCGGTTTCAGGCACCAACTCCATCAGAGCCTGCACACCACTTCTAGCCCGCGAGGCAGCAAAGGCTTCTAGGCGCTCACCAATGAGAAAGAGCAACAGTACCATCGCCGCTTCAACCGTTTCACCTAAATACAATGCACCAATGGCGGCTACACTCATTAATGTTTCAATCGCGAAAGGTGTACCTGATTTTGCCAAAGCTAGCGCTTTTTTTGTGATCGGATAGAGACCGACTAAACAGGTTAAGATGAAAAGCCATTCACTAATTTGTGGCTGGGAGGATTTTAAGACAGCAGCAACTGCCATCGCCGATGCGATAGAAACAATCTGTGCGTTTTGCTTAATGATACCAAACCACCCTGTAGGTTTTTCAGGGGCGTTCTTTTGGTCAGAAGAGCGAAATGTAAAACCAGTATCAAGAATAGCTTGTTCGACTAATGCTGCAACACCAACATCATTCGATTTAATCACTAGTTTTTCAGTAGCAAATAGTACCTTGGCTTCTAGAATACCCTCGATCTTATTTACCGCAGTTTCGATTTTTCGAGCACAAGAAGGACAGTCCATACCGTCAACTTTCCAGCTATGATTAAAGCGAGTTTGAAGTGAGCTACCGGAATCGCTTTCCTCATCAGTAGGATCTGCGCCGCTGCTACAAGTAGAGCTTGCACAACACTCCGGCTCTGATGCTGATACAGATGCCATTTTAATACTCGTGATCTTTGGACTAGAGCAAGAACCCGCTTGGGTTGGGTTCAGCACTTTTTTGTTTGAGCGGCACGCTTCATGTTTGGTGCACATAATTGATTCTCCTATCAAAGTACACACTAATCATAAACCTTGGAGTGCACTCCAAGGTCAAGCGTTTAATTAGATAATTTTTCTTTATTCGCAGCTACTTCTTCAATCAGTACCGCATCATGGCTACAAAATGGCGTGGTATTAAGGCTTGTAATAGAAGGATCTTTGGGTTCTAGATCGACTGCGTTACCCTGCACCAGATCTCGTATATGTTTACGAAGCATCCATAAAGCAATAAGACCAAAAACAATCGTTCCTGAAGCTTGCCCATACAACACACCCACGGCACCAAACCAATTGGCACCAATATGTACGAACGGTAGGGTTCCAAGCGTTGCTTTACCTAAGTTAAGCGCAGTGGAATAAAGTGGCTTTCCAAGATTATTGAACGAAGTATTCGCCACAAACTGCATACCATTGAAAATAAAGCTGACTGCGATATAAGTACAAAAGGTTGCGACAATCAACGCGGCATCCCCAGTTAAACTAAAGCTTGCGATGACTTGATCTTGTACTAAGTAGAGGACAATGCAGACAAATATGGTGTAGATGGTAGTCACGAGCAGTGAGTTATTCAGCGTCTCTTTTACTCGGTCAAAACGCTCCGCGCCAAAGTTTTGCCCAACAATAGGACCAACTGCACCTGATAGAGCAAATATCACGGCAAAACAAACCGGAGTTAGACGCCCTATTACGGCAAAACCTGCCACAAAATTCTCGCCAAATTGGGCAATGGAAGAAGTCACTATTGCATTACCAATAGGTGTCGCGATATTGGTAATAACCGCTGGAATAGCTATCGCCAAAATAGCCTTTGCATTGCTCCTCCACGCATAAAATGATGGGATGGCGACCAAATCGTGAGTTCTAATTAACGGATAAATTGAGAAAACCAATACCGCAATACGTGCAATGACGGAAGCCGCCGCTGCACCTTCAACATTCCAATGGAACACAAAAATAAAAATGGGGTCGAGAATCGCATTGACAATGCCACCAGCTAAGGTTGCCCACATCGATCGTTTAGCATCACCGGCAGCACGAAGAGCGGCGCCTGCCGCCATGCCCAGCGCCAGAATAGGACCACTTGGAATGAGAATTTCAAGGTAAGCTTGTGCCCGCTCGGCAACAAACCCTTTAGCTCCAATCGCCGCCAGTAACTCAGGAATAAAACTATACATCACAACGCTAACAACGCAGCTAATTGCAAACGCCGTCAACAACGTACTGCTACTTAAAGCTCGAGCATAGGTGTACTGCTTACTGCCAATAGCTTTTGAAACCAAAGCCCCCATTGCAATCGAAGTACCGATCGAGATAGAGGTAGAGAAAAACACTAATGTACCAGCAAAACCAACCGCTGCTGCCAGTTCAACTTGCCCCAGCATACTGATAAACAGCATATCAAGCAGATCAACCACAAACAGGGCCATTAGCCCTACCGATCCCGCCCCCGACATTACCAATATATGCCGCATGGTCGATCCTTCAACAAACTTGGCGCTTTGATCTACCATTGCATTCCTTTGTGTCAAAAAGCAGAGCCTCTAACCGCTAAAAATAAAAAGGCGCCTTAGCGCCTTTTCTTTACGAATAAACATCATACTGGATGTTTAAAGCATGCATCTATGTTTTTCGCAATCGCTCTTAATACATCCTTGCGAGTAATGATCCCCACCAATTTTCCGTTATCAACCACTGGATACACTTTAGGCTTGCCAATTTTCATCATCTCAGCTAAATCAATGACTGATACCTCTGAAGAAACCGACAGAACATCGGTAGACATACAATCACTTACGATATGAGTATCCTGGCAAAAATAGCTTACTTTAATTAGCTTATCGAGCAAATCTTGACCCGATAGGAAGCCTATCACTTCTTTTTTTTCGTTAATGACAGGTCCGCCAAGATAATCCGAGCCCATTGCTTTGTCTAAAGCTGCACTGAGTGACATCTCTGGCTTAAAAGTAACGGCTTGTAGTGTCATATAATCTTTTACTCTTAACGACTCCATCTTCGTCTCCTTATAATGCAACTGACTTTGACGCACTGCTGCAAAAATGTTCGTTAAGGTAAGTGTCGCCTAATTTCTTGATTTTACTAAATGGAAAGCAGCAATTTTTCTGATAGGTGATACCAATCAATGCTCTTCTAAACAAGAAAAGGGCATATGCTCTCGCTTATGCCCTTGTTCATTTCGTTATCGCTATTTTTGCCAACGCTCTGCTGCTTTGGCATCTGAGTCTCGCGAATCAACCCAACGTGTAGACTCTGTCGTGCGTTCTTTTTTCCAAAACGGTGCTTTGGTTTTAAGATAATCCATCACGAATTCACACGCTTCAAACGACGCGCCTCTATGCGCACTTGCAACACCGACGAAAACAATTTGGTCACCCGTGTTCATATCACCTACGCGGTGAATAACGCGAATACCTTCAAGAGACCAACGCTGCTCAGCTTCATTGCATATTTCAGCTAGCGCCTTTTCCGTCATGCCCGGATAATGTTCCAAAGAGAGACCGACAACGTCATCACCTAGGTTCATGTCACGCACTTTTCCAACAAAAGTCACCACTGCACCTGAAGCATTACTTTTCGCTAACGCTTGGTACTCATCACCCACGTTGAAATCTTCAACCTGTACTGATACACGAGAGTCCATATTAGCCTCCCGTAACTGGTGGGAAAAATGCCACTTCATCGCCACTTGAAATAGAGTGTGTCAACGGAACGATAGATTGATTAACAGCCGCAAGTAGACGACTAGGGTCCATCGCTAAATCCCACTTACCTTTTTGTGAAGCAAGGTGAGAACGCAGTTCTTCTACCGTGTTGAATTCTCCTTCCAACAAAAGCTCATCAGTACTCACTAATTCACGAGTTTGAGCAAAGAATAAAACCTTTATCATGCATCCACCTTAAAGTGACCTGATTTTCCACCCAGCTTTTCAAGCAACCGAACCTGACTAATCACCATGTCTTTTTGTACGGCTTTACACATATCGTAGATCGTCAAGGCCGCAACAGAGGCGGCTGTCAACGCTTCCATTTCAACGCCAGTTTTACCCGCAAGCTTACAGACTGATTCAATGCGTACATAATTTTCAGCCTCATTAGCTTCAAGTTGCACTTCTACTTTAGAAAGCAACAATGGGTGGCAAAGGGGAATAAGATCCCATGTTTTCTTTGCTGCTTGGATTCCAGCGATTCGCGCAGTTGCGAATACGTCACCTTTATGGTGCTGACCTGATGTGATCAGTTGCAAGGTTTCTGGTGCCATATGAACAAAAGCTTCCGCACGTGCTTCACGTACTGTCTCAGCTTTGCCCGATACATCCACCATGTTCGCTTCGCCTGAAGCATTAATATGGGTAAACTGGCTCATGATTGCTCCGCATTAAAAAATCAGACAGCGATTAAACCGATAGATGTGGCATAAAATTACAAGGGCGGTGACTCGCATCAAGTTGTTGCTTGATGATTTTTGTCCATCCTGTACGGCATGCACCAGTAGAGCCCGGCATCGCAAAAATTACGGTGTGATTTGCAAAACCCGCAATCGCGCGCGATTGAATCGTCGATGTGCCGATTTCTTCATAAGAAACCAAACGGAATAGCTCACCAAAACCTTCGACTTCTTTATCAAACAACGGTTTCAATGCTTCCGGAGTGCTGTCACGAGAAGTAAAGCCTGTACCACCAGTAATCATGACTGCTTGCACGTTTTCGTCAGCAATCCACTGAGATACAATAGCGCGAATTTTATACATGTCATCGATAACAATTTGTTTATCTACAACGTTGTGACCTGCGTCTTTGGCGTTTTCTACAAGGTAACCACCAGAAGTATCATTTTCTTCTGTGCGCGTGTCAGACACGGTTAATACTGCAATGTTTGCTGGTTGGAACTTGTTCTCTGCATGACCCATTTAGTCACCTACCTGTTGTGTTTAGTTTTGTTTGCCGGTTAATACCGACTATAAATTATGTGGATGATTACTCAGCTAGCCGCCAATTGACGCGAGATGTGGCGTCATTCCTGTATTCCCATCTTGAAGATAATGGCTAACAGATTTGGTTTGTAACTGCTCTTGAATACGTTGAATCAACAGCGGCTCTTGCTCATCATGTTCTAATAGGTCACGCAGCTCAACGCCATGATCACCAAACAAACAAAGATGCAATTTGCCCAATGCCGACACGCGCAGGCGATTGCAACTTTCGCAAAAACCTTTTTCATACGGCATAATCAATCCTATTTCACCCTGATAATCAGGATGAACGAAAACCTGTGCTGGACCATCATTTTTCTCGCGAATTTTGAGTAGCCAACCATTTGCTATCAATTGATTGCGGATCTGCACACCGGATACGTGATGGTTGTTGAACAACTCATCCATATCACCCGTTTGCATTAGCTCGATAAAACGCAATTGAATTGGTCGATGTTTAATCCAGTCGAGAAATAGCGGCAATTGATGGGAGTTAAGATCTTTCATCAACACGACATTGACTTTGATCTGCGAGTAACCGACTTCGAACGCACGGTCGATACCCGCCATAACTTGGTTAAACTTATTCTCACCGGTAATCTGATGAAACAGACGTGGATCAAGGCTATCAACACTGACGTTAATATGAGTTAACCCAGCTTGCTTCCACTCCTCAACCTGCTTTTCCATGCGGTAGCCATTGGTCGTGGTAGCAACTTTACTGATACCATTTGTGTTAGCAATAGTTTCAATAATTTGAGTAAAATCTTTACGTAGGCTAGGCTCACCACCAGTGATACGAACCTTACTCGTGCCGCAATCGGCAAAGGTGCGAACAACACGCTGGATCTCAGGTAGTGATAAAAAAGACGAGTTTTTCTGCCCTGACGGTTTGTAACCATCAGGTAAGCAATATGTGCATTTAAAGTTACAGACATCTGTAACAGAGAGACGCAAGTAATAAAACTTGCGATGGAATTTATCTTCTAATTGTTGCGCCACGGAACACCTTTCCAAATACGGGAGGCATAATCATTTCCAATTATGCCCTGGTGGCGTTATGCCACTGGCTCACAAAGCTTATTCTATGGTAGAACTTAGCTTAATGAGCTCGGAGTTATGGCAACCGTTGCATGTTCAAAAATCAAACATTAATGAACCCAACGGCAGCTACTTGATAAAATACTTAAAAACGGTAAGTGATTCTACCCTTTGAGCGAAAAAAATTACTTTCAACTCAATTTACAGACTATTGAGTACCCTGTTCAAATGAATTACCTTAAATTGTAGTTGGTATAGCGGGAAATAAGAAAAACAAATGACAATCTACTCTACAAAAAAGGTGGTCGCCATTGGTGGTGGTCACGGCTTAGGACGAATGCTTGCAGCGCTAAACGATTTCGGTTCAAACGCGACTGGTATTGTCACTACCACCGACAACGGGGGGTCAACAGGACGAATTCGCCATTGCCAAGGTGGGATTGCTTGGGGCGATACGCGTAACTGTGTCAATCAGTTGATTACCGAACCATCCATCAGCTCAATGATGTTTGAATATCGCTTTAAAGGTACTGGTGAATTGGATGGACACAATTTAGGTAATCTGATGCTAACGGCACTAGATAATCTATCTGTTCGCCCACTTGATGCAATCAACTTGATCCGCAACATGCTGAAAGTCGATATTAATCTCGTGCCAATGTCAGAACACCCTTCCGATCTCAAAGCTCTGTCAAAAGAAGGCAAATGGGTGACGGGCGAAACCAGCGTTGATGAAATGGAAGCAGATCTACAGCGTTTAGATTTGGAGCCTGAAGTACCGGCAACCAAAGAGGGTGTAACGGCTATCGAGCACGCCGATATGATCATCCTCGGACCTGGTAGCTTCCTTACTAGTATTATGCCACCGCTTCTGCTGCCAGAAATTGGGCGAGCTATTGCGGAAAACTTAAATGCTAAGCTGGTTTTCATCGAAAACTTATCGCCTGAGTATGGACCTGCCGGTCGAATGTCACTCAAAGAGAAATTAGAATGGTGTGAAAGATCCTGCCAAGCACGCAAAATCGACGTGGTATTGGGTGCGCAAGAGCATCCTGAACTTGCTGATTGGAATTGCATTCAAGCGGATCTTGCTTCACCGAATCGCGACTGGCGTCATGACCGTCAAAAATTGAATAATGCGGTCGTCGAGCTACTGAGTCAGTAGCTTTTCATAACATTGATGAGTCTCTTTTAGCAACGCGAGCATTCTATTTTTTTGCTCGCTGCTATCGAGGTTCTTACCGGCTTTTCCTGCGCCATCATAATCAATAGCTAAATTACGCAGCGCCTCTGCACCAAAGCTCGCGGCACTGCTTTTTAATGCATGGCTAATTTCTTTCAAATAGGCTTCTTGATCGCTACTTTTACTATTAAGATTTTCCGCATATTGGTTTAATTCACCCAGAAATATCTCTAACAATATCGGCAGGTTATCTGCGCCAATTTCTTGTTTCAAACGTTCGACTTGCTGCCAATTGATTATATCCATGACGCCCTACTATATTTGCTTTTCATTCCATGCTTGCAGTTTGCGATAAATCGTCGATGGGCTCACATCTAAGTATCCAGCCGCTTTGGGAATATTGCCATCACACGCACTAATAGCTTGTTCAATCGCTCTTTTCTCTGTCATCCAAAGAGGAAAAATATCGTGAACGGATAACATATCTTTCTCTTGAGGTAAGGTAATTGAATTTGCTGGCATCGGCTGATTCAGTGGCGGTGGTAACATATCAAGACCAATTTCTTTACCATTATTGAGTACCACAACGTTGCGTAACACATTCTGCAATTGGCGCACATTGCCCGGCCACTCATAGCGCGCAAAGCAATCCACTACTTCAGGGGATAGCCTGATGAAGTCCTTCCCTTCCTCTTTCGACATAAAACCCAACAGAGAGTATGCAATTTCAATGACATCTTCACCACGCTCTCTAAGTGGTGGTAAATGGAGTGGGATAACATACAGGCGGTAATACAAATCTTCACGAAAACGCCCTTCTTGCACTTCTTTCCAAGGGTCTCGGTTGGTGGCACAGACAAAGCGTACATCAACGCTCTTCATTTTTGATGAGCCAACTTTTTGGAACGTGCCGGTTTGGATAAATCTCAACAACTTTGTTTGCAGATCCAAATCCATTTCGCAAAGCTCATCGAGGAACAAAGTGCCTCCATCAGCCAATTCTGCAGCCCCTTGACGGTCGGTTGCCGCGCCAGTAAATGCACCTTTAACGTGACCAAACAGCTCACTCTCGATAAGATCTTTTGGAATAGCTGCACAGTTAATTGCGATGAATGGCTTATCGCCACGTTTGCTCGCTGCATGTATCGCTTCTGCGCACACCTCTTTACCTGTACCACTCTCGCCAGTAATAAAAATACTCGCTTTACTTGCAGCTGCTGAGTCTATGGTGCGATAAACCGCCTGCATATTGTGACTACTACCGATAAAACCTTGATAACCTTGGTTAATCCCTGCCTCAGTTTTGAGCTTTGATGCTTTGCGAATAGCGTTATTGACCGTAACACGCAAGCGGTCTGCCTCGCAGGGCTTAATAAGAAAGTCTTGAGCACCATGTCTCATGGCTTCAACCGCAGTATCTATAGAACCATGCGCTGTCATAAAGATAACGGGTACATCCGGATTTTTCTGTTTCACTTCATGTAGTACATCCATGCCCGTCATATCCGGCAAACGAAGATCAAGCAAAATCAAATCTGGGGTTCGGAATGAAAGACTTTCAATGGCATCACGTCCGGTTCCAACGATATTAATATCGATACCAAGGGGGGTAAGATAGGAACGATACAAGGCTGCGACAGACGCGGTATCTTCTACCATTAAAAGGTATTTGGTTTTTTGTTTTGGGGTATTTTTCTGCATAACCTAGCCAATGGTCTTTTTGATTGCATTTTGTATCAATAATTGCATTGCGCATTGCATTTTGCAAATTTAACCGTATAAAAAGCGAGGCTAACTCATAAAAATCGGATCTTTACTGATATTTATTCTTGGCATGAATAGTGCTGAATACTATATGACCCTAACGGGTCACCTAGCCAACTGACGTTGTTAGTGAACTTAGTATTCACAAATAACAGCCAATAGAAAAATTTCTATTGGCTCTTTTTTTATCTGTGAGCCCATCACGTATTTAAAATAATTAACTGTTGCTGATGAACTGCGCCCGCAATTTTTCAATTTCATCTCGCTTCGCTGCCGCCAATTCAAACTCAAGCTCTTGAGCATGTTGATACATTTTCGCTTCCAACTTGCTAATTTCTTTATCCAATTGCTGCGGCGTAAGTACGTGGTAATCTTGCGAAGGCTCTGCCACTTTCGACAACGGAACCGCTTGTGAGGTATTTTTTTTGCGTCCTCTTGCTATATCTCCAAGCTCCATAATATCTTTGATATTACGTTTCAACGGCTGTGGAACAATACCCCGCTCTTCGTTGTATTCGTGTTGCTTCTCACGACGTCGATTGGTTTCATCAATTGCACGTTCCATTGAGCCAGTGATCCGGTCGCCATACAATATCGCTTTACCACTCACATGACGTGCAGCTCGACCAATGGTCTGGATCAGTGATCGTTCAGAACGCAAGAAGCCTTCTTTATCTGCATCCAATATAGCGACCAAAGACACCTCCGGCATATCAAGACCTTCTCGCAGTAAGTTAATACCCACTAAGACGTCAAACACACCCAAACGTAAGTCGCGAATAATTTCTACTCGCTCAACGGTATCAATGTCTGAGTGCAGATAGCGCACTTTTACATCATGCTCAGCCAGATACTCGGTTAAATCTTCCGCCATTCGTTTGGTCAAGGTGGTCACCAATACACGCTCATCTTTACTCACGCGGGTTCGTATTTCGGAAAGCAGATCGTCAACCTGAGTGGCAACAGGACGCACTTCAAGCTCAGGGTCGAGCAATCCAGTTGGTCGCACAACTTGATCTGCCACTTCCCCCGCCGATTTATCTATTTCATACTTGCTCGGCGTCGCTGAAACAAAGATAGTCTGCGGTGCCAAGGCTTCAAATTCATCAAATTTAAGCGGTCGATTATCCAATGCGGAAGGCAAACGGAAGCCATATTCGACTAAAGTTTCTTTACGAGAACGATCACCTTTATACATAGCGCCAATTTGAGGCACAGTAACATGTGATTCATCAATAATTAGCAAGCCATCTTGAGGTAGATAGTCAAATAGCGTTGGAGGCGGCTCGCCTTCACTGCGACCACTCAAATATCGTGAATAGTTTTCAATACCCGAGCAGAAACCCAGTTCACTCATCATCTCAATATCAAATTGTGTTCGTTGGCTAATTCGCTGCTCTTCTAGCAGTTTATTGTTATCTATTAGGTATTTCTTGCGCTGCTCTAATTCAACCTTAATGGTTTCAATGGCTTCTAAAATACGTTCACGAGGAGTCACATAGTGTGTTTTAGGGTAGATGGTATAACGCGGTAAATCTCTTTGCTTAATCGAACCGGTAAGTGGGTCAAAGATGCTGATGCGATCTATTTCATCATCAAACATTTCAATACGAACTGCATCTTGAGCCGATTCTGCAGGGAAAACATCTATCACTTCACCACGAACACGAAACTGACCACGCTCAAAAGTGACATCATTTCGACTGTACTGAAGCTCCGCTAGACGGCGCAATATGTCGCGCTGGTTCATTACGTCACCGCGACGAATATGCAACATCATCTGTAGATAAGCTTGTGGATCACCCAAACCATAAATAGCCGAAACCGAAGCAACAATAATCGCATCTTTACGTTCTAGCAGTGCTTTGGTGGCAGACAAACGCATTTGCTCAATATGGGCATTGA
Source organism: Vibrio kasasachensis (assembly GCF_050337565.1). Taxonomy (NCBI): domain Bacteria; kingdom Pseudomonadati; phylum Pseudomonadota; class Gammaproteobacteria; order Vibrionales; family Vibrionaceae; genus Vibrio; species Vibrio kasasachensis. Next base: position 226,692 of record NZ_JAKJTB010000008.1, on the reverse strand, counting down.
CCGAGGAGTCCTTCTCAATAAAGGTATCCGTCGTCGGTACATAGGCTTCCGGTTGATAGTAGTCGTAGTAGGAAACAAAATACTCAACTGCATTGTTTGGGAAGAATGCTTTCATCTCACCATAAAGCTGCGCCGCGAGAGTTTTGTTTGGTGCCAACAAAATCGCAGGGCGTTGAGCTGTCGCAATCACATTGGCCAAAGTGAAGGTTTTACCTGAACCAGTCACACCAAGAAGCGTCTGATGGGCAAGGCCTGAATCTAAGCCTTCCAATAATTGGCTGATGGCTTGGGGTTGATCACCCGCCGGTTTGTAATCTGAGACCAGGTCATACAGTTTGCTCATGGCATCCTCGGAGTATTATCTAGGTTATGCGGCTATTTTGTCTGTATATATATACAGACTCAAGAGGTAAACGAAAAAAATAAAATCTGTTTTTATTCTTGGTCATATAATTGCGCTAGATCCAGAAAGGATAAGCTGATATTATCCTCGACCCTAGTGAGAACCTCAGCTCAAAATCCTCTTCGTTATCATTCACAGCTTATACACAAAACTCCACATTTGTGATCAAACTCCAAAAAGATCTTTTATTCAAACCCCGTCTATTTTTACAAAAAAAAACCTTATAAACCCTTGTGTTAAATGCATTAAGTAAATGATCATTGCATATATTTAGCACCGACAATCATGCTAATTTTCACTAATGATTTACTTATTAAGCACTAATTAACATACTTATCCACAATTTTAGTGGATAACTAAATGCAGCCCTTTCGTGGTGCGGCTTAGAGAAAAGTAAAGTTATTTTTCGCAGCTAATTTTTTGTTTGTATCGTCAACTTCTATTGACTCTCAAATAGCGGATAGATAGTATCGGCATGCTAAATACAATTCCTCCTTAGCTCAGTTGGTAGAGCGACGGACTGTTAATCCGCAGGTCGCTGGTTCGAGCCCAGCAGGAGGAGCCAAATTTAGGAAAAAGCTCAACCTTTCAGGTTGGGCTTTTTTCGTTTTATCCGACCTTGTTTCAAGGTAAATTTGAGTTCCTACGCAGATTTCACCCGAACACTCCCTTCTTTGACGCCATTATTGGCTCATTCTAAAATTAATTTTAGCCCTACAAAACTGGCTGAAAACGTTTGAACCGCCTCTATTCATGATCTTTGCGTATAATTTTCAATCAGGAGTTTAAATCCTTAGCGTTCCTTGGTTGTTATTAACTAAGCAAAGCGGGATAATATCGAGATCGGAATTCTTTAAATAAATAACTATGACCGAATATCTCTTGTTGTTGGTTGGCACTGTCCTAGTCAACAACTTTGTACTGGTGAAGTTTTTGGGCTTATGTCCATTTATGGGAGTCTCCAAAAAATTAGAGACTGCTATTGGTATGGGGTTAGCAACCACATTTGTGCTAACTCTGGCGTCAGTGTGCGCGTATCTCGTCGAATCTTATATTTTGGCACCATTGGGGCTACAATATCTTCGTACGATGAGTTTTATTCTCGTCATTGCCGTCGTGGTGCAATTTACTGAAATGGTGGTGCATAAAACCAGTCCGACGCTCTATCGTCTGCTGGGGATCTTTTTACCTCTCATCACCACCAACTGTGCAGTGCTGGGTGTCGCCTTACTTAACATCAATGAGAACCATAACTTCATCGAATCCATTATTTATGGTTTTGGCGCTGCCGTTGGCTTCTCGCTTGTCCTGATTGTATTCGCAGCAATGCGTGAACGAATCTCAGTGGCTGACGTTCCGACTCCATTTAAAGGTGCATCTATCGCGATGATCACCGCTGGCTTAATGTCTCTTGCCTTTATGGGCTTTACAGGTTTGGTGAAGCTTTAATGAGTTCAATCTTAATTGCCATTATTGCCATTGTGGCGTTAGCCGCTATTTTTGGCGCTATTTTAGGCTTCGCTTCAATCCGTTTTAAGGTTGAAGCCGACCCTATTGTTGATCAAATCGACGAAATCCTACCGCAAACCCAATGTGGTCAATGTGGTTACCCTGGCTGTCGACCATACGCTGAAGCCATCGCTAACGGTGATGTCATCAATAAGTGCCCTCCGGGTGGGCAAGCAACGATCGAAAAGTTAGCCGCACTAATGGGTGTAGAGGCAACTGAATCGGCGCATGATCTTGATACAGCAATCAAAACTGTTGCTTTTATTCATGAAGATATGTGTATCGGGTGCACCAAGTGCATACAAGCGTGTCCCGTTGATGCCATCGTCGGTGGAACAAAAGCGCTGCATACCGTTATTAAAGATGAATGTACCGGTTGTGACTTATGTGTCGCACCTTGCCCTACGGATTGCATTGAAATGATCCCAATAGAAACCACTACCGCGAATTGGAAGTGGCAATTAAACGCCATTCCTGTTGTTGATATTACCGATTCTGCCAACGAGCAGAAAAGTGTGAGTTAAGGAGTGGTATGTTGTCATTAATCAAACAAATTAAATCTGGTGCGCTTTGGAGCTTTCCTGGCGGCGTTCACCCGCCCGAAAACAAGCAGCAATCACTACAAACACCAATAGCAAGAGCCTCTATCGCAAACGAACTTGTGCTCCCAGTAAAACAGCATATAGGTAAGCCGGGTAATCTAATTGTCTCCGTCGGTGAGCGCGTCCTTAAAGGTCAACCGCTAACTAAATATGACACTAGCTTTATGCTGCCAATTCACGCACCAAGTTCAGGAGTTATTACGGCAATCGAGCCAAGAACAACTGCGCACCCTTCTGGCTTATCTGAGATCTGTGTGGTTATTAAACCAGACTTCAAAGAAGAGTGGATAGAGCGCACTCCGGTAAACGATTTCAAAAGCCTATCACCAGACGCTTTGATTGAAATTATTCGTCAAGCTGGTGTATCAGGCATGGGTGGTGCGGGCTTCCCTACAGCAAAGAAAATCCAAGCTGGTCTGGGGCGCACTGACATTTTAATTGTTAACGCTGCTGAGTGTGAACCTTATATCACTGCTGATGATGTGCTAATGCAAAATTTTGCCGATGAGATCATACAAGGCATTGAGATCGTTGAGCATATTCTAAAACCCAAACTGACGATTATCGGCATTGAAGACAATAAACCGCAAGCCGTCCAAGCGTTAGAACAGGCAGCAAAGCACAAAGATATCGTCATTCGTGTTATCCCGACTAAATACCCGTCAGGCGGCGAAAAACAACTGATCAAGGTTCTAACTAATAAAGAAGTGCCTAACAACGGTATTCCAGCTGATATTGGTTTACTCGTGCAAAATGTGGGCTCTCTGTATGCGATTCAACGTGCCGTGTGCCACGATGAACCACTGATCGAGCGAATTGTCACCCTAACCGGTAACACATTTAAACAACCGAAAAACGTGTGGACACTTGTTGGCACACCCGTACAGGCAATATTAGACGAATTCGAATACAACGCAGATAAAAAAGCACCCCGTCTGATCATGGGCGGTCCAATGATGGGCTTCACTCTTCCGCATACAAATGTGCCGATCACCAAAACGGCCAACTGTATTTTAGCGCCAACACGCCAAGAAATTTCTGTCGAACAACATGAAATGGCATGTATCCGATGCGGTCAATGTTCTGAAGTGTGCCCTGCCTCTTTGCTACCACAACAATTGCAATGGCATGCCAAAGCACAAGAATTCGACAAATGTGAAGAGCTCAATATCAAAGATTGCATTGAGTGTGGCGCTTGTGCGTTCGTTTGCCCAAGCGAAATCCCATTGGTAAAATATTATCGCCAAGCGAAAGCCGAAATTCGCACTCGGAAAGAAGAAGCGGACGCATCAGAAAAAGCGAAACAACGCTTCGAAAACAAAAAATTACGTTTAGAACGAGATAAAGCTGAGCGCGAAAATCGCTTCAAGAAAGCAGCAGATGAGCGTCGCCAAGAGATGAAAACCTCAGGTAGTGATGATGCAATTGCTGCCGCTATTGCTCGGGTTAAGGCACAACAATCACAGACTGCTGCTCAAGAAGTTGACGTAAAACCTGCGGTTGCAGCCGCTATTGCACGTGCAAAAGCCAAACAAGCCGATGCCAAACAGCAAGGGCAAGCAGAACCCGACAATAGCGAGATGGCAAAGTTGCGTGAAGAACGCAAACGACTGGCTCGTGAGCGTAAAGCTGATAAAGGGTCAACGACAACAGAAACAACCGATAAAAAAGACGCGGTCGCCGCTGCCATTGCTCGAGCTAAAGCGAAGAAGGCTCAGCAAGCTGAAGCAGACGATTCATCAGCCGCACCCGCAGAAGACAAAAAAGCCGCAGTAGCTGCTGCTATTGCCCGTGCTAAGGCTCGCAAAGCAGAGCAAGCACCTGCGGTTGACAGCGAAGAGCAAAACGATGCTCCTGCCAAAAACGACCCGAAAAAAGCTGCGGTTGCCGCTGCCATCGCTCGCGCTAAAGCACGCAAAGCAGAGCAAGAATCCGCAACGGCTAGTGACGCTCCTGCTGATAAACCAGCATCGACAGTAGAAGAAACTCCTACCACTGAAGATCCAAAGAAAGCTGCGGTTGCCGCTGCTATTGCTCGCGCTAAAGCGCGCAAAGCAGACCAAGAATCTGCAACGGCTAGTGACGCTCCTACTAATGAACCAGCATCGACAGTAGAAGAAACACCTACCACTGAAGATCCAAAGAAAGCTGCGGTTGCCGCTGCTATTCCTCGCGCTAAAGCACGCAAAGCAGAGCAAGAATCGACAAAGGCTAGTGATGCTCCTGCTAATGAACCAGCATCGACAGTAGAAGAAACACCTACCACTGAAGATCCAAAGAAAGCTGCGGTTGCCGCTGCTATTGCTCGCGCTAAAGCACGCAAAGCAGAGCAAGAATCGACAAAGGCTAGTGATGCTCCTGCTAATGAACCAGCATCGATAGTAGAAGAAACACCTACCACTGAAGATCCAAAGAAAGCTGCGGTTGCCGCTGCCATTGCTCGCGCTAAAGCCCGCAAAGCACAACAAGAACAACAAAAACAATTTGAGGAGAAAGAGTAGTGGCCTTCTTTATTGCCAGCTCACCCCATGCGCATAGCCGCAGAAGCACTCCTGATCTTATGAAGTGGGTAGCTCTTTGCGCCCTTCCAGGTCTGATTGCCCAAACCTACTTTTTTGGCTGGGGAACACTGATTCAACTGGTAATGGCTATCGTTATTGCCTTGGGTCTCGAAGCAATGGTCATGCTACTTCGCAAGCGTCCACCAATGTCTGCTCTACGCGACAACAGTGCGCTAGTAACTGCATGGCTTCTTGCGATTGCTATTCCTCCGCTTTCTCCATGGTGGGTAATTGCTATCGGATTGATTTTCGCCATTGTCATTGCCAAACAACTATATGGCGGGATTGGTCAAAATCCATTTAACCCTGCAATGGTTGCTTATGTGGTACTTTTGATTTCATTCCCAGTACAAATGACCAGTTGGATTTCACCCGTTGAGCTGCAAGCAACTTCAATTAGCATGGGGGATGCCTTCTCGCTAATCTTTACTGGTTTTAATATTGAAGGGCTGTCACTGCAACAAATTCGTACTGGTATTGATGGTGTAACCATGGCTACGCCGTTAGATAGTTTTAAAACTGCGTTATTGGCTGGCAACACGGCAAGTGAAGCACTCGCACAACCACAATTTGGCACATTGGCCGGTTTAGGCTGGCAATGGGTAAATCTCGCTTACCTAGTGGGCGGTATTGCACTACTAAAACTGCGAGTGATTAGCTGGCAAATTCCTGTCAGTTTTCTGATGACCCTTTTTGTAGTCAGTGGGTTGTTTATGGTTATTTTACCTGATCAAACAGCTTCGCCAGTTATCCACCTGTTTTCAGGGGCAACCATGCTCTGCGCGTTCTTTATTGCTACCGATCCTGTTTCTGCATCAACAACAGTTAAAGGTCGACTGATTTTCGGTGCTTTTATTGGTCTGATGGTGTTTATTATTCGTAGCTGGGGTGGATTCCCTGATGGCGTGGCGTTTGCAGTGCTATTAGCGAATATGTGTGTGCCGTTGATTGACTACTACACTAAACCACGTACTTACGGACACTAAGGGCTAGCATGCTAAACGCAATTAGAAAAAATGGTGTCGTCCTTGCTATCTTTGCTTGTGCATCGACGGGTTTAGTCGCTCTGACTCAATACCTCACAAAAGATCAAATTAAGCAACAAGAGCAAGCACAGTTGCTGTCCGTGCTTAATCAAGTGATCCCTCAAGATCTGCATGACAACTTACTTTACCAAGCGTGTACACTTGTTCAAGACGCTGCTTTAGGTACTAAAGAGCCAATGCCCGCTTACATTGCAACGCTACAAGGGCAACCAAGTGCGATTGCACTAGAGGCAATTGCACCCGATGGTTATAACGGCGCGATTAAGATTATTGTTGCCGTTAAACAAGACGGTACGATCACCGGCACTCGGGTTCTTTCCCATCAGGAGACCCCAGGATTGGGTGACAAAATCGATTTGCGTGTCAGTGATTGGATCTTGGAGTTTGCGGGTAAACAAGCCACGCCAAAGAATGAATCTAGTTGGCACGTTCGCAAAGACGGTGGTCAATTCGATCAGTTTACCGGAGCAACCATTACGCCGCGTGCTGTGGTTAAATCCGTAAAACGTACCGTCGATTACATCAACCAAAACCGAGAGCAACTTCTTGCTCAACCACGCGATTGTGGAGGAAATCATGGCTGATAATAAACAACTTTTTAAGAACGGCATGTGGGAAAACAACCCTGCGCTAGTTCAATTGCTAGGCTTGTGTCCATTGCTGGCGGTTTCTTCTACAGTAACCAACGCATTGGGATTAGGCGTAGCAACACTTCTGGTATTGGTTAGCTCAAACGTCACTGTTTCGTTAGTACGCGATTACGTGCCTAAAGAAGTTCGCATCCCTGTGTTTGTGATGATCATTGCTGCGCTAGTCACTTGCGTACAGCTACTAATGAACGCCTATGCATACGGTTTATACCTATCTCTAGGCATATTCATTCCTTTGATTGTGACTAACTGTATCATCATTGGTCGCGCAGAAGCGTTTGCCTCAAAAAACGAACCTATTCCAGCGGCACTTGACGGTCTGTGGATGGGTTTGGGTATGACTAGTGTGCTGGTTGTACTTGGAGCGATGCGGGAAATCATCGGCAACGGTACACTCTTTGATGGTGCTGACTTACTGTTAGGTGGTTGGGCTACGGCGCTGCGAATTGAAATATTCCAATTTGATAATAGCTTCTTACTCGCCCTATTACCGCCGGGGGCATTTATCGGCGTTGGTTTTTTGATCGCTCTAAAAAATACCATTGATAAAAAGCTAGCAGAACGTCAACCGAAACAAGAAAAACCGAGTATTGAACGTGCACGCGTAACCAATTAGGTTACGTGCTGCCTCCTCAATATTATCGAATAATATAAAAATAAATACACACTGGAAGCAGCCAACAAAATGAACAATACCAAACGAGTTGAAATTCTTGAGCGGTTAAGGGAAAACAACCCTAACCCGCAAACAGAACTAAACTGGAATTCTCCATTTGAGTTATTGATAGCCGTTTTGCTTTCTGCTCAAGCCACCGATGTGAGTGTCAATAAGGCGACCGACAAGCTTTACCCTGTCGCCAATACACCACAAAGCATTCTCGATTTAGGCGTCGATGGCGTAAAGGAATACATCAAAACCATCGGATTGTTTAACTCAAAAGCAGAAAACGTCATCAAAACCTGTCGTATTTTGCTTGAAAAGCATGCTGGCGAAATTCCAGAAGATCGTGAGGCACTTGAAGCGTTACCTGGAGTGGGTCGGAAAACCGCGAATGTGGTATTGAACACCGCCTTTGGTTGGCCAACTATTGCTGTTGACACTCATATCTACCGCGTTTCAAATCGCACAAAGTTTGCGATGGGAAAAAACGTTGATCTAGTAGAAGAAAAGCTTCTCAAAGTGGTACCTAAAGAGTTCAAACTCGATGTTCATCACTGGTTGATTTTGCACGGTCGCTACACTTGTGTGGCACGTAAGCCTCGCTGCGGTAGCTGTATCATCGAAGATTTATGTGAATACAAAGATAAGACTGATGTGTAAAAAGCACCTTTAAAATACCCGTAAGGCAGCCAATGGCTGCCTTACTCTATCCTACTTGATGATCTTTTCCTCTATGGGTTAATCACCTGTTGAATATCTTTTACCATCTGTTCTGTCGATGACACGCCTGCAATCGATAAGTACCATGCGTCTACATCCAATAATGCAATTTTATTCTGCTTATACGCGTCGGTCTGCTTAATCAAATCGTTATCTAATGATTTGCTCATGTCATAACTATTACTCTGATCCAATTGGTTACGATCAATCGCCAAAATGATACTCGGATTCGCCTCCATTATGTATTCAAAAGACACCAAGTCACCATGGTTGCCAGCGTCAACCTTAGCCACGGTTTCAATAAAGCCAAAGTCTTGGTAAATCGCCGAAAAACGCGAACCAGCACCAAATGCGGTGATATTTTCGCCGACACTCAGCAATGTTATTGCATCAATTTGATTCAACTGGTTATAGTCACGAATGGCTGAAATTTGTTTATCCAGATCAGAAATCGTCTGTTCCACTTTTGACTCAATGGCAAAGATCTTGCCCAAATTTCGCCACTGAGCTTGCGTTGACTGCCAATAATCTTGTTTAAGATTAGCGGTAAACACTATAGTTGGTGCGATCTCACTTAACTCATCATACTTAGAGGCAGCTCGCGGACCTATGATAATCAAATCGGGTTTCTGAGAATAAATACCCTCAAAATCAGGCTCAAAATGACTACCTGCTGTTGGGTAATTTTCTTTCGCGTATTTACTTAAATAGTTCGGTAAATTGGTGGCATTTGCTACCGCCACGGGGGAAATACCAAACCTGTCCAAAGCATCAATAACCCCAAAGCCAATTGCCACAACTCGCTCTGGCTGCTGTTCAATGTCAATGGTTCCTTTCCAATGTTCGATGGTGACTGTTTTCGCCATGCTGAAAGTTGAAAACAACACGAATAAAAGAAGAGCTACATACCTGTACATACAAATCCTAATGATAATCATTACCAGTTTTTATTTAATATACCGATGTCGTAGCACATATTCAACCTGACTGTTGCCCACTAAATCGTGATAAAATTTAGCTAGATAACATACACGGGAGTGAACCATGTCAAACGGACGCATCTTACACACTATGCTGCGCGTAGGTGACTTAGACAAATCAATCGAATTTTATCAAGACGTGATGGGCATGACTCTATTACGCAAAAATGACAACACTGAGTACCAATATACTCTCGCCTTCCTTGGCTTTGGCGATGAATCACAAGGCGCTGTGATTGAGCTAACTTATAATTGGGGAACCAGCGAATATGATTTAGGTAATGCTTTTGGTCATATAGCCATTGGTGTTGATGATATCTATGCAACTTGTGATGCGATTAAAGCCGCAGGTGGTAATGTGACACGCGAAGCGGGTCCTGTTAAAGGTGGTACCACTCATATAGCCTTCGTTAAAGACCCTGATGGTTACATGGTAGAGCTGATCCAAAACTCTCACGCATCTGCGGGACTTGAGGGCTGATCTAGCTAAAATAGAAGACCTTAGTAACAAGGGTGGCCATGGCTGCCCTTTTATTTTAACTTTACATGATAATGGTTATTATTTAAACTACGCTCTAGTATTGTAAAGAGGTTGGAACATGGAAATTTCAGACTGGGAGAAACACACCTTACTTGCTGACATTGCACTTCAAGAGCATGACCATCTGAGAAGTGTTTTGCACTACCAACAAGCACTAACTGCCAGTGAGATGATTAGCGACTCTGAAGAAATTGAAGTTGAAGATCGGCTAATGATCTCGGTAATTTCTTGCCACAACCTTGCTTCATTCTGGCGAACTATTGGTGATACAAAGTATGAATTGAGATACTTAAAGCTTGCCTCAGAGAAAATCCTAACTCTCGTCCCGCAGTGCCCAAATACCGATTGCGATGCCTTTGTTGATTCGATGGGCTGCTGTAAAAAAGCGTTGATCGAATTTATGAAGCGCCATCCTAATGCCAAAATAGCACGACTGGTACAAGATATTGACACAGCAACTAATTGTAATCTTATCGCCAAATTCAAACTAAATTAGTATCATCTCCCTCTTTGGTGACTAGTCACCACCAACACAAAAAAACCAGCCATAAGGCTGGTTTTTGCTTTAATCATTTATACTTGTGTTCGCCCAAGCGATATCACTACCCGTCGGTTTCTGTCTTTACCTAATGGCGAAGCATTGTCAGCTATAGGTCTACGCTTACCATAACCTTGAACTTGTATACGGTCTTCCGGTAAGCCAATTGACTTAAAGTAATCACGCAACACTTCAGCTCGTTGCTCAGACAAAGCCTGACTGCCACTCTTTCCATCTTCAGAACCGGAATACGTTGAAACCAGAACTAAATCGATATCTTGATTATAACGAATGTATTCCGCTATTTGCGCTAGGCGCTTTTGCGAAGCTTTATTTAACTGCACGCTAGAACGGTCATAATGAAGAATTGTAAATGCGATATCTTCAAAGTTATACGGAAGTAAATTGGCAATACAGTCGCTAAACACATTGTATTTCTGCTGAAAGAGAACCGAAGACAAAGCGACTTCAATACGTTGATCACGGCTTTGCCATTCTTGATAGCCAAAGGTCGGATAACGCCCTTTTTCTAGCTCGCTCAAAATACTCCACGCAGTTTGCCCACCAACGTAACCATCAAACTGCTTGAAGAAACGAATACTGGTCATTCGATCAGCGCTATCACCCGGTCGCCACGCTGGTGGCATTGAAACTAGTGAAACATCACGAGTTTCCCCCATTGGGCGCTTCATTCTCAGTTCAAAATCGAGGTTTATTTTTTTGCTGGCGTGAGAATCAAAAACCGCGTCACCAAAATTAGGGATCGGATGAACAAGTTGGCACTGTAATGGTGTGTTAACCACCATTTTCCATTGGGATTGAGTAGGCGAGGCACCATAAAATTTATCCATAGCCCAACTATTTGTGCTCAAGATAGCCATGGTAAACGCTAAACTATTAACAATCCGATTCTTCATTCTATACCGTTCTCTGGAATTCATTCTATGCGGCACAAATTTGCCAGCATATCACCTGCAATTCAGTACCCGTATTATAAAGCAATATTCCAGCCAACTTTCAAATAACACTCTCTAATACCCAAGAAACTTGAAGGTGCAGGTAGGCGGCAAGTAAGAAAGTCCCCTGAGCATAGGTGAACTATGTGATTGGGACGCACGAACACAACCAACACCGCTGCAACTTCAAGTATGACGGGTATAAGCGCTTTATATTTCAGCGAGTCATCCAAATAAAATCCGTGCATTCCATCACACGCTGATTAATACGCCAGTTATCGAGCTTAAATGCAAATTAATGTTGATTGGTATTGCATCTAGAATCTGCAATAATGCCAGCCTTGTCACACTAATTTGATTCAATATGACTATAGAAAATGAAGCTTTGACGCTAAAAAAACGCTTCCGTGGTTATTTCCCGGTAGTAATAGACGTTGAAACCGCGGGCTTCAATGCCCAAACAGATGCACTTCTTGAAATTTGCGCCGTCACCCTAAAAATGGATGAGCATGGCGATCTCCATCCTGCATCAACCCTTCATTTCCATATTGAGCCCTTCGAAGGGGCAAACTTAGTTAAAGAAGCACTTGAGTTTAACGGAATTCGTGACCCTTTCAGCCCATTGCGCGGTGCGATTGCGGAATCAGAAGCACTAAAAGAAATTTACAAGCTTGTACGCAAAGAGCAGAAAGCGGAAGATTGCAGCCGTGCAATTATTGTTGCTCATAATGCCACGTTTGATCACAACTTTGTGATGGCAGCAAGTGAACGCAGCAAACTAAAACGTGTTCCTTTCCATCCCTTCGCGACTTTCGATACCGCAGCTCTCAGTGGTCTTGCTTATGGTCAAACCGTTTTAGCCAAAGCATGTAAGGTCGCAGGAATGGAGTTCGACAACAAAGAAGCCCACTCTGCATTATATGACACACAAAAAACAGCAGAGTTATTCTGTGGAATCGTCAATAAATGGAAAGCCCTAGGCGGTTGGCCACTAGCAAACGATGAAGCGGAAAACACAGCACAATAAACGCAAACATAACTAACGAGTTAACTATGAATCCAGTTGTAATATCTGTATGTATCATGCTGATACTTGCCCTGATGAGGGTCAATGTCGTGGTTGCACTGACATTTAGCGCTATCGTCGGTGGTCTGGTATCAGGCATGAGCTTAAATGATGCGGTTTCCGCATTCGAAAGTGGTCTTGGTGGTGGTGCTACCATCGCTTTAAGCTACGCGATGTTAGGAACTTTTGCGGTAGCCATCTCCCGCTCCGGCATTACTGACCTGTTAGCCAATAACGTTATTAAACGCCTAAATGGCAAGGAAAACGCTACGGCTACGACCGGCTTAAAATACGGAATGCTATTTTCACTGGTCCTTGTGACTATGTCTTCGCAAAACGTTATTCCTGTACACATTGCGTTTATTCCTATTCTTATTCCCCCTCTTTTAAGCGTGTTTGCCAAATTGAAGCTCGATCGTCGTATGGTTGCGTGTGTACTGACTTTTGGTTTGATAACACCCTACATGATCCTTCCAATCGGTTTTGGTGGCATCTTCCTAAACAATATCCTACTAAAGAACCTACATGACAACGGGTTAGATGTTGTTGCTGGTCAAGTCCCTACAGCAATGCTATTGCCGGCTGCTGGTATGCTATTTGGCTTGCTAACGGCGATCTTATTCACCTATCGTAAGCCTCGCGAGTACGCAGAAACAAGCCACACAAAAGCAAGCCAAAATACTCAAGAGATCAACAAGAAAAACATTGCAGTTGCTGGTCTTGGTATTGTTGCGGCACTTGCGGTTCAGTTGAGCACAGGTTCAATGATCATTGGTGCACTAGCTGGCTTTATGGTCTTTACCGGCGGTGGCGTTATTGCTTGGAAAGAGACCCATGACGTGTTCACTAAAGGTGTACACATGATGGCTATGATAGGCTTTATCATGATTTCAGCTGCTGGTTTTGCAGCAGTGATGAAACAAACTGGTGGCGTAGAATCATTAGTTCACGCTCTTTCCACCAGCATTGGCGACAATAAACCTCTTGCTGCATTGTTGATGTTGATTGTTGGTCTACTGGTTACCATGGGTATTGGCTCATCCTTCTCGACGATTCCAATTATCGCAACAATTTATGTACCACTGGCGGCGGCATTCGGTTTCTCCCCAATGGCAACTATTGCTCTAGTCGGCACCGCAGCTGCGTTAGGTGACGCTGGTTCTCCAGCTTCAGACTCCACGCTTGGTCCCACTTCCGGTTTGAACGCGGATGGGCAACATGAGCACATTTGGGAAACCGTGGTACCTACCTTTATCCACTACAACTTGCCACTTATTGCATTTGGTTGGTTGGCGGCAATGATACTTTAGGTTACCTGCATCGAAATTATACGCCTGTAGCGGCATCACCAATATTCGGTCGAAAAAAAAGCTGACATAAATGTCAGCTTTTTTACTATCAAAAAACAATGGCTTATTGGTGCTTTTTAGCCATCGCAGCTAGAACTGGAACCATATCTTTTAGTAGCTTTTGCTCAACTGGCTTACCTGTAGAATCGGTTACGTTAATCGATGTACGGTTACCCAAGTCACCAAATAAGAAGGTATAAGTTACCGATTTAAGTTCAATGGGTTTAACACCAACCTCTTGCCAGAATTCATCATCCTGCTCTACGTATTTTGCTTTGATTGTGCCTTGCGACTGGTTACGCTCTTCAATCGTGAAGCCCATTGCTGGCAAAATTTTCGGTAAACGCAACCAAAGAACATCGTAAGGTGCACGTGCGATTATCACAGGTAAACCTGAGCGGTCAGTACCCATAGAAATAGGGATCTGTTTGACCAGTTCACTTGCTTTGCGCTCGGCTTCCAAACGAATATCAAGATCATATCTTGCAGTTAGCAAGTTTGCCATCAAAGCGCTGTAGCGTTCTTGATTGGTGAAGGTCACGGGTAAATCTTGGTTACCCTGACGCCAATCAATCATACTTAACTTAACCGCATGGCGCGCATTATTAGAAAATCGAGTTAACTCATAACGCGCACTTAATGGTGCATCTTCGTCTTCTGAAACCCAAGTGATCCATTCAGTTTCCAAACGTGAATCTGACTGTTCACGGATACCCAGGTTGCGCTCTGAGATTAACGTTTGTGCGGTTTGCCAAACACTATCAGCTTGTTCTTGTTTTAGTAACCAAATGGTCACATCACCATTCACTCGCTCAATTCGAGCACCAGGAATAAGCTCTAATACTTGCTGAGGCGGACGAATATCTACTTGATTACCAATACCACCCGCGTAATCACCTTTAGGAATCTGGTAATTGTTGTAGACGCGAAGCTCTGAGCCCTCAAGCGACTTCCACTCGATCAAAGGCGCAGTGTTAAGATAATTAAAATCATTGTCCGCTTGGCGGCGCTGGTCAGCACTGCCGGAGCACGCACTTAACACAAAAACAGCTAGTGAACTAACGACTAGCTGGGGTGACAACTTCATTGAAACTCCTGATAAATAAATGCTGAAGCTTTACGCTTCAGCAATCCTTAAATTTAGTTGATGCCAGCATCTTTCATGGCTTGAGCTACAAGAGGCTCGGCCGATGTTGAAAGATCTGTAAGCGGTAAACGCAAACCACCGAACTCTATCAAACCCATCTTATTCGCTGCCCATTTCACAGGGATAGGGTTTGATTCAATAAACAGATTCTTATGCAAAGGCATTAGGCGTTGGTTGATAATATCCGCTTCTTCGTATCGACCTTCTTTTGCCAAGCGGAACATAATCGCCATATCTTCTGCTGCAATATTGTTGGTCACAGAGATAACACCGTGTCCGCCGAGACGAACGAAATCTAGCCCCGTCGCATCATCACCACTTAGTAAGATAAAATCTTTACCACAAAGTTCCTGATGTTTTGCAATTCTGCTTAAATCACCCGTTGCATCTTTAAGTGCAATGATATTTTCAATCTTAGATAAGCGCGCAACGGTCTCAGGTTGTAGATCAACGCCAGTACGACCCGGTACGTTGTATAGAATCTGAGGAAGATCGCTCTCTTCCGCGATCGCTTTATAATGCTGGTAAAGACCTTCCTGCGTCGGCTTATTGTAGTATGGCGTCACACTCAAGCAACCCACAATACCTGAATTATTCAGCAGGCGATTAAACGTCACACACTCATGAGTTGCATTAGCACCTGTGCCTGCGATAACCGGTATACGACCTTCTGAAAACTCAACTGCCTTGTGCACTACTTTGACATGCTCTTCGATGGTTAAAGTCGGACACTCACCTGTGGTCCCAACAGCAACAATACCATCACTGCCGGCGGCAACATGGTAATCGACTAGCTTCTTCAGGCTAACGTAATCTACTTCGCCGTCTTGAGTAAATGGGGTAATTAGCGCTACGATACTTCCTGAAAACATGTCCTTCTCCGATATTTTTATGCTTTCTGCATGGTACTGTATGGAGATGAAAAAAGACAAGCGCTTAACACCGCTTAAGTCATCGATTTGTCTCAATATCGCGGTCTAAATTGACCAAAGCAACAGAATTCAGACCTGTGTCAAATTGTGTATCAAATAAACATTCTCAAATAACATGATGTTATACCAACTTCCATTCATCCAAATTGTCTTATAGTTGGTTAAATCACTGCGAAAATGCCCCTTATTTTGGCCTGCCACATCATCACTGGAACGGTAATTTCCGAGACACTGAGTAATTCCTAAGCAAACACGAGTAAATGTGAATAAAATGATCACAATCATTATTTTTACGCTCAATAACTATGCTAGAGTAACTGATTAATAATCAATACAAATATTGAAGTGATAGTATGACTCAACATCTGGTAATTACTGCGGTTGGTAGCGACCGTCCTGGTGTATGCAACCAAGTTGTGCGCCTAGTCACGCAATCTGGTTGTAATATTGTTGATAGCCGTATAGCTCTGTTCGGTAGTGAATTCACGCTAATTATGCTGCTGTCAGGCAGCAATGGTGCCATAACTCGTGTAGAAACAACCTTGCCTTTGCTTGGACAAGAGCAAAATCTTATCACTATGATGAAGCGCACGGCTAAACACGCTCATCAGGATAACACCTATACCTTAGAAGCGTTTATTGAGTCGGATGACAAAGTGGGTTTAACCGAGCAATTTACTCAGTTTTTTGCCAATAGAGAAATAGACCTTTCCTCTCTTAGCGCTCAAACCATCAGCAAAGATAAACTCGAATCGCTGCACGACCAATTTCACCTTGCGCTTACTGCATCGGTTGATTCCGAATGTAACTTAATGCAGCTACAAGAAGAATTTACTGATCTTTGTCGAGATCTAGACGTAACAGGCACGTTGAATTTTATAAAGAACAGTCAATAGAAGGAATCATCATGAATACGCTTACTGCTGGATCTCCAGCACCGGCTTTCTCCCTTTTGGACCAGGATGGTAACCAAGTGAGCCTTGCTGACTTTGCTGGGAAAAAAGTTCTTTTCTATTTTTACCCTAAAGCGATGACCCCAGGCTGTACTGTCCAAGCTCAAGGCTTGCGTGATACCAAAACCGAATTAGATGCACATAATGTCGTCGTGCTGGGTGTGAGTATTGACCCAGTTAAACGTCT
Source organism: Vibrio kasasachensis (assembly GCF_050337565.1). Lineage (NCBI taxonomy): Bacteria > Pseudomonadati > Pseudomonadota > Gammaproteobacteria > Vibrionales > Vibrionaceae > Vibrio > Vibrio kasasachensis. The sequence goes on along the minus strand of NZ_JAKJTB010000008.1, from coordinate 209,891 downwards.
TGGTAAATTTATTGAACGTGATAACTTAAATTTTTCTTTGCTTTCAGATGAAGACCACGCAATAGCTGAGCAGTTTGGCGTGTGGGGTGAGAAAAAATTCATGGGCAAAGTATATGACGGTCTGCACCGCATCAGTTTCTTGATTGATGAAAACGGTATGATTGAACATGTCTTTAATAAATTCAAAACTAAAGACCACCATGAAGTTGTGCTGAGTTACCTGAACGACAAATAAGATTAGCCAAGTAATACAAACAAAAACGCCAGCGATCCGCTGGCGTTTTTTATTAACTTAAGCATTAAGCTTAAACAATAAACTTATTCAGTAACTCGTCTTGTTGACGGACGCTTTGCGTTTGATGTTCCATTGCCGCACTTGATTGTTGCGCCGCATCAGAGACTAATGTTGTTAAGTCTTTAATACGTACTGTATTACTGTTGATCTCTTCCGCAACTAAACTTTGCTCTTCTGCCGCCGAAGCGATTTGTAAGTTCATATCAGTAATGCGTTGAATAATGCTACCAATCGCTTGCAAAGACTCATTCGCTTGATGCGCTTTATCTACTGCGATATCTGCCGTTGTTTTACTTTCATTCATTGCTGCCGATACTGAGCTGGCACCAGATTGAAGTTGTTCAATCATACCGCGAATTTCGGTCGTTGATTGTTGGGTGCGCTGAGCTAACGTACGCACTTCATCAGCTACAACAGCAAAACCACGACCAGAGTCGCCTGCACGAGCTGCCTCAATTGCCGCGTTCAGCGCCAGAAGATTAGTTTGGTCTGCAATATCATTGATCACTTTTAAAATGGTTTCGATATTGTTCGTCGCTGTTTCTAAACCTACTACTTCTTCAACTGCTTGGTCTACACGCATAGAAAGCTGGCTGATAGCTTCTGTGGTATCACTCACTACCTTCGAACCTTGACCAGTTACGTGTTCTGCCTCCTTAACGGCTTCCGCAGCGCCTTGGGCATTATTAGCAACATCTGTTGCTGTTACTGACATCTCATGCATCGCCGTCGCTAGTTGTTCCAATTCTTCTAACTGGCTAGCCACAGCCTTTGAAGCGTCTTGCGCGTTAACATGTGACTGTTCTGTACCAACCAGAATATCGGAACCAATTGCTTTCGATTGGATTATTTGTTGCTGCAAGTTCTCAGTAAACGAATTGAAACCACGTGCCAACTCTGCAAATTCAGTGTCTGTATTAGTATCTAGGCGTTTGGTTAAATCACCCTGACCTGATGCCACATCTTGAATTGCATTATTCAGATCATTAAGCGGACGCATTAGGAACTTGATCAATAAAGAGAGCCCAAGCACACTTAGTACCAATGCAATAGCGGCGTAGATGATAGAACTGTTACGCATTTCGCTAATCGCAGAAAAAGCGATTGATTCATCGACTACCGCACCGATGTACCAGCCTTCTGAAGCCACTTTAGTGAATCGAACTAAATATGGGGTGCCATCTTTTTCAAAAGATTGCATACCTTCTCGGATATCCACTTCTGGTAGATAAGTAGATAGTTGCTTTCCGTTAAGATTCGCATCAGGGTGAGCAATGGTCGAACCATCTGAAGTCAAAATGAACATGTAGCCTGCATCTAACAGATTAACTTGATTGACTAGATCTGCTAGCTCTGTCAGCTCTACATCATAGAACATGCCAGCGACAAATTGACCATCATCTTTGATTGGCGTTCCAATCGAAATGATCATTTTATTTGTCATTGCATCGACATAAGGGTCAGTAACAACAATCTTGCCTTGGCTTTTAGCCTGTTTAAACCAAACTCGCGTACGAGGATCATAACTTGAGTCAACTTCCCAGACATCATCATTTTCGATGACAGAACCATCGTTGTCATAACCTAAGCCGACAGTAATAAAACCTTGCTTAATGACTGAGGTTTCTAAAACTTGAGCGATGTATTGACGATCATAAGGTGAAAGTTCGATCAACTCAGAGGTCGATTTAGCCAAATCACGCTTACTATCAATCTCGGCGCTAACAATAGTGCTAACTCCTTTCTCCAACTCTTCCAAGCTTGAATTAACTAGCCCTTCTACTTCATTTTTTACTAACATAGATTGCTGAATAGAAAGCAGAATAATGCTAATTAACAACAATACTGAAGAAGCTAAAACTATCTTCTGGCTAAACTTCACGATATACCTCGCAGAAACATCAATAACTAATAGTACTTTTATCGACAATAAAGGGGGGAAGTTTAGGCTTGTTTGATGTGATTTTATTAAAGTCGACAATCACATTTTTTAAATCAATGATTTTAAATATAAAAAAACCAGCGACAGTCACTGGCTTTTTTTAGCTAAATTATCTAGATGTGATCACGCTTCCGTTTCGGTTTCCAGCGCGTCCGGACCAGGCAGCGCATTCCATACCGCTTTAACTAATGTGGCTAAAGGAATCGCAAAAAAGACCCCCCAGAATCCCCATAACCCACCGAATACCAACACCGCTACAATAATCGCTACAGGGTGAAGGTTTACCGCTTCAGAAAACAACACTGGTACCAATACGTTACCATCAAGAGCTTGAATAATTCCGTAAGCAATAAGTAGATAGTAGAAGTCAGGTGATAATCCCCACTGGAATAAACCCACCATCGCCACTGGAATTGTAACGGCTGCAGCTCCGATATAAGGAATCAATACAGAAAAACCAACTGCTACTGCCAGCAATACCGAATAACGTAAATCCAATATGGCAAACGTTACATAACTAACGCCACCCACAATCAAGATTTCCATCACCTTACCGCGAATATAGTTTGAGATCTGTTCATTCATCTCTTCCCATACCTTAGTCGCAAGCTTTCGGTTACGAGGCAGCATTCCGCTCGCCATTGCTATCATCTCTTCTTTATCTTTAAGAAGGAAGAACACCAATAGCGGAACCAAAATCAGATAGACCGCTAACGTGGCTAAGCTAACTAATGAAGCAAGAGAACCTTTGACAACACTTTCGCCGACGCCGATCATTTGGTTTTTCGCGTTCGTCACTAAAGATTCAACGATCTGAAAATTAGCGAGTTCAGGATACTTCTGCGGTAATTCCGCTATCACATCTTGCAATCCACTGTACATATTGGGAATGTCATTAATCAAATTACCCACTTGCTGCCAAATAGTTGGTACCAATCCAAATAACGCAATCAATGCCAAACTAAAGAAGAATAGAATCGCGATAATCACTGACAAGGTACGAGGAATACCAATTTTTGACAGCTTCGCGACGGGCCACTCAAGTAAATAAGCCAGCACGATCGCAACAAGTAGAGGAGCAATTAAATTGCCAAAGAAGTAGATGGTAATAAAGCCAACTAGAAGAATCGCTACTAAGCTGACGGCGTGTGGGTCAGAAAAACGTCGCTTATACCAACGACTCACCATTTCAAACATCTAGAACATTCCCTCTAGTCACGTGCAATGAATAAAAACCACTAAGCTCAGCACAATCAACATTAAAAGTGTGCTGGTTAAGAAAGCGAATAATATCTGACTTGGAGCTGGGATCAGCAATCAAAATAAGCATTTGGTCTCCTTCTTGCAAAGCCATTACATGGCGCTTGGCAAGAAGCAAAGACAAGGGGCAACGCTGATCTCGCAAGTCTAATTCTTTCATCTTACTGACTATAACCGAATAAACAGTATGAACCGCTCATTGTATACGTAACTGCTTAGAATTGCTCGCTCTCTCATGGTCAGCCCAAATAAACCGTTATCTACGTGATAAAAGTGGTGATATGCAGCATCTTTATTTGCTTTGAAACCCTCGCAACAATAAAGTGTCTATACATATACGGACTCTGTAAATGACAAAATCTTTCGTAGATATACCCAAGTAACCTCAATTAAATAGGAAACGAACCTACTAGCTATGTTTAAGAATTTGCGATCGATTATCGCCCTTTGTATTGCGACAACTCTGAGCATTCCTTCAGCACCATTGATGGCTAGCAGCCTCAATTTGCCCGATATAGGCACTGCCGCCAGTAGTACATTAACCATTGACCAAGAACTGCAATATGGCGACGCTTATATGCGCATGTTGCGCAATCGCGCGCCAATCATCACAGACCCAGTATTGAGTGAGTATGTTGATACTCTTGGGCATCAGCTAGTTGCGAATGCCGATGATGTAAAAACGCCCTTTACCTTCTTTATGATTCGTGACCGCAACATCAACGCTTTCGCATTTTTTGGTGGCTACGTTGCGATTCACTCTGGATTATTTTTGCACGCACAATCTGAAAGTGAGCTCGCTTCCGTATTAGCTCACGAAATTGCACACGTAACACAACGCCATCTAGCTCGAAGCATGGAAGATCAAGCGCGTCGTTCCCCTGTCACTATGGCTGCTCTCGCTGGGTCTTTGTTGTTGGCGATTGCAGCACCAGAAGTAGGCATGGCAGCTATCACTGCAGCCACTGCAGGGAACATTCAAGGTCAAATTAATTACACTCGCAGTAATGAGAAGGAAGCTGACCGCTTTGGGATTGCGACATTGTCTAAGGCCGGGTTCGATGTAAACGCCATGCCACGTTTCTTTGGCCGCTTAGCTGACGAATATCGTTATGCGACCACTTTACCGCCAATGCTGTTAACTCACCCATTGCCACAAGATCGTGTTAGTGACACCAGAGCCAGAGCACAAAACTATCCACCTAAACGGGTTGCAACTTCACTCAACTACCATTTAGCACGTTCTCGAATTGTGGCGCGTTACGCTGGCATTAAATCAGATGCAGCCATTGATTGGTTTGACCGTAAAGAAAGCAAAGCTGAAAACCACATAAAACCAGCGTTGCAATATGGTCGATCCCTTGTCTATTTGGATAACCAGCAACTTGACAAAGCAGCGCCTATTCTAGAGAAGCTGCGTAAACAAGATAGCAATAATCGCTTCTATCTCGATGCATTGTCTGATCTCTATATTGCGCAAAACAAGCCAGAGAAAGCCAGCAAAATGCTTGAACATGCTCTCAAATCTGAACCGAATAATCCTGTGCTAATGATTAACTATGCCAATAGCTTATTAGTTCAAGAAAAATACCAACAAGCGATTCGTGTTTTGCAACGTTACACTCATGAAAATAGCAATGACGTTAATGGGTGGCACTTGCTTTCTGAAGCCAATATCAAACTAGGCAATAGCCAAGAAGATCTTGCGGCTCGCGCTGAAATCCTTGCATTAAAAGCCAATTGGAGCAAAGCCATACAGTATTATACTCAAGCTGGCCAAATGGCAGAATTAGGAAGCTTAGAACAAGCCAGATACGACGCGCGTATTGATCAACTAATGGTACAACGTGATCGTTTTATGGCATTACAATAGACAGGAGACTCTGAATGTCAGTCGTGATTTATCATAACCCTCGCTGCTCAAAAAGCCGCCAGACACTATCTTTATTGGAAGAAAATAACGTTCAAGCAAAGATCATAAAATATCTTGAGACACCATTGTCAATTGAGGAACTCAAAACACTATTTTCGCAACTCTTACTGAGCGAGGTACGCAGTATGATGCGAACCAACGAAAATGCTTATAAGGAGCTCAACCTCGCGCAAGCGTCTGATGAAGAGTTGTTTGAAGCAATGGCAGAGAACCCAATACTTATTGAGCGCCCAATTGTCGTTGCCAATGGCAAAGCAATACATGGTCGCCCGCCAGAGCAAGTTCTTGATATTCTATGAAGTGCCAACTAATTGTTCTCTATTACAGCCGCCATGGGACAACGAGAGCGTTAGCCCAACAAATTGCGCGGGGGATTGAATCTATCCCTCATTGCGAGGCTCTACTGCGTACCGTAGAAGACTTTTCTTCACATAATTCAACGTTACATGACCCACTTATCACATTAGATGAACTCAAAAACTGTCATGGTTTGGCAATGGGTAGCCCGGTATGGTTTGGCAATATGGCGGCACCACTCAAGCATCTATGGGATCAAACCAGTGCACTTTGGGTTGCTGGTGATTTAATTGATAAACCCGCTTGTGTTTTTACCTCGTCATCCAGCTTACATGGTGGACAAGAAACCACTTTGCAAACCATGAAGCTTCCACTATTTCACCACGGAATGTTAGTGATGGGTATTCCCTACTCAAACCCTGAACTGCACACCACTCAAACGGGCGGAACTCCATATGGCGCAAGTCATGTTTCGCATTCTGGTCAACATGGACTTTCAGAAGATGAAAAGACATTGGCCAAACAACTTGGAAAGCGTCTCGCAACAACTGCATTTAAACTGTTCAAGGAGTAATTATGTCCGACATCCAGCCAGATAATTTGCTCAAAGATATGATGCCACTGACCAAAGCATATCGACTGCTAGCCTTGTGTGCCAACTTGGGGCTACTTGCTTGGGTTGCGATATGGCAGATTTCTTTATCACCACATCCACATATCAATAGCACAACCTTAGCCATTGCCTGGTGCATCCCTTTACTTCTCCCCTTGCCCGGCATCTTGGCAGGTAAGCCATACACACATGCATGGGCAAACTTCGTATTGATGCTCTATTTCCTGCACGCATTAACGCTTTTATATGTCGATAGTGGCGAACGTTGGCTGGCAATCGTTGAGTTATTACTTACAAGTGCTGCATTTGTCGGAAATATTCTTTATGCACGGGCTCGTGGCAAGGAGTTAGGACTCAAACTACGTCGATTATCAGAAGTAGAAAAAACTGAGAAAGAGAAGTTTAATGACTAAAGTTCGCTTTAGCGGTAAAAATAATAAAGGTCTAGTAATACTAGACCTTTATTATTTTTACCGAGTCTGATTAAGCGTCAATATCGGTACCTAGAATCGCCTGTGCAGGCTCTTGTTTATCAGGTTCAACTGGCACAGGCGCAACATATTTACCACTCTGCCATTCAAACATCAACATTGGCTCTGGTTCAATCCCCATCGGAGCTTGTTCGATAATATTAGGTAACGATGCCTCTGTTCCCACGCCATCAATAGTACTTACTCCCACATCAACTTGCTCTGTTTGTGCTTGCTCAGGAATTGCTTCTACTTCAAGTGCCATTGGCGTTGCTTCTCGCATTCGAGATACTTGCTGTTCAAACTCTGCTGGGGTTGTTAATAAGTGCACTGAGAACGTCACTTGGTTACCTTGGATCTTCAAAATATCCAACGATGCTACTGAGTTTAACTGTTGCAGTTTTCGCTCTAAAACAAAGAAATCAATGGCATTGTCTAAAGAGATAAAGCGAACCTTCACTGATTCAGATGATTTACTCGCTACCACTACACTGCTCTGCTTAGCATAATAATCACTGATTTGATTAATCAGTTTATCAGCCGCATCGGTTCCATTGTTGCTACCAGAAAGCGGGGCTTGACGCGTAACACCTATCGTTTTCGGTGTTTGATCGTATAACGTCCAACGTAGATTGTTATTGCTAGCACGGATCACTAAAACTGCATCAGCAGGATAACGTTGACTGGCTTGACCAACTGGCAAGGCAAAACCGCCCCACAGGTCTGAAAGGTCAATACCGGTAACATCATCAAAATCACCAACAGGAACGGTGAGAGGTAACCCTCGCTCTGTGGCATGCAACTTCAGTTTGTCTAGTGTTTCTGAATTTGAATGTTCCCACGCAATTACACGCTCTGACTGAGACTCTTCCACCAACCAAACCAAAACATTGGCACGTTGAACCGACCACGTTGGCAATTGAGCTTGGCTCAATAAAGCGCTAATTTGCGGTCCGTTAAATCTCATCTTCAGTGTTTGCTGTTCACCAAGCTTGCCATAGCTAATTTGATCAATGTACTGAGCGCTTTGCTTTAGTGCTTTTCGTACAACAGGATTACTTAACGCATCTTGCATACCTGATGCGCGTACAATCACTTGCTCCATACCATCAACACGCGCCCGCGCATCGGGTTTTGCTAAGCTCTGATCTAACACAACCTGAGCTTGATAAAGATCAACATTAGTAAGGGCTAAAGCAGGGAAGCCAATTAGACCTAATGCGAATAAAACAATAGAACGCATATTTTTCCTAGAATCGGTTATAGCCATTTAATGGCAGATGATAAGCAACTTATCAACACTGAGCAACAAAAGCGCAGCCGAACTGCCTAATTTTTGACCTCTGTTGTGAGTTCAAGCGAGCTAAAAATTTTTCTGTTCAATCGACATTCATTCAAAGCTTGCTTGAGACGACTAACTTATTATTGAAAATTTTGATATGGACCCGCCCACAAATATATCAACAATTATTCTAATTTCGATTGTAATCGTTTGCGATGGTGATAAGATCCCGCGAATTTTTATTTTGAGCCAATATTTCACCGGTTTAAATCAGCAAACCAGCTAAATACTGTGAAAACTGGATTACTTGCCACCACAAAGGAATAAAACAATGAAAAATGCCATTCAAGGCGCACAAATGCTCTTCGTCGCATTTGGTGCTCTAGTACTGGTTCCGCTTCTCACGGGATTAGATCCTAGCGTTGCACTATTCGGTGCCGGTATCGGTACTCTAATTTTCCAAATCATTACCCGTCGTTCTGTTCCTATCTTCCTCGCTTCTTCTTTTGCCTTCATTGCTCCTATTCTATTCGGTGTTCAAACTTGGGGAATCCCTGCCACTATGGGTGGTCTAATGGTCGCTGGCTTAGTGTATGTAGCACTGGGTGCACTGATTAAAATTCGTGGTGTTGATATTGTCCATAAACTACTACCTCCGGTGGTCGTAGGTCCAGTTATTATGGTTATCGGTCTGGGACTAGCTCCTACAGCGGTAAGTATGGCGCTTGGGAAAGCAAACGGTGTTCAAGTCATTGACGCTAACGTTGCGTTGGTTGTCTCTTTAGCATCGTTAATCACGACTATCTGTATTAGCGTGTTTACTCGTGGTTTCCTAAAATTGATGCCTATCTTAGGCGGTATTATTGTTGGCTATTCACTGAGCCTTTTCTACGGCATTGTCGATTTCACACCAGTTCATCAAGCTGCATGGTTTGCACTACCTGCCTTTGTGATGCCTGAATTCAACATCAACGCTATCTTGTTTATGATCCCAGTTGCCATTGCACCAGCAGTTGAACACGTAGGTGACATGCTTGCGATTTCAAACGTAACGGGTAAAGACTACCTTAAGAAACCGGGTCTTCATCGCACCATTGCTGGTGACGGATTCGCAACAATCGCAGCATCAATGGTAGGTGCTCCACCAAACACCACTTACTCAGAAGTGACTGGTGCAGTTATGTTAACTAAATCTTACAACCCAGTTATCATGACTTGGACTGCTATTACCGCAATCATTTTGGCACTAGTGGGCAAACTAGGCGCACTGCTACAAACGATTCCTATGCCTGTAATGGGCGGTATTATGATGCTGTTGTTCGGCTCAATCGCAACGGTTGGCTTGAATACGCTAATCAAGAACAATGTTGATCTACACAAATCACGTAACCTTGTGATTGTTGCGATTACACTCGTGTTTGGTATCGGTGGTATGGCATTTGGTATTGGTGACTTCAACCTACAAGGTATTAGCTTGTGTGGTATTGTGGCGATAGCTCTAAACCTCGTTCTGCCAAAAGACTTGGGTGACAACCATGTCGTTGATAACGCTCAAATGCCTGACTAATTAGTCAGTAGAATGGCAAAGGGTTGGCATATGCCAACCCTTTTTTATGCCTAATCAACTAATCAACTAATCAACTAATCAAGGCAAAGTTCGACAAATTTTCCACGAGTCAACGTCGCTAGATCCTCCGGAGCCAATTCTATCTCTAACCCTCTTCGACCAGCACTGACCATCATGGTCGGCAAATTTAGTGCACTGCTATGAATGAATGTTGGCAATGCTTTTTTCTGCCCTAATGGGCTAATCCCACCCACTACATAGCCAGTGGTTTTCTGTGCGATTTCAGGATTTGCCATTTCAGCTTTCTTTGCATCAGCTGCCTTTGCCGCTAATTTAAGATTCAGTTTGTATTCAACAGGGAGTACGGCAACTGCTAAATTTTTTGCTTCTCCATTAAGGCAGAATAACAGCGTTTTAAACACTTGTTGAGGATCATGTCCTAGTGCTTCAGCCGCCTCCAAACCATAACTCTCGGCGCGAGGATCGTGTTGATACTGATGAATAGTATGCTCAATTTTCTTCTTTTTTGCGGAATTGATTGCTGGTGTCATAAAACTTCCTATCACCAATCAGGATAAACCACTGTCGCTTCGTGAATCAAAGCGCAATAACTTATAGTGATGAGTGTCGATACAAAAATAAAAACAGCGCCATAACGGCGCCGCTTTAGTTAATGCGATCTATGAATCACAGTCAATAGTCATTACTTTCAAACGTACTATTTGTAAACAATTTCACCTTTAGGTGCGAATTTATTTACGTCTACCGGACTGTTCGCTTCTAAGAATTCTTTTAGAACTTCCGCGTCTACAAAGCCTGTGTTTACGTAACCTGGATGAGCAGAAACTTTAGGGTAACCGTCACCACCTGCCGCGTTGTAACTTGGTACAGTAAAGCGGTAGGTTTCTTCCAAATCAAGCGATTTACCACCAAATTTAACATCTGACACTTTGCCATCAGCCACAGTCATAGACACGCCGTAAAACTGTACGTATGCGCCTGAGTCAACTGGTTTAGTCGCAACCACATTCAAGTAATCCAGTACTTCTTTGCCTGACATATCGATGTAAGTCACGATGTTGCCAAACGGCTGAACTGTTAGCACGTCTTTGTAAGTCACATTGCCGGCAGCAATAGAGTCACGCACGCCACCAGAGTTCATAACCGCGAAATCTGCTTTAGCGCGTTCCATGTGAGAAGCGGCAATCAGACGACCTAGGTTAGTTTGCTCAAAACGAACTACGTTACGATCACCTTCTAGCTTGCCGTTGGTTTCTGCAATCTTAACGTTTAGCTTGTCTTGGCCTTGCTCTTGGTAAGGGCGTAAGAATTCAAGTAACGCCTCATCTTTTGCAATTTCATCTTCGATGAAGACGCGCTTACTCTCACCATCAACCTTGATTTTTTTCTTCAGGTTTACTGGGACCAAATCGTAGCTCACCATGTTCAATTCACCGTTGCGGAACTCATAGTCGGCGCGGCCAACGTATTTGCCCCACTCGTGAGCTTGAACAATGTAAGTGCCGTTTTGTAAATCAGGCTTACATTCATCAGAAGGTTTGAAGTTTTTCTTCATTACATTTGGCGCTTCCATACAGACTGGCTCTTGTGAGTGACCACCCACAATCATGTCTAGCGAGCCTTCGTCTAGGTAACGAGCTAATGCAACATCACCCGGCGCATTAATGCCGCGGTTGCCATTTTCGTAGTGACCCATGTGCGTCACAGCAAAAATAAGATCCGGTTTTTCCGTTTGTTCAAGTTCAGTAATTAGTGCTTTAGCTTCCGCTTTAGGGTCACGGAACTCGATGCCACCAATGTATTCTGGGTTACCAATTTTTTGCGTATCTTCAGTAGTTAAACCGATAACTGCAATCTTGATGCCTTGCTTGTTAAACATCTGGTAAGCTTGGAACATACGCTCGCCAGTCTTTTTATCGTAGATGTTTGCCGAAAGCATTGGGAAGTTCGCCCACTCTTCCTGTTTGAAAAGCACCTCTAGTGGATTATCAAACTCATGATTACCCAATGCCATTGCATCGTAACCAATTTTGTTCATACCCTTAAAGTCAGGTTCTGCATCTTGCAGATCAGACTCTGGAACACCTGTATTAATATCGCCACCGGAAAGCAGCAATACACTACCACCGTCAGCTTGAACATCTGCACGTAGCTCATCAATCAACGTTTTACGAGCAGCCATGCCGTACTCGCCATATTTGTTCTCCCAAAAACGACCATGGTTGTCGTTGGTGTGTAGAACCGTTAATTTATACGTTTTGTCCGCTTCCCACTCTTGTTGAGGAGCTGTTGCACAGCCAGCTAACGTTGCAAGAATCGCTGCACTTAGTGCTGTTTTTACAATCAGGCGTTGCGTCATAGTCATACCTTTTAACTCATTGGGATCCACTGCCATTTGCTACCTTATAAGAGGTATGTAGAGAATATATTCGTCTACACATATTTAGTTTGAGGTAGCAAAACTTGACATAGTTTAAAGTAACCAATCGCTCTGAACATTCAGTTTTCATGTTTATGCAACATTGATCACTATATATTTCCAGATAAAGTGCAATAAAAGTGGGCACTTACATTTGATTGAAAAAACGATCACAAGCAAACGTTTACTTAATTACTTGCCCTTAACGACAATATCAACAATTTTCGCAGATAGGAGTTTGTACCTGTTAAATTCCACATACAAAAAAAGCTGCCCTTGGCAGCTTTTTAGATTTGGTTCGATATTGAGGCTGTTGAATTAACGGATATCGATGTGCGCGAAGCTTTTCACTAGATCATCTAAATCTTTCATTTGTTTTAGGAAAGGCTCTAACTTATCAAGTGGTAATGCGGATGGGCCATCACAACGTGCTTGCTCAGGGTTTGGGTGCGCTTCAATGAATAAACCTGCAATACCTGTCGCCAAACCCGCTTTCGCAAGCTCAACAGTTTGATCACGACGACCACCTGATGCCGCCCCTGATGGGTCACGCATTTGTAATGAGTGAGTCACATCAAAAATAATAGGGCTACCGTTTGATACTTTCTTCATAACGCCAAAACCAAGCATATCAACCACTAGGTTGTCATAACCCATGCAAGAGCCACGCTCACATAGAATGATTTTTTCGTTGCCGCACTCTGCAAATTTATCAACGATGTTTCCAACTTGAGCTGGGCTCATAAACTGAGGTTTTTTAACGTTGATGACTGCGCCTGTTTTTGCCATAGCTTCAACAAGATCAGTTTGACGAGCTAAGAATGCAGGTAACTGAATAACATCAACCACATCTGCAACAGGCTGGGCCTGAGCTTCCGTGTGTATATCTGTGATGATCTTAACGCCAAATGTATCTTTAATCTCTTGGAAGATTTTCAAACCTTCTTCAAGACCCGGACCACGATATGAATGAACAGAGCTGCGGTTCGCTTTATCAAAAGAGGCTTTAAATACGTATGGGATACCAAGTTTGTCGGTTACCTTTACATAGTGCTCACAGATTTGCATCGCAAGATCGCGAGACTCCAGTACATTCATACCAGCAAATAAGGTAAACGGTTTGTCGTTAGCAACAGGAATATCACCAACATGAACGATTTTCTGTTCCATCATTTTCTCTCTATTTAAACCTAGTAAGCCATTAGGCTTAGTGTAACGTCACCTGAGTTTGACTCATGGCGCGAACTTGATTTTTAAGTAAGTCTGCAGCCGGATCTTCCGGACACTGCTCAATAAAGTACTGGTAGTCAGACGATGCCACCAGATGACAGTCTAGTTGCTGATAGATAAAGCCGCGATCTCGTATCTCATAAGGATCATCTGGCGCAAACATCAAAGCTAAGTCTGTACAACGCAGTGCAAGCGCATAACGCTCTTCTCGTAACAATGCACTCTTAATCAGCGCTAGCCATCGTCCAATCACTGTCGGGTGATCTGTCGCTTTAAGGTGATTCGGTTTCAATTGTGCAAACGGACCTTTTTGCCCCACCAGCCAAGCACGCAAAGTGTGCTCCGAAACAAACTCGCCGTTAAATGGGTTCACATATTGCACTGGGTGATCTGGCCAACGTACCATCACAACAAATTGAGTTGGAAAAGTGATGCCTTCCACAGGGAAGCCAAGCTGCTTGCCAAAATAGAGTAACAATGCGCCCAAACTCACCGGGATGCCCTTACGACGCTGCAAAACTTTATCTAAAAATGCATTGGCTGAATCAAAGTAAGCGTCTTTGTCACCTTGGAACCCCCACTCATGGTAGAAGAGCCTTAAAAATGCATCAAAACGTTGCTGCACCTGATTTTCATGTACTAGAACTGATTCTGCGTCTTTCAGCAGGCGCTGCATCTCTGCCGTCGCCCAATCTACTTGTGTTTCAGGATCAATCGCCTGATTGAGCACCAACGCACCTTCCGCTAATTCCAGCGCATCAAAGTCTTCATCAAACAATTCTTGCATTCGAATTCACCAACTTAGAACAAAAACGGTGTTTTGCTTATTGCTATTTTTCCAGCCATCATCAGCCAACCAAGAGCACCAAGAAACGCAAATATACGTAACAGCATATTTTTTGCCACTCTAAGTGCAAAGAAACCTAGCGCTATGTATGCCAATACACAGGTAATTTTGGTGGTTAACCATGGTGCAGCTTCAGTGAATGGAATAAAACCCGTGATCACCGATAAAATAATCCCTGTTACCAATAAACATGTGTCGTTGATATGAGGAAATATTTTTAGGAACTTCTTTTCTCGCAATGGAGAGTTTGCCAATAGCAGTGCAAAACGCACTGATAATAATGTGGCACTTAGGGCTACAGTGAGTAAGTGAAAATGTTTCAATCCTTCGTACATCGATTTTCTCTCTTATTGTTGTTCCACATAGCGACCAAGTGTCACTCTGTCGTTATATCCATAATCTTGGAAAGTTTCGACATCTTGATACCCAAGCTCAGCAAAAATCACTCTAACTATTGTTCCTTGATCATAACCATGTTCAAACAGTAACCAACCACCATTTGCCAGATAGTTACGCGCGTTATCTGCAATATGACGAATGTCTGCCAAGCCATTATCCGCCGCAACCAATGCACTTAACGGTTCAAAGCGTACATCACCTTGAGCTAAATGCGGGTCGTTTTCTTCGATATAGGGAGGGTTGGAAACAATCACGGCAAACTGCGTGCCCGTTGCCAAAGGCTCAAACCAACTACCCGCTAAAAACGTCGCATTTTGGATCCCAAGGCTTTCGCTGTTGGAGGTGGCAAGTTGCTGTGCATCCAGCATCAAATCAATACCAACCACGTTGCGATGAGGTAATTCTGAAGCCAAAGCCAAAGCGATTGCACCAGTCCCTGTTCCAAGATCGAGGATATCACCGTCAGTACACAGTGCTTTATCTAAAGCAACTTCAACCAAACGCTCAGTATCTGGGCGCGGAATTAAGGTAGTGGGAGAAACTTTCAGCGGCAATGACCAAAACTCACGTTCACCAACAATGTAAGCCACTGGCTCACCCGTTAGACGACGAGATAGCAATGCTTCAAATGGCACTAACTCTTGTGGTGACAATGCCTTTTCAGGCCAAGTCATCAGAAATGAACGTGGTTTGCCTAATGCGAAGCATAGCAATACCGCAGCATCAAGAGAGGGCGAATCACTGCCGCTCTCTTGAAGTTGCTGTGTGGCGCGTTTTAGTGTGTTTTCAACACTGTTTGCAGCCGACATTTATTTAGTAATTCTCAGCAAGAGCAGCAAGCTGATCGGCTTGATATTCTTGAATTACAGGATCAATCAAGCTTGCCAAATCACCTTCCATCACTTCATTTAAACGGTAAACCGTTAGGTTGATACGATGGTCAGAAACACGACCTTGTGGGTAGTTGTAAGTGCGAATACGGTCACTACGATCACCAGAACCAAGTAGGTTTCGACGCGTATCTGACACTTCTGCTGCACGGCGAGCTTTCTCTGCTTGTACGATACGAGCGGCAAGCACCTGCATCGCTTTCGCTTTGTTCTTATGCTGTGAACGTTCGTCTTGACACTCAACCACTGTACCTGTCGGTAAGTGGGTAATACGGATTGCTGAGTCAGTCGTGTTAACGTGCTGACCACCCGCGCCTGATGCACGGAAAGTATCAATTTTTAGATCCGCTGCTTTAATTTCTGGTAGATCCGCTTCTGGGATTTCAGCCATTACTGCAAGTGTACACGCTGATGTGTGTACACGACCTTGAGATTCCGTTTCTGGTACACGTTGTACGCGGTGACCGCCTGATTCAAATTTCAGAACACCGTAAGCGCCATCGCCGCTCACTTTCGCGATCATCTCTTTGTAGCCACCTTGCTCTGAGTCATTACAACTCATGACTTCAATGCGCCAACCTTTTTTCTCAGCAAATTTTGAGTACATACGGAAAAGGTTACCAGCAAAGATACCCGCTTCATCACCGCCTGCACCTGCACGAATTTCTAAGAAGCAGTTGCGATCATCGTTGGGATCTTTTGGCAACAACAGAATCTGCAGTTCATCGTTCAAACGCTCGATGGTTGCTTTTGATTCTTTAATTTCGTCCTGAGCCATTTCACGCATTTCTGCGTCGTCTTCATTTGCCATCTCTTCGGCAGCTTCAAGATCGTCTTGTGCTTGCTGATAAGCTTGGAAGCACAGAGTGACTTCTTCGAGCTGAGAGTATTCTTTTGACAATGCACGGAATTTATCCTGATCGCCAATGACTCCCGGATCACCAAGTAGGTGTTGAACTTCTTCGTAACGTTCTACTAGCGTTTCTAGCTTAGTTAGAATTGAGGCTTTCATAGTTAATTAACTCAGGGTTCTAGTTATAACGGGTCATCAAGACCCAAACTTTGTCTAATAATGGCAAGCTTTGCTGGCTCGCCTTGCTCCGCCGCACTTTGTAATGCACGGGTTGGGGCATGAATGAGTCTGTTGGTGAGCTTATTACTCAATTCAACTAACACTTTTTCTGGGTCGCCGCCAGCGGCGAGCGTTTGAATACTTTTGCTAAGCAGATCTTCTCTGATTTCATGAGCACTCTGACGAAAATCGCGAATACTATCGACGCCTTGCAGTGAACGCAGCCAAGTCATAAAGGCGGCACTTTCTTCACTCACAATCGCTTCAGCTTGAATCGCTTCCACCTTGCGCTGTTCCATATTACTGTCGATGATCGATTGTAAATCATCCACCGAATACAAGTAGGCATCTCTTATTTCACCGACTTGCGATTCAATATCACGAGGCACGGCAATATCAACCAATAGCATAGGTTGATATCGACGACTTTTCAGTGCCGTCTCTACCATACCTTTACCAATAATAGGTAACGGGCTCGCGGTAGAGCTGATAACAATATCAGCCCTTGCCAGATTATCTGGAATCTCTGGCAAACTGATCACTTCAGCACCAAATTGATCGGCTAATAGTAGCGCACGCTCTTTAGTACGGTTAGCCACAATCATTTTGGTACAGCCATTAGCGGCTAGATGCTTCGCCACCAACTCAATGGTTTCACCCGCACCGACGAGTAGTACGGTTGATTCTTGTAGCGATTCAAAAATATGTTTCGCTAACGTACACGCTGCATAGGCAACTGAAACGGCATTACCACCAATATCGGTTTCTGTGCGTACGCGTTTAGCTACCGAAAATGTCTTTTGAAACCACTTTTCCATCGCTGCATTGGCAGCATGCCCACTACGTGAATCAAAAAATGCTTGTTTAACTTGTCCTAATATCTGAGGTTCACCAAGAACTAACGAGTCCAAACCACAAGCAACACGCATCAAATGACGAATCGCCGCCTGCTCTTCATGAACGTATACGCTCGGTTTTAGCTCTTCAGCGCTGACTTGATGAAACTGTGAAAGCCAATCAATAACCTTATTTTTACACGAAGGTTTGACGTCACAATAGATTTCGGTACGGTTGCACGTTGAAACGATAACACAACCATTTACATGGGGACTTTCAGATAGCTGCTGCAATGCTTGCGGTAGTTTGTCCGGCCCAAACGCGACTTTCTCACGCAGTTCGACAGAAGCCGTATTATGATTGATACCGATAGCAAGCAATGACATGTACTGTGGTTCTCTGAATCTGGTCGCGTTAAAACAGGGACGGAATTTTACTTGATGCCCCCCATGAATAAAAGAGGATTACCCAACTGTTTTCACTCAACGGCATTTAATCATGGAATTGAGAGTATATAAAAAAACGATTGTACCCTATTTCTCAACCACATAGGTTGAATCTGGCTGCAAAGTGGGCATTTTACTTACTGAAACAAGGGTAACAATTTTTTTCAATGGTATAGTAACTCGTCCAAATTTGGTTGAATAAGGAAATCAGTCCGCTATGTCTCTGCGACTTCCATCAAAACTCCCCCTACTGCTGTTTTTTTCCATATTGGTAACTGGTTGTAGTTCTATACAAAACAGTAATACCAGCGTGGAATGGCAAGCGCACCAACAAAGATTAGAACTGGTTCGCGATTACAAAGCCGCAGGTAAACTTGGCTACATTGCCCCGAAACAACGAGAGTCGCTCTCTTTTTATTGGCAAAACTCTCCAAAAGCGAGTGATTTGAGGCTGACTACGTTTCTTGGACAAACGGTACTGAACATGAACATTAATGCCGCCGGTGCCAGGGTTGAAACTTACAATAATGAAACCTTTACAGATGTGAGCGCTGATCGTTTAATTGCCAACCTCACTGGGCTAAATATTCCCGTAGAGCAACTCAACGATTGGTTGCTGGGGAAGCCAACCAACGCTGATAATTTCACCGTCAATGATACGCAAACTTTGGCATCCCTGACTAAAAATATTAATGGGCAAACTTGGAAGCTAATCTATTCAAGTTATCAAGACGCACCATTTTTAGGTTCAGATCTCCCTGTTCCTTATAAACTCAAACTTAAACAAGATGACACCACTATCAATTTGGTGATCTCTAAGTGGACTTTGAAGTAATGATTCGTAAAACCACGTACTGGCCTTCACCAGCAAAACTGAATCTTTTCCTCTATGTGACAAGTCGTCGCCCAGATGGCTACCATGAGTTGCAAACATTGTTTCAATTTCTTGATTACAATGATGAGCTCACTATCACAGCCAATACCAGTGGTCAAATTACGCTTACACCAGAGATTCCAGGTGTCGCCTTGCACGATAACTTAATTTGGCGCGCTGCAACGGCACTTCAACAGTTTACTGGCTGCCAATATGGCGCACATATTGAACTGAACAAAATTCTGCCAATGGGTGGAGGGATCGGTGGCGGGTCTTCCAATGCAGCTACCGTCCTTGTCGCGCTAAATCACTTGTGGCAGACCCAATGCAATGACAATGAACTGGCTGCCATTGGGCTCAAACTTGGCGCAGATGTTCCTGTTTTTGTTCGCGGTCACGCCGCCTTCGCTGAAGGTGTTGGTGAAGAAATAATCAAGGTTGAACCAAAAGAGAAGTGGTACTTAGTCATAAGACCAAATGTAAGCATCGCCACCGTCGATATTTTTACTCATCCTGATTTGACCAGAAACACGCCCAAACGCCCATTATCCGTGCTTCTTGAGGATAATTACGAAAACGATTGCGAAATAATTGTCCGAATGCTGTACCCAGAGGTTGATAAGCAACTTTCATGGCTGCTACAATACGCGCCGTCAAGACTGACGGGTACTGGATCGTGTGTTTTCGCTGAATTTTTGAGCGAAAACGATGCACAAAACGTGCTCGCGCAATTATCTGACACTGTGTCGGCGTTTGTGGCGAAAGGAAATAACATTTCGTCTCTACACCAGACACTGGCTAATTACCGTTTAGCCCATAAATCATCTATTTAAAAACTGGACGCAACCCCGAGGTTTCCACCGTGCCTGATATGAAGCTATTTGCTGGTAACGCTACACCTGTACTAGCCCAACGCATTGCTGATCGTCTTTACATCTCACTTGGTGACGCCACTGTATCTCGTTTTTCTGACGGCGAAGTCGCTGTTCAAATTAACGAAAACGTACGTGGTAGTGATGTATTCATCATCCAATCTACTTGTGCACCAACTAACGACAACCTAATGGAACTTGTCGTGATGATTGATGCAATGCGCCGCGCTTCTGCGGGCCGTATTACAGCAGTAATCCCTTACTTTGGTTACGCTCGCCAAGATCGTCGTGTACGTTCTTCTCGTGTGCCTATCACTGCGAAAGTTGTAGCGGATTTCCTTTCCAACGTTGGTGTTGACCGCGTTCTAACTATCGACCTACACGCTGAGCAAATTCAAGGCTTCTTCGATGTACCTGTAGACAATATCTTCGGTACACCGGTTTTGCTGGAAGACATGCAAACTCGTGGTCTAGATAACCCTGTTGTGGTTTCTCCAGATTTAGGTGGTGTTGTTCGTGCTCGCGCTACTGCGAAAGCGCTAGGTGACATTGACATCGCTATCGTTGATAAGCGTCGTCCACGTGCAAACGTGTCTGAAGTAATGAACCTTATCGGTGATGTTGAAGGTCGCGACTGTGTGATCGTAGATGACATGATTGATACAGGTGGTACGCTATGTAAAGCAGCTGAAGCATTGAAAGAACGTGGCGCTAAGCGTGTATTCGCATACGCAACTCACGCTGTTTTCTCTGGTAACGCCGCTGAGAACATTAAAAACTCTGTTCTAGACCAAGTGATCGTGACTGATTCAATCACTTTGTCTAAAGAGATGGAAGCGACAGGCAAAGTGACCACACTAAGCTTATCTCGCATGCTAGCAGAAGCTATTCGTCGCATTAGCAACGAAGAGTCTATCTCTGCAATGTTCAACTAATCTCTTCTTGATTAGACCGAATTGAAAACACCCCTTTTTAGGGGTGTTTTTTTATTGCTAAATTTTAAGTAAAGCATGCCCATTATCGACACCTCGCCCGAGGCAGGATTTGTGTGCTATCATACTGCGCTTTTTGATATTCCAGAGAGATCCCAACCTTGACTCAACAGATCAAACTTCTTGTTGGACTAGCTAACCCTGGCCCTGAATACGCAAAGACTCGCCATAATGCGGGTGCTTGGGTTGTGGAGGAGTTAGCACGCGTTCATAACGTGACGCTAAAGAATGAGCCAAAGTTCTTTGGTCTTACTGGACGTATCATGGTAAATGGGGAGGATCTTCGCCTATTGATCCCTACCACATTTATGAACTTATCTGGCAAAGCTATTGCCCCGCTAGCGAAGTTCTACCAAATTCAACCAGAAGAAATCATGGTCGCTCATGACGAGCTTGACCTACCTCCTGGCGTCGCCAAATTTAAAAAAGGTGGCGGGCATGGCGGTCACAACGGTCTACGTGACACCATTAGCAAACTAGGCAACAACAAAGATTTTTATCGTCTTCGAATTGGCATTGGCCATCCGGGACACAAAGATAGAGTGGCGGGTTTTGTATTAGGGAAAGCTCCGGCTAATGAGCAAGAGCTGTTAGATGCAGCGGCTGATGAAGCTGTTCGCTGTCTAGACATCTTGATAAAAGATGGCCTAAGCAAAGCACAAAACCGCTTACACACGTTCAAAGCTGAATAAGGTTACAATCATGGGTTTTAAATGTGGCATCGTTGGTCTACCAAACGTTGGTAAATCAACTCTGTTCAATGCATTAACTAAAGCGGGTATCGAAGCTGCAAACTTCCCGTTTTGTACTATCGAACCAAATACTGGTGTGGTTCCTGTGCCAGATCTACGTCTAGATGCGTTGGCAAAAATTGTGAACCCTCAGCGAGTACTGCCGACTACGATGGAATTCGTAGACATTGCAGGTCTAGTTGCTGGTGCATCAAAAGGTGAAGGCTTAGGTAACAAATTCCTAGCAAACATCCGCGAAACTGATGCGATTGGTCACGTTGTTCGTTGTTTTGAGAACGAAAACATTATTCACGTTGCTGGTAAAGTATCACCTATCGAAGATATCGAAGTGATCAACTTAGAGCTTGCACTGGCTGACCTAGACTCTTGTGAGCGTGCTATTTTCCGTAATACGAAAAAAGCAAAGGGCGGCGACAAAGACGCGAAATTTGAAATCATCGTACTAGAAAAACTGCTTCCAATATTAACTGAAGGCGGCATGGCTCGTACTGTTGTTCTATCGAAAGAAGAACTTGCCGCAGTCGAATACCTGAACTTCCTTACGCTAAAACCAACGATGTACATCGCTAACGTAAGTGAAGATGGCTTCGAAAATAATCCATATCTTGACGCCGTTCGTGAATTTGCAGCAAAAGAGAATAACGTTGTTGTTCCAGTTTGTGCTGCGATCGAATCTGAAATGGCTGAGCTAGAAGAAGAAGAACGCGAAGAGTTTCTTTCTGACATGGGTATTGAAGAGCCTGGTCTAAACCGCGTTATCCGCGCAGGTTACGAGCTACTCGAATTACATACTTACTTCACAGCGGGCGTTAAAGAAGTTCGTGCATGGACAATCCCTGTTGGTGCAACAGCACCTAAAGCAGCAGGTAAGATCCACACTGACTTTGAAAAAGGCTTCATCCGTGCAGAAGTTGTTGGTTACAACGACTTTATTGAATTTAGCGGTGAAAGTGGTGCGAAAGACGCAGGTAAATGGCGTCTTGAAGGTAAGGAATACATCGTAAAAGATGGCGATGTGGTTCACTTCCGCTTCAATGTATAAATAACTGCACATTTTTTGCGCAAGTCATTGAGTTTAAAAGCCAGCTAATATGCTGGCTTTTTTTATACCTACAATATCACGACCTTAATAATTACCAAGGTGCTGTCATTTTGTTAGCAGTTTTAGATCATTAACGCGCCTCTTTGTTTAAAAAGGAATCGAACGATTCATTTATCCAAATTTCTTCGAAAAAACTATTGACGGATTTCACGCATATACGCATAATGCGCCCCGTTCCCGACAACACAGCGATGTGATGAAAGGGGCGGAAAAAACATGGTATTGGCTACTTAGCTCAGCTGGTTAGAGCACATCACTCATAATGATGGGGTCACAGGTTCAAATCCCGTAGTAGCCACCATTCCTAATTGTTTTTTATTTTGTTTGTTTAAAATAATCAGGAATAGATGCGGTCGTGGCGGAATTGGTAGACGCACCAGATTTAGGTTCTGGCGCCGCAAGGTGTGAGAGTTCAAGTCTCTCCGACCGCACCATTGTTTAAATAGCTTATTCGTAAGTTATTGCTGTAGGTCTATCGCCAAGCGGTAAGGCACTGGCTTTTGATGCCAGCATTCCCTGGTTCGAATCCAGGTAGACCTGCCACTATTTATAGCGGCAAACCTTTTAATAAAAAGGGTTGTCACTAAGAGTGAGAATGTATTATATTGTCTCGCTCGAAAAGATGGCTACTTAGCTCAGCTGGTTAGAGCACATCACTCATAATGATGGGGTCACAGGTTCAAATCCCGTAGTAGCCACCATATTAAAACAGTTAGTCTTTATACCAAGAGATTAATTAGAAGTAGATTCAAGATGCGGTCGTGGCGGAATTGGTAGACGCACCAGATTTAGGTTCTGGCGCCGCGAGGTGTGAGAGTTCAAGTCTCTCCGACCGCACCATCTTGAAATGCTTTATAAACAAATCATGCGGTCGTGGCGGAATTGGTAGACGCACCAGATTTAGGTTCTGGCGCCGTAAGGTGTGAGAGTTCAAGTCTCTCCGACCGCACCATGATTTAAATAACTTGATTTAATTAAGTTATCTCTGCAGGTCTATCGCCAAGCGGTAAGGCACTGGCTTTTGATGCCAGCATTCCCTGGTTCGAATCCAGGTAGACCTGCCATTATTCCCCTTCAATAGGGAATGTCATTGAGGTTTTGTATTTCTCTCGATGATTAGGTGCGCGGTCGTGGCGGAATTGGTAGACGCACCAGATTTAGGTTCTGGCGCCGCAAGGTGTGAGAGTTCAAGTCTCTCCGACCGCACCATGATTTAAAATGTATACGATATTTTTATCGTGCACATATTGGCTACTTAGCTCAGCTGGTTAGAGCACATCACTCATAATGATGGGGTCACAGGTTCAAATCCCGTAGTAGCCACCATACAACGTTATTAAGATAACCAATGTCTTCTTAACTATAAAGATTTGCTGCGGTCGTGGCGGAATTGGTAGACGCACCAGATTTAGGTTCTGGCGCCGCAAGGTGTGAGAGTTCAAGTCTCTCCGACCGCACCATTATTAAAGTGATTTATTCGTAAATTACTGCTGTAGGTCTATCGCCAAGCGGTAAGGCACTGGCTTTTGATGCCAGCATTCCCTGGTTCGAATCCAGGTAGACCTGCCACTATTTAAACATGTTGATTCGTCGACATGACAACGTTACTAAGATAACCAATGTCTTYTTAACTATAAARRTTTGCTGCGGTCGTGGCGGAATTGGTAGACGCACCAGATTTAGGTTCTGGCGCCGCAAGGTGTGAGAGTTCAAGTCTCTCCGACCGCACCATTATTAAAGTGATTTATTCGTAAATTACTTCTGTAGGTCTATCGCCAAGCGGTAAGGCACTGGCTTTTGATGCCAGCATTCCCTGGTTCGAATCCAGGTAGACCTGCCATTATTTAAACATGTTGATTCGTCGACATGACAACGTTACTAAGACTCACCAATCGTCTTTTTAACCACACTCTTCGCTAGAGTAAAAGCTTGCTGCGGTCGTGGCGGAATTGGTAGACGCACCAGATTTAGGTTCTGGCGCCGCAAGGTGTGAGAGTTCAAGTCTCTCCGACCGCACCATCATCATTAAACCCAGTCTTGTACTGGGTTTTGTGCTTTTTAACGCACTCAATAGCCCCCTATCCTCAATTTCTATCTACATACGCAAAACTCTCACTTTAAAATCAATCTCGCGCTAAGGTCTTGTTCAGCATGATCTATACCCAAGTAACCTAAAGATGCTTAGTTCAGCAAGAGTTGTTTTCCTTGAACTGGAACCAGTTATAAGACTCTGAATCCTGCATCTTGGGTATATTGGCAAAAAAAATCCAGCCCGAAGGCTGGATTTACAATAATAACGAAAGCATAGATTAGCCGAGTAGACCAAGTGCCGCGTTTGGCGCCTGTTTCGCTTGTGCCAATATAGAGCTAGATGCTTGGCTAAGGATCTGAGACTTAGTTAATGCTGTTGTTTCCTTGGCAAAATCAGTATCTGCAATACGGCTCTTCGATGCATTAACATTTTCATTGATGTTATCAAGGTTATTGATTGCATGCTCAAAGCGGTTTTGGAATGCACCCAATTCGGCACGGTGGCTATCCACAAACTTAAGTGCAGCATCAACAACTGCTACCGATTCTTGTGCACCCGCGACTGACGTCACATCAATATTATCAACGGTTACCGCCTTAGCAGCGCCAATATTTAGATCTGTCGCCAATGAACCAGCGAACGTCGCTTCGCCTTCAATCTTATTGTTATCGCTAAACAGTTGTAATTTGCCATCATCACTTACCGATGCTGTTACCATGTCTGTTTGACCGTTGATATAGGTCGCCAGCTCTTCAATATCATCACCTTCTTTTGCAATAATATTGATGGTTTTATCCACACCTGTAATTTTGTCAGTCACTGTGATGTCTAACGCATCTGTACCGCCCTCTACCGTCCAAGTTGGCGGTTTAGCCGTCGCAGATACGTAGCTATTACCACCCATCATCGCATTATCACTGCGCATATCTTGTATCGTTAGCATGACGGCTTCGCCATTGTCGGCACCAATCTGCATTGATTTAGTAGTAAACGTGCCATTCAGTAGTTTGTTACCACCAAATGAAGTCGTTTCAGCAATGCGGTTCAGTTCGTCATTCAGTGCAGTAACTTCTTCTTGTATCGCCACACGCTCGGATTTCGAGTTTGAACCATTCGCTGATTGTAATGACAGATCACGCATACGCTGTAGGATGTTAGTGCTTTCGTTCATTGCACCTTCAGCTGTTTGCGCAATCGAAATACCATCATTCGCATTGCGAACCGCTACATCTAAACCGCGACTTTGTACGTTCAAACGGTTTGAGATCTGCATCCCCGCTGCATCATCTTTAGCACTATTGATTTTAGAGCCTGAAGCTAAACGCTCCATTGATGTTTGCTGTGCGCTAGTTGCACTATTTAAGTAACGTTGTGCTGTCATCGCTGACACGTTTGTATTTACATTCACCGCCATGGTGGTTCTCCTATTGATTTCCGTTGTTGCGGAAGTTCCGAACGGTTTCCGACGTCTCGGTAAACCAAAAGTTCTCTCAAATGTAACCTTAGTAACGACGGTGAATTGATTAACTTTAGAGCATTTACAGAAATCGACTAAATATACGTCATTTAGTGGCAAATAATTGAACAGTATCGAAAAGACTAAAAAAAAAGCTAAAGTTTTTAACTCATTGAATTAATGCTAAGAAATAGTAAAGGATGGGTTGCATCGGGGGGTGGAGAAAGAGGTTCATGCCATATTTTAGGCAAAGAAAAGCCCCATTCCTTTGAGAGAACCGGGGCTATGGAGGTTGCCAGCGTGGAGATCGAGAGAAATGATCACAACTTGGCTTCCATGACATAAATAAACATCATTCAGAGGCAGGTTTGAGAGAGAGCCTCATCATCAATTTATTTATGTTTGCCGTAAGCTCTTAATCACCCCACGTCTGGGAAACCGTGAATAAGAGTACTTACTGTTACTGCAATAGTGTCATTGCAGAGTTAGGCAACTGTTTTGCTTGAGCCAGAATCGAAGTACCAGCTTGTTGCAGAATTTGTGCTTTTGTCATCGCAGTCGTTTCTTTCGCGAAATCAGTATCACGAATACGACTATTTGATGCTTCAACGTTTTCTTGGATGTTTGCCAAGTTATTGATGCTGTGGCTTAGACGGTTTTGTTTTGCACCCAAGTCAGCTCGCTGTGAGTCAACGTACTTAAGTGCTGAGTCAATGATACCCACCGAATTCTGAGCGCCACCAACCGAAGTCACATCGATGCTTTGTACTGTTTCCTTTGTACCCGGTCCCGTAGTCAGACCAAGCTCTGATGCTAATCCGCCACCAAAAGTGATGCTACCTTGCAAGTTTGGTTCAGCAGCAAACATCTGCAATTTACCGTCTTCATCAACAGAGGTTTTAAGCAAGTCTGTTTGACCATTTAGGTAAGTCGCCAGTTCTTCGATGTCATCGCCGATTTTCGCTTGAACCGCAAGGCTAACCACTTCACCACTCTTAGTCGTAAAGTCGATTGTGATATCGTTTTTACCGGTCTCTACACCCCAGGTGTTATCTTTACCATTAGTCGCGACAAAGCTTTGACCGCCCATACGAGTATCATCGGCACGAACGCTTGTCAGTCCCATGATCATAGCTTCACCTGAGCTAGAACCAATTTGGAACGACGCTTCACCAAATGAACCATTTAGAAGCTTACGACCACCAAAAGATGTCGTTTCAGCAATACGATTCAATTCATCTTGTAACGCAGTCACTTCTTCATTGATCGCTTGGCGCTCAGATCCTGAGTTAGTACCATTCGCAGATTGAAGCGAAAGATCACGAATACGCTGAAGGATACTGGTTGATTCATTCAACGCCCCTTCGGCCGTTTGTGCGATCGAAATGCCATCATTCGCGTTACGCATAGCAACATCAAGACCGCGAGACTGTGCAGTTAGACGGTTTGAAATCTGCAAACCTGCCGCATCGTCTTTTGCGCTGTTAATTTGTTGACCAGATGACAGACGCTCCATAGAAGTGTTCAGGTCACCCGTCGCTTTATTTAAGTAACGCTGAGCTGTCATAGCAGCGACGTTAGTATTTACCGTAATGGTCATAGGTTGCTCTCCTAGTGAGTTCGCAAGTACTCGCGAAGCGGTCAGCTTAATCTCATTTGGAAGCACTGACCGTAAATGACTCGCTAAGCAGGTTATTTACCCACTTAAAAACCGTTTAGTGTAACTCTTAGTTCAATTAATCCAATTAACATGCCAACTTTGTTTAATTTCACTAAATATAATTTTACCACTTCAAAAACAACAACTTAATGCACAGCCTATCTAAATGCATTGCTCTGTTTTATGATAACTAATAAGCGGACCACTGTTGTATTGCCGCTTTTTTGCCCCTATTGCCACAGTAATTAGCCTCAACTTACTTTGTCTTTATTGGGCACACTGTACTACTCCTACACAGTTGCACTTATGGCATTGCACATAAGGCTTAGATGTAGTTAAACAGGGTTAAATCTTTGGTTTTACCAAAAGCTTGTTGGGAAGCCTGCAAAGCTCGAGAATTTTCGTTAAATTCGATAATGGCTGCAGCATAATCAAGATCTTCAAAATTACTTTTTGATTTAGCTAAAGTCATTTTGAAGTCTTCATGTTGTTGCTCTTGAATATCTAATGTACTCAAACGCGCACCCACTTCAGAACGAGCTTTGTTCATATGAATAAAAGCTGCGTGAAATTCTTCTGTTACTTGATGTAATTCGGCGGTGTTCGATGTATCAGACACAGAGCCTTCAGAGAGCTCTTGAGCATTTTTAAAAGTATCAAACAAGCTAAAGTTCTTCTGTGGCGATAACTCTATCGCATCACCTTTGGTGATTTGTCCTCTGACTTGTATTGAAAGATCAGCAAATTTAATGCCTTCCGACGGTTCAAAAATATCCGCTTTGACGACACTGCCATCTTTTTCTAGTTGATAACCGTACTTATTGTCAGGCATATCAACAAAAGTAACTTTGTAATTTGAGGTGTCACTTTCATCAAGATTAAGAGCGCGTTCTAATAGTAATTCAGAACCTTCTTTGAGTTGATAACTGGGCTGGTAATCACCAAATGGATTATCAATCTCCATAAACAACTTATTACCCGGGAAGTTAACCGGCATTTCTTGACTATTCGAGATGCGCATTTTGCGCTGATAGTCATCGCCGAAATAACTAACATTGCCCACTTTATCGCTAAAAAATGGCTGCATTTTCGTTTTAGTTCCTGAAAACACATAGTTACCCGACTCATCTTGAGTATTAGCTACCGTTAGCACATTACTAAATAGCTCTTCGAGCTCACGCTGTTTTGCAAAGCGATCTTCCGGAGATAGCGAACCATTGATCATTTCCATCACAGTTCGTTTGCCTTCATCCACGTACTCTTCTACGTTAGAGACCATCACTTCGTTGTGTTCTAAACGGCTGCGCGTTAAAACAATACCATCCACATATTGATTTAGCTGTTCTGATTGTTGACCAATGTTTTGAATGTAATGCGTTGCCAGTGGGTTATCACTCGGCTGTAGTAGTTTTTTACCAGACGCCAGTTGTGCTTGATTATGATGCACTTTGCCTTCTTGTCGACGAAGGTCATTTTGTACCGACTGGTAATTATGAAAGCTCGAAATTCGATTCATCATTTACTCACCTTCCTACCTTAACGCCAAGATCGTATCGAATGTTTCATTCGCCGCTTGCATCACTCGAGATGACGCCATATAAGCTTGTTGAAACTTCATCATGTTGGCAGCTTCTTCATCCAAGTTAACCCCTGAAATCGAAGCGATACGCTCCTCTGCGGAGTTTTTTTCAATACGAGAGACATCGGTCAACTTAGATGCTGTTGACAATTTCAAACCGATATTGGTATTGAGGTCATGGTAGATGTCGATCACCGTCGAGTCGCCGCCATTGAGGTGTTTGTCTGTTTGGAGATATAACATCTTGCGCAGGTTTCCGTTACCACCTTCTGAAGGCACGAGGTTAGCGGTAAACTTATCGTTAGGCATTGCCCCTTCCGAAAGGGTAAAAGAGGTTCCTTGAACTGTCACAGCTCCGGTAGGCGGATAAGGTTGCGGTTGCTGCAAAACATTGCCGCGCGTATCGGTAACGGCAAATTGTGAACCATCTGGTGAGACAATCACTTCAAATTCTTTTAAGGCTCCAGCTTTTTCAATTTCAAAAACCGCTTTGCCTTGAGCAAACGTAGTTGATGCTTCATAGCTTTGAGCGGCAATCTTTGCCGCATCCTTAGTGACAAGCTGTATTTGCCCGGCACCAGAGCGAGTTGGTCGAATAAATACTCGTTCCCCACTTGCTAAGTCTTGATTGATCTGAATACGCATGCCATCAATGCTGATGGCGTTGTTGTTAACTGCCACTTGCTCTTTGGCACCATCTGGACGAGTGACAACATAATCACTACCATCATATTGCAGCGAATACTCACCGGTTTTCAGTGGTTTTATATCGTCAATGTACACCTCTAAATCCGCATTAGAATTAGAAGCGGCAACCACACGAGATTTAACGGCAATTGCTGAGTTAACGTCGGTAAAAATATTATCACCAACGTTACCTTTTAAATCTAGCCCTTGCGATTGGAGGTGGTTGACTGCATTGGCAAAACCAATCGTCATTTTACCCAATTCATCCAAAACATAAGGAATTTTGTCATCTCTCATATCAAGCATTGAACCGATTTTTCCGTCAATATCTTTACTGGAAATAGGTTTAATCCCCTGACCTTCTATCATCGCTAAGCGACGTTGTTGTGCATCAGGAAAACCATCAATCAAGGACAATTTGCTCGCTTCAGTGCCTGAAACCAAAGTGTGCCCGTTACCAATATGAACATTAAAACCTTCACGGTTAGAGCGTGGTGTTACGGTAACCTTGGTGTACTCTGACAACTCAGCAATGAGTTTTTCGTGGGTATCCATCAGGTCATTGTGTGGACCCGGTTTTCGCATCATCAATCGATGGATATCGCGAATTTCAGTACCAATCTGGTTCATTCGCTCCACGCCTAACTCAAGCTTCTTGTTGGCAACGTCATGTTGACGACTAACATCTCGATGGAAGTCATTGAGATTTTGCGCAATCAAACCTGCTTTTTCTAAGACGATCTTACGTGAGCCCACATCGTTTGGGCTATCGGCTAGAGACTTAATGGCGTCAAACCAGCTGTTAAGATTCTCAGGAATTTTTTTAGAGGACACTGATGAAAGAAGACCAGAAATCATCTCTAAGTCTTCTTCTGTGTCTCGACGGTTAGCGTAGTTGGTGGTCGATAAATTCAACTCATTAACGGCAAACTGATCCCATGAGCGGCGAACATTTTCCACATGCACGCCCATTCCATAGGTTTGCCCGCCAAACTGGCGTGGGTCACTGGTTCCCTGAATCACAGATTGGCGACTATAGCCCTCTGTATTCACATTGGAAATGTTATGACCTGTAGTGTTGAGTTGTCTCTGAGCCGTTAATACACTTTGTGTACCTAAACCCAGAAGATCCGACGCCATAGTGCCCCCGAAAACCTGATAAAATCAGCCTAAACTGAATAACTAATTAGATATTTTGCAATATGTGTGCCAGAAAGGAGGGAATACTTAAACAGCTTATTCTATAAGGGAGAGGAAGACTAAAAAGCGAACTCTTTGAGTCCGCTTTGATTACATTTGATCGATTTTTTCTTTAACACGTAACACTTTATCTGCGTATTGAGGGTCAGTTGCATAACCAGCTTGATGAATACCTCGAATAAACTGCTCGGAATTGCCATCATGCCGCAATGCCATCGTATAGCGTGGGTTTTCATTAAGGAAACGAACATAGTCATTGAAGCTTTGTTCATAATCTTGATAAGCACGGAAGGCTGCTTTTTCTTGCACCGGTACGCCTTGGTGGTATTCCAAAGTTTGCGTTGCCACCTTGCCGCCATCCCAACTTTTGTCTGCTTTAATGTTAAATAGGTTATTGCTGCTGCCTCTACCATTTGCCACCATTTTTTGCCCCCAACCTGTCTCTAAAGCAGCTTGAGCTAGGAGTAATGATGAATCAACACCCAGCGCGCTAGCGGCTTTTTCAGCATACGGTTTCATTGAAGAGACAAAAGATTCGGGTGAATCAAAACGAGCCGGCTGAGCTTTCTCTGCTTTCGCTATCTGAGGTGCAGCGTTCAATTGACGTTCGGCTTGCGCTTGACGCACGCGATCAACTTTTTCCATCACGTGTGAAAAATTATCGCTGCCACTGTCAGCCCCTTTATTCTCGATCGAACCAGTGCTGAGTTGCGCAACAATCATATCGGCAAGTCCTAGTGAACCAGAAGCACTCAGCTCACTCGACATCTGCTCATCCATCATCTGACGGTAAAACTGTTGGTTTTGGCTGTCCATCAAACCTGACTCAAATGTCGCGTTAGCGTCTCGCATCGACTTAAATAGCATGGTGGTAAAGATCGCTTCAAACTGCTTAGCTGCGGCAGTTAATGCAGCTTTTTCGCTGCCTTCATCGCCCTTTGTCGCTTGTTGGCGAAGCTTATCTAACCCTGCAATATCATGGATAAAGCCAATATCGTTGCCATTATTAATCATACCAGCCCCTTAGATAATGATCAGTTGACCTTCAATGGCACCTGCTTGTTTCAGTGCCTGCAATATTGCCATCAAATCAGAAGGCGCTGCGCCCACTTCATTCACCGCCCGAACGAGATCATCTAACGTCAAACCCGGTTCAAACTTGAACATTTTGCCCTGCTCTTCAGTCACTTCAATATCAGTATCTGGCACCACTACAGTATTGCCACCACCAAATGCATTTGGCTGGCTAACATTTAAATTCTCTTTGATCGCGACCGTCATGCCGCCATGCGTTACCGCGGCAGCTTTCAAGCGGACATGTTTGCCGACCACAATCGTACCTGTGCGTGAGTTAACGATAATTTTCGCTGAGCCTTCCGCTGGGTTAAATTCTAGATTTTCAATCGCAGATAAGAAAGCAACACGCTGGCTAGTATCACGAGGAGCACGTACTTTTATCGATGTGGCATCGATGGCTTGCGCCATCTGGGGACCCAAGAAATTATTAACTGAATCCGCCATACGCTGCGCTGTGGTAAAGTCAGATTCAAGAAGATTAAAGGTGATGTAGTCGCCACGGCTAAATGGCGTTGGGATTTCTCGCTCAACCATCGCACCATTTGAAATCATACCGGCGGTTGGGTTGTTACCTACAATTTTAGAACCATCCGCACCGTTTGCACTAAAACCGCTCACAACTAGGTTACCTTGAGCAACCGCGTAAATTTGCCCATCAAGACCTTTAAGCATAGTCTGCATCAAAGTACCACCACGCAAACTCTTGGCTGCACCTATAGAAGAAACGGTGACATCAATGCTCTGACCTTGCTTAGAGAAGGCCGGTAGCTCTGCGGTAACGATAACAGCAGCAACGTTTTTGGTTTTTGGCTTAGTACCAGGAGGTAATTGAATACCAAAGTTTTGCAGCATGGCATTGAAACTTTGATCAGTGAAAGGCGTTGATTCACCCGTTCCAGGTAGACCCGTAACTAAACCGTAGCCTACCAGTTGGTTACTACGCACACCGGCTACTTGCGCCACATCTTTGATGCGAGCAGCATGAGCGGATGTCACGAACAACATCAAACTGGTGATAAGGATTAGCGTTTTTTTCATGGTAGTTCCTGTAACGTTAAGACGATGTCAAAACATCGTCTTCAAACTGTGTTACAGAGATACATTGAAGAATCGTGCCAAGAATCCAGGCTCTTGCATATCTTGTTGATTTCCGGTGCCAGAATAGCGAATTCGCGCATTAGAAACGCGAGTAGAGGCAATTGTATTCTCATAGCTAATGTCTTCCGGACGAATTGTGCCGCTCAAACGAATGTACTCATCACCGGTATTCAGTGTTAGCCATTTTTCGCCTCGAATCACCAGATTGCCATTCGCCAGCACTTCGATCACTTCAACCGTAATCGAGCCTGAAAGGCTGTTACTTTGATTCGCAGCAGAGCTACCACTAAACGAGTTGTCATTTGCTAGATTATAAGAGAAGTTGTAGTCACCCACGTTCAGCTGTTGACCACCTACCTCTAGCGGATCCATATTTGCCGCATTATTTTTGGACAAATCTGCATCTGCACTTTTCGCCGCTTTCGTATTCTCAGCCAACGTAACTGTAATGATATCACCAAGACCATGGGGCTTAGAGTCATCATATAAACTGGTAGAGCTTGCGGTGTTAAACAATGAACCCGTTTCAGCTGCGTAATGCTCTGGCTGATGTTTCGGGTGTATCGGTGCCCATGCTGGATCACCGGCAACCGGATCTGTTCGACCACGTAGCGTGTCTATAATCCCCGTGCTGTCATCCGACTTATCACCTTCTACCGCGTCTACTGTTGTGGTGCCTTGAATGACATCAGGCGTATCGACAGGAGGCTGCAACATTGAGCAACCAGACATCAATGCAATGATAAGTAAGGGCAATAAACGCTGCATACGTCGTCCTCTTAGTGGTTAAAGTTGCTGGTTAACAAAGCTCATCATCTTGTCTACCGCTGAAATCACTTTTGAATTCATCTCATAGACACGTTGTGCTTCAATCATGTTGACCAACTCTTCCGTCACATTCACGTTCGACGTTTCCAGCATAGATTGGCGAATATCACCAAAGCCATCTAAACCAGGAACCCCCTCTTGAGGATCACCACTTGCACCTGTTGGCAAGTAAAGGTTCTGACCAATCGGCTCTAAACCACCCGGATTAATAAAATCAACAGTAGTGATCTGACCGACCGCTTGATTGTCTTGCTGCCCACGTAGACGAACCGATACTTCACCATCAGTACCTATGGTGATGCCCACGGCATCTTCTGGGATCACGATTTCAGGCTCTAGCGAATAGCCAGCACCAGATGTTACCAGTGCACCTTCATCATTTACCGTGAACTGACCGTTGCGGCTATAACCGATATTGCCGTCTGGCATAAGAATCTGGAAGAAACCATCACCTTCGATCATCATATCGAGGCTGTTGGTCGTCGTTTGTGCGTTACCGTTAGTGTGTACCTTTTGGGTTGCCACAACCTTAGAACCTGCACCAAGCATCAAACCACTCGGAAGTTCAGTGTTCTGAGACGACTGACCACCCGCTTGGTTAATATTCTGATAAAACAAATCTTCAAATACCGCGCGACTTTTTTTATAACCAATGGTTGAGGCGTTCGCTAAGTTGTTTGAAATGGTTGATATGTTGGTTTGCTGTGCGTCTAAGCCAGTCTTACTTACCCATAATGCCGGATGCATAACTCTCTCCTAAAATCTATTAGCTCGAACGAAGTAGCGATTCAGAGGCTTTGTCCATCTCTTCCGCTGTGCTCATCATTTTGACTTGCATTTCAAATTGTCGTTGTAAGTCAATTAATGCTGTCATTTCGCCAATCGCGTTTACGTTACTTCCTTCGATTGCACCAGTGAGCAGTTTTACGCCTGCATCCGCTTGATACTCTGCATTAATATCTTTTGCTCTAAACAAGCCGTTTGCATCTTTGAATAGTGATTGGTTGTCAATACGAACTAATTTAATTCGGTCAACGACTTCCATTGCATCAGCCGGAGCACCTTGCGGTACCACCGAGATGGTGCCGTCGCTGCCGATCTCAACTTTGCTGACAGGGATTGGTACTGTGATTGGAGCTCCCGACTCACCCATGACTAAATTGCCATTGCCGCTAACAAGCAGACCTGTTGCGTCAATTTGTAAATTACCATTACGTGTTAACGCTTCTTTGCCGGTTTTATCCGTCACAGAAATCCAGCCGTCACCTTTAACTGTGACGTCAAGTTCGCGACCAGTAGTAATGACACTACCTTGTTGGAAGTTATGACCTGGACGCTCTGTCATGCTAAATACTCGCGTAGGAAGCCCATCGCCGTATGCTTGCATCGAACGAGCTTGCGCCAAATCAGCACGGAAACCCGTGGTACTGACGTTTGCTAGGTTATTCGCTCTAAGCTGTAACGCTTGCATATTTTGCTTAGCGCCACTCATGGCGAGAAACAGGGAACGGTCCATTACTTGCTCCAAAAATCACTATTCAAAGCAAATAAAGCAATAGTCATGCCAATAAATATTTTGCTTATTTATCAGATAAATAAGCTCAACATAAGCGTTCAGTGAGACGATTAAGGAGAGGGATTACATCAATGTGGCAACAATGGCAACTGTGCGTTGCCGCCAAGTTGCCATCCAGAAGAAGCGCGCTATTCTACTGATAGAATTAACGGATTTGCAGG
Source organism: Vibrio kasasachensis (assembly GCF_050337565.1). Lineage (NCBI taxonomy): Bacteria > Pseudomonadati > Pseudomonadota > Gammaproteobacteria > Vibrionales > Vibrionaceae > Vibrio > Vibrio kasasachensis. Next base: position 174,125 of record NZ_JAKJTB010000008.1, on the reverse strand, counting down.
ATATTTTGTTGTAACTGGTTATGCACTTCAAGAGAACGTGAGTTTGCTTGGAAGTTACGTTGAGCTGAAATCAGGTCCACCAACTCTTGTGTCATGTCAATGTTGGCTTGCTCAAGCGTACCGTTACTAATAGTACCAAAGGAACCTTTATTTGATTCACCCCAGATTTTGTCACCTGAGTACTGCGTTGAATCCCATTGAGTGCCGCCTTTCTTATCAAGACCTTGCTCGTTAGCAACACGTACTAGAGCGACTCGCCCTAAGGTGATGTTCTCACCATTCGAGTATGTACCGAGCACACTTCCGTTTTCATCAAAATCAATCTTAGTTAGGAAACCCGTTGTTGCACCATCTTCATCGAATTTAGTTAGCTCGAATGGCGCAGCAAATTGGGTAGCTCCGTCTAAGCCAAACGATAGTGTTTGGTTGACATCAGCACCGTTCATATCAACTGGATTTGCGCCCGCACCAATTGGTTCACTGACAATGTTTTGTCCATTGTTAAGGCTAGCCAACGTACCATCATTATTAAACTTCATGGTATGGCCGACATGAGAACCTGACGTTGCATCACCACCGGTAATGTTAATTGGTTTCTCACCGGCTTTATCTGTCACGGTGTAGTACGTCTGCCACGTGTTCGGCTGAGTTTGATCTTTCAAGTAGTACGTCGTCATCTTGTAAGACTGACCCATCGAGTCATAAATGGTAGAAGATGTTGAACGGTTGTACGTTTCTGGATCGGAGTAATCAAACAGTGCTGGGTTTTTCAGATCACCATTGGCAGGCAAGTTGACACCCACTTCAATGTTAGCTGTTTGCTTAGGTTTACCAAATTCGGCTGGAATGTTAATAGGTGTTGGTTCGTAAGAAAGTACATCACCAGTATCTTGATTCACTTGATAGCCTAGTAGGTACTCTTCATTCGAGGTCACCATATAGTTATCTTTGTTTAAGTGAAAAGCACCGTTACGCGTCAACTCATTCTGCTGTGGAATCAAACGCTCTTTTGCTACCGAAAAGAAACCTGTTCCACCAACTCGCAAATCAAGCGGGTTATTCGTGTATACACTTGAACCTTCATGAAATTGCTGCGCGACTTTATTCGCCTGTACACCTTGACCAGCCGAGGTCTTAGAGTTGGTGAATAATGAACTAGAGTAAACATCACCAAACTCGGCGCGAGACTCTTTAAAACCAAACGTATTGGCGTTCGCAATGTTATTACTGGTTGTATTCAGATCTAACTGAGCGGCTGATAACCCGCTTAATGCAACATATGACATTCCAAATTCTCCTATCTAGCTCGCGTTGTTACGCTTTGCCTACTTCTAGTACTTCAGCAAGTCGAACTGGCGACTCAAAGCCAGCCAGATTGAGCAGTACGTTACCATCACCTTTACCTAGAAGAACGCTGTTGACGTTTGCGTATGACGAAACTTCAAACTCTTTGCTTTCTCCATCTAACAAGCCCGATGCTTTCACATTGTACTTACCAGCCGGTAATGGACTACCGTTTTGATCTTTTCCATCCCACACAACACGGTTATCGCCTGCCGGTTTCGCGCCCACTTCGAACGTACGAACCAATTGGCCCACTTCGTTCTCAACGCGGACAAACATGTTGTCTACGCTTTGTGGCAGTTTCACCATTGCCGCCATCGTTTTACCGTCTTGCTTTAGGCCTGCCGCTCCCGGAACCAATACATCACGTCCCACTAGGGTTGACGCCTGCAAAGCTTGGTTTGAAGTCATTGACGCGTTCAACGTATCGAACTGCGTATTCATCTTGCCTATGCCATCAACAGTGGCAAATGATGCCATTTGCGCAATCATTTGATCGTTGCCAACCGGCTTAAAAGGGTCTTGTTGAGCAAGTTGCTTAGTCAGCAAGGATAAAAAATCTTCTTGCTTAAGATCTTGCTTACCCGTTGTTCCTTCAGGCTTTTTCTGCTCTTGAAGTGCTTTAAGCTGGTCAACATAGGACAAGCCGCTTTGACCAACGTTATTAATACCGGCCATACGTTACCTCCTTATCCCTATTGACCCATCTGCAGCGTACGCAGCAGCATTTGTTTACTGGCATCTGCTAATTGCACATTCGTTTGATACGAACGAGAAGCAGAAATCATATTGGCCATTTCTTCCATAACATTAACGTTCGGCTTATAAATATAGCCTTCGTCATTTGCTAATGGATGATCAGGGTTGTATTCAGCGTTAAGCGGTTTATCGCTTTCCACAATACCTAATACTTTCACCGGCACAGTATGGTCACGACCATAATTTGCCTTACTTAATTCGGCACCAAATACAGCATGACGCGCTTTATAAGTCTCTTTCGCTGAGCTTGAGATACTGTCTGCGTTCGCCAAGTTGCTTGAGGTTGTATTTAGACGAACCGACTCAGCACTCATGGCAGAACCAGTCACATTGAATACGTTAAATAAGCTCATCTAATTATTCCCCTTTAATTGCTTTGGTTAAGTTCTTGAATTTACTACCTAAGAACTCTAACGATGCTTGATGTCGGATCTGGTTTTCCATAAACAAGTTGCGCTCTAGATCCACATCGACCGTATTGCCATCACCGGTGTCCGGTTGAGTAGGAAGACGATAAAGTACTTCACCTGTTACTTGAGTAGAGGCAGGAATATGCCGACCATCTGTACGGCTAAGACCAATGCTTGCCTCTGATGTTGCCGCCTGCAATGCCTTTTGGAAGTTCATACCTTTTGCTTTATAACCAGGCGTATTGGACTGCGCAATGTTGGTAGAAATCACCTCAGTATTGCGCTCGCGTACACCCACTGTGTGTTGGTGAATGCCTAAAGCCTTGTCAAAAGAAATAGCCATGTTTGCCTCTACTAAAGAACTGACCGTTATTACTAATTGATAAAGCAAATTACGTACCACTTTTCAAAAGTACTATTAATTTAACTTTATCAATACCAAGTTGAGCAAGATTTGCGCCAGCTTCGCTACAAGTTAAACGCAAGTGTTTGACTTTGGAATGTCACCTTGAGTATATGTCTTATACCCAAGAAACTTGAAGATGCAGGTAGGCGGCAAGTAAGAAAGTCCCCTGAGCATAGGTGAACTATGTGATTAGGGCGCACGAACACAGCCAACACCGCTGCAACTTCAAGTATGACGGGTATATAAGTAACACGCACAAAAAAGCCCAACAGCATGTTGGGCTTATGAAGGCATCTTTACTTGAGCTTGTAAATAATACCTGGATTACAGCGAACCATTTCAAAACGATCCGTTAGCCCCGTCAGCGATTCTGACGCTCCTAACAAAAGATATCCGCCAGGATTCAGGCTACTCGCCATTTGGTTTAATACCTTAGACTTCATATCAGGAGAGAAGTAAATCAGTACATTACGACAAAAAATAACGTCAAATTTACCAAGTAACGCATAGCTATCCATCAAATTTTGTGGACGGAAATTAACCAATCGCTTAGCCGTATCCTTGACTTTCATTCGACCATCACCAGCATCTTCAAAGAAGGCTCGACGACGTTCAGGAGATAAACCACGACCTAATGCTAGGTTATCGTAAACACCGGCACGACACATATCGAGCATACTAGGCGAAATGTCCGTTGCCGTGATAGAAACGCTTGGTAACATACCCGGCTTGCGCTGTTGAGTTTCCAAAATTGTCATTGCCATTGAGTATGGCTCTTGACCTGACGAACTTGCCGCAGACCAAATTTTGATTGGACGCTTATTTGCCGCTAACTCAGGAAGAATTTTGTCCGCTAAAACTGTAAAAGGATAACTATCACGAAACCATAACGTTTCATTAGTCGTCATTGCATCGACAGCCGCGACTCTCAAATCTCGATTTCGACCAGCAATAACATCACGCAAAAGATCCGAAATTGACGCCAACTTGAATTTTGCTACTAAAGGACTTAAACGACTTCTGACTAAATACTGCTTACTATCTCCCAGTACAATCCCGCATTGAGATTCTAAAAACCGGCTGAATTCACGATACTCATGATCGCTTATAGTTATTGTTGTCATTAAATTCTCTTTATTATTTTACAAGTGCAGTCTTCACTGCATTACCAAGCTCGTCCGGATTAAACTTGGCTATAAAGGCGTTCGCACCAACTCGTTCAACCATAGCTTGGTTAAATACTCCACTCAATGATGAGTGAAGAATCACATACAGATCTTTTAACTCTGCGTGTCGGCGTATTTCAGCAGTTAATGTATACCCATCCATCTCCGGCATCTCAATATCAGAAATAACCAAAGAAATTTGATCATAAATACTACCTTGCGATGCCATCTCTAAAAGCTTTTCATAAGCTTCTTTTCCATCTTTGACGGAAACCACTTCAAAACCAATAGAGGTAATTGCTCGCTCAACCTGCTTACGAGCAACAGTCGAGTCATCTGCAATCAGAATACGGCGTACAATCGGCGTTTCTACTTCAGCTTGGGCGATCTCTTGGCTGATTGCGCTATCCATTGTTTCATCGACAGGGGCAATTTCAGCTAGAATTTTTTCAACATCAAGAATCTCAACCAATTCATTGTCGATATTGGTTACCGCAGTCAGGTAGTGAGCTTTACCTGCACCTTCTGGTGGCGGAAGAATCGCTTCCCAGTGCATATTAATTATACGCTCTACCGAGCTTACCAAGAATGCTTGAATCGTTCGGTTAAATTCAGCAATAACCACAAAGGCTTTATCAATGTCGGTTGTTGGTCGTCCACCTATAGCTAAACTTAAATCAATGACCGAAACGGTATGGCCTCGAATGTGCGCCACACCTTTAACAAGTCGGTGAAGGTTTGGCATTGCAGTAAGCTTAGGGCACTGTAGAACTTCTTTGACCTTGAACACGTTAATTCCATAACGCTGACGTCCCATTAAGCGGAACGTCAAGAGTTCCAATCGGTTTTGACCGACGAGTTGTGTACGCTGATTCACAGAATCAAGAATACCCGTCATATGCTCATCTCCATTTCAAACTTTCAAGTAAAAAGGTGGTAATCTAGTACGGCTATGAAAACCAGAGAAACCGTATGATATATTTTAAATCATTCTTTTCTACAACTTCCACAACCAAAATTCATTTATATTTCGATAAAATATTAAAAGTTATCGGCGTTTCGTTGTTATTCTTTAGTTTTTCATCCGTATCTGCAACTCAAGAACAGATTCAAGCTATTCAAGATGCTGCCAAACAATATATTTTGGAAAGTGTTGACCAACCTGTCGATGGTTCTCTAGAAGCGAATCCCGCCAACATAGATAGCCGAGTGTTCGCAACAGATTGCCCCAATCCACTTGATGTTTCATCTAAGTCAACCAACTCAAACGCTAGCAATATTACGGTGTTAGTTGAATGTCACCAAGACAACTGGCGATTGTATGTTCCAGTTAGATTAACCCGAACAGGTCCTCAAGTCGCGTTAGTTTCACCATTGAGCCGCGGTCAAATCATCACAGCTCAAGATGTCACCACCAATATGGTAGACTTGCAGCGCTTAAGGCGGCAAGGATTTTCCACAATAAATGCCGTAATTGGGGCAAAAGTGAAGAAAAATCTCAGAGCCGGTGAAATTATTGAGCAACGGCATATTTGTGTTGTATGCCGTAACGATATTGTGACAATTAAAGCGGTCAAATCTGGTATGACCATTACAACCAAAGGTGTCGCATTATCTGACGGATCGCACGGGGATCAAATTAAAGTGAAAAATAGTAAATCAAACCGTATAATTGATGGAAAAGTAACCGGCATATCCGAAGTCACGGTTATTTTCTAGCTGTTCGCATCTTAAGCAATGGATTGGATAAATAATCATTAAAGCTCTGTCGATCTCTGCCGATATGGACAGTACAGGATTTTCAATTTGAATAAGGCTTTCTAAATGGCAGGTATAGATAACATACGCTCAGGGCAGACCCTCACCACTACAACTCGAAGTGCACCACGTAGTAGTGACAGCTCAGCTTCATCTTCAACGTCTTCCGCTAAGGCACCGTCGACGCCACAAGATGCTGTATCACTTAGCTCTGCGGGCAAAGCAGTTGGAGAAATGCACAATCAAATGGTTAGTCAGCCTAGCTTTGACCAAGTAAAAGTGGCGGCAATAAAAGAAGCGATCGCCAATGGTTCTTATACCGTCGATCCTGAAAAACTTGCAGACAATATGATCAAGTTCGAACAAGAACTTGGTGGTTTGTAGTAGAGAAGCGGAATGGCTGCTCTAAAAGGCTTAGTTGATTTTCAACTGAAAAACGCCAACGAACTTTCTGAAACATTAAAGAAAGAGCAAGTTGCGATTGCTCAACGTGTCTCTAAAGATATTGAATCTTTAGCGCATGTAAAAAGCACTCTAATTTCACAGTTGCAGCAAACTGATGAAAGGATTGGTCGACATCCAGATGTAGAAAGCCTGAATAACAATCCTGAATTAAAACCGATCGTTGAACAGATCCGTACTATCGTTGCTGAGTGTCAGCAACTAAACGACATCAATGGTCAAGCATTACAACGAGCGCATTTGAGTTTTAATAAGTTAAATAATCTAATGAAGCAAAGCCAAGGGAAAGTCGGAATGACCTATACTGCCAAAGGTCATACTCGCAATATCTCGACACTTGGTACCAATTTGAAAGCCTAGCTTCGTTTGATAATATAAATTTGAATATAAAAAAAGCGGCAATTATATTGCCGCTTTTTTGCATCTGAGATTAGAGAAAAATTAAAATAACGTTTGTTGACGCTTTTCAGGCACTTGCTGAACTTCGCCATAATCGCGAAGTTTATTCATTTTTTGGATATCGAGGCGTAGCTCCGTTACATAGGTATCACCTACTTTGTAGCTTCGAACGACTTCAGCACCACGGATCACTCCATCTACGGCACCTGAGGTTAACTCAGTCCCTAAACGTTGATCTTGTAAATCAGCTCGACCACTTACTCGCATACCATACACTTGCTCGGCAAGTTCTCGATAAGCATCAATTTTTGAAGCGCGCATAGCTCGTACTTGCTTATCTTCGACATCTCGCCCTTTTTGCTCACTAATACTAGCGTAACCCACTGCGTTCAACCAATCTTGTGGGCGCATTTGGCCTAATGGCTGACAACCGACCATTGCAATAGAGACAACGAATAAAAGTAACGTCTTCATGCCAACTCCTATGGACGTAATATAACAGTGTATGGTTGGCGAATAGTTGGATCAGAACGAATCAACACACCATCTTGAGTTCGGATACTATTTAACGTATCCAAATCACGACCAATACGATCAGCAGGTAAGAAACCTTGAGCTGAAGCAACAACAATACGCGATTGCATACCAACTACTCTGGCATTAACTAACACACCGCCTTCTTGACGCAACATGGTGCCAGTGAGTACGTATTGAATGTCTTGTTCTTTTGCCAGATCTTTCCAGTCACGACTAAAAGCAAAATCACCCTGTTGAGTAACTTGGATACTCCCGGTGGTTTTATAGTCGACGACTTTAAAGCCGCGACGCTGGAATTGATAAATAAAACCTTCTGATACTGAGTTACCTAACCAGTTAGTTGCATCCATATCTTGCAGATCAACGAACGATGTCACCGCTATAGGTGTACGTGCTGACACGCTTGTGTTCGAATTAACCAAATCTTCTGTCATGCTTTCAACAAAGAAATCCAATGTATGCCTAGGGCTGTCCATAAGCATGAACTGGCTACCAGGGTAAGGTTCTTTGCCGTTATAAATTGGGGAATAGGCACAGGCTGTCAGAAACAACACTGGCACTAACGCTATCCATTTTTTCATTCTCTAATCTCCGATACATTCAGGCAATTGCGACCAATTTTGTCTCTATTTAAAAAAGTGGAACGCTCTTTGCTTTTCTAACTTTGCAAACACTTAGAAAACCAATGCCAAAATCAGCTATTATTCAACAAGCAAAAACTGTACCTAGTTGGTAACTAAATATGAAAAAAACAATTTTCAGCCTATTTTCTACTCTTATACTAAGCATGAGCCCGTGGGTCTCTCATGCCGCTTGGTATGAAGTAACCGGTATGGCAACCGTGGTGGCATCTGAAGACGCTGCGCGCTTACACGCTCTGGAAGACGCTATATATAAAGCCGTCAATTTTTCTGGAGCTGATATCGGTAGTATCGCAAACCTTCGTCCGTTGTTAGAAGAAGGTCGAAATGAATACCAATTTACCAATCATGAAGTGCGTTACATCTTAGTAGAAAAGCAAAAAATTTATAAAGATGTCATGTTCGTTAAGGCACGCATTGATATTTATCCATCGGCAACAGGTTGCCACGTTGATCAATACAAAAAAACTTTCTTAGTAAGTAACATCGACGTTGCTTACCCACAGCAAGCGGTTATGGGACAAATCTACAGCTTAGGTGACGACTTTGCTCAAGTGATTAACCGTCAGTTGGATCAAGAGTCCACCAGCTTTGTTTCCGTTGGTACCACTGATTTTGAAATCAGTAAGCGCTACCCTGAACGCCTTAAGATGATCGCAGAAGATACCGATGCACAGTATATAATCAGCGGCACGATTACCGATCTTACCGCCACCATCGAACAGAACTTACTTTCAAGCGATATCACTAACCGCCAGTTCGCGATGGAGTTGAGCATATTTGATGGCAAAACAGGCAGTGAGGTGTACACGCGAAATTATCGCGAAGTTGCTCGATGGCCTTTCCCTAAAACCAGTCAAGTTGATACGCGCAGCGCACGTTTTTGGGCATCAACCTACGGGGAGATGATGCTTAGGGTTAGCCGCAATATCATGTTGGATCTCGAATCCGAAGTGTCTTGTAAGATAACCTTGCCTGAAATTGTCGCCAAATGGGGCAGTTCCATCACAATGAATTTAGGTAGGCTCCACGGCGTGCAAGAGGGTGACAAACTTCAGCTTTGGCATACCGGTTCGTTTATCGACCAGCGAGGATTGCCACGCAATAAAGTAACAGCTACCGATATTACGCTCACGGTATCTCGGGTTTATGACGGCGAAGCTGAGCTTAGCGTAGATCAGCCTGAGCTGGCCAACAGCATTCAGATTGGCGATGTTATGCACAAGCTGATCCCATAGAGTCAAATTACGCTAGTCGATACTCATAGAATTGAGTATTATCTAGCGACTTGCTCCCGTGGCACAGCTGGATAGCGCAATCCCCTCCTAAGGGATAGGTCACAGGTTCGAATCCTGTCGGGAGCGCCATATTGAAGCCCATGCATTTGTATGGGCTTTCTGCTATTTGAATTCTTGTATTAATTATCCTTAATCTTTCCAAAACCCTTGCTAAACCTATCAGCGCTATACTTTTATCGTCACTTTAAGTTAACTGTTACTTTTTAACGATCAACCCCCCGTTCCAAAAAGTACAATTAACTTATCGCTGAACAATAGTGTCCCCCCCTTAAACCGTAGCAAGGCTCGCATTAGTCACGCGAGCCTTATTTTCTTTATTCATTAATTTTGCCTGCACGCTAATATGTCGTATTAACCGGAGTAAGATGTTTGAAAATACTAGTAATCGAAGACGATATAACAACCCGTGAATTCGTCGCTAAAGGGTTGCAAGAACATGGCTATACCGTTGATCAAGCGGAGGACGGTAAAAAAGGACTGATGATGGCACTAAGTTGCGAATATCAACTGGTGATCCTAGATCGTATGTTGCCTTATCTAGACGGGATGAAAGTGCTCTCAGCGATTAAAGCAACAGAACCGCATATGCCCGTTTTGATTTTAAGTGCACTGGACAGTGTGGAAGACCGCGTTAATGGGCTACAAGCAGGCAGTGATGACTACCTAATCAAACCTTTTGCTCTGGCTGAACTGTTAGCACGCGTCGATATTATTATTCGCCGTTGTCACCGAAAAAGCGTTGCCGTCACCACCATTAGTTACCATTGTCTACAAGTCGATTTACGTGCCCACCGCGTCCTATGCAACAACAAAGAACTGACATTGCAACCAAAAGAATTTCAGCTCATTCAGTACTTCATCGAACATGCGGAACAAGTTGTTTCTCGAATGCGCCTGTTTGAAGCAATTTGGAGCTATCACTTCGACCCCAAAACCAATGTCATTGATGTGCATGTTGCCAACTTGAGGCGAAAATTGGAAGACGCAGGGTGTTCTGAGTTACTGCATACCGTCAGAGGTGCCGGGTATGTCCTTCGCCGATAATTACTCACTGACTCGATCCTCAATCTTTAAAACACTTGTCGGATTATGTGTATTAATCACAGCCATCAATATCATCATGATCCGACAGCTTTATATTGATTCAGATAATTTTCATCAGCAGCGCTTAACCGACCAACTCAACGATGAGATCCTAGAGTTTAGCTATGCAGCCAAACAAAGCCCAATAGAAGTACAGCGGTTGCTTCAAACTAAGCAAGCCACCGGTGCTCCATTTAGTTATCAAATTACTGAGCACATCGAACCAATTCAAGCCAGTAGTTACTACCCAATCATTGGCATATTACAACAATCAACTAAATTTCGTCTCAGTGACTCACTTCAATTAGAAATTGGTATCAATGAAGAGATACTCGCCGCCTACCGAGAGGCATTAATTCCCATTGTATTGTCCGGTATCGTATTGCCAAGCGGCACACTGCTCATTGCCGCCTTCTTCTTCAGCATTTTGATGTTACGCCGCCTAGAGTCAGTGAACCATGCGATGAACCGCGTGCTGTGCGGTGAACGAGAAGTTAAGCTGTCGGTATCTCGACAAGATGATGAATTCGATATATTAGCGATCCACCTCAATTATATGATTGAGCAAATGGCAAAAAACGAGTCTACCCTTAAGTCTCTCACGACTGGTTTAGCGCATGATATGCGTACACCAATGGCTCGCTTAAAGCTAAGATTAGAAGACGTTCTTTCTCATGATAAAGAACTCAATCGTGAGCAGCTTCAACAAGTATCTGCGTGCCACGATGAATTGGAATTACTGTTGTCACTTTTTAATAGCATGTTAGAAATTGCCAAACTTAATAGTGGTCAAACAACTATCTGCTTTCAAACCGTCGACTTAGGAAAAATTGCTCACGACGCCTTAGAATTTATCTCCCCACTGGCAGAGCAAAAATCTCAACATCTCTTCATTCGACAAGACCAACCATGTTTAATCGCCGGTGATCGTTCGCTGCTGTTTCGCGCTGTATTTAACTTGCTTGAAAACGCGGTCAAATATACACCTGACAATGGTCATATTGAGATTATCATCGACCAACTTGGTGTTGTGATTGCCGACAATGGCGTCGGTATCTCTGATGCGGATAAGCTCTATGTTTGCCAGCCTATGTATCGCGCTGATAAGAGCCGCACTGAACAAGGCAATGGCTTAGGATTATCTTTAGTGGATGCCATCGCACATCGTCATAATGCACGACTCATCCTCAAAGATAACCGTCCAGGTTTAAGAGCTCGCTTTTATTTCAGCTAGGCATTAATTGTCCAAAGCAAACAAAAGATAATCCACATAGATTTAAGCTCTAGGACTGAGAAAGCAGAGCCTTAACTCCGCTTTCTCAGTTTCAATCCAAGCCTATTAATTACTTACCGGAGCTATTGCCGTAAGATCTTGTGAGGCTGGAATTTGCTTCATCTCCGAAGCTATTTGTTCCGCCTCTGTACCAACAATGACCTGCAAGTTATTTTCACCAATCTTAACCACACCCATTGCACCTAACGCTTTCAATGTATCTACATCAGCCAGTGAAACCTGTTTTAAAGTGAGCCTTAACCGAGTAATACATGAATCAATGCTGGTCAAGTTTTCATGTCCACCTAGTGCATGCAAATATTGAGCGGCTTTTTCACCCATTGTTCCCTGCTCAACATCTGCCTCGGTCATATTTTCTCGACCAGGCGTTTTCAAATCAAACTTAAGAATTGCAAAGCGGAATATTACATAATACAAAGCGGCAAAACACAGCCCTTGCAAAATTAGCATGTAAGGCTTCATTGCCAATGGCAGGTTGAATGAAAGAACAAAATCAATCAGACCGCCGCTGAAGGTAAAACCAGCGATCCACTGCATACTTGCCGCAAGATACATAGACAGTGCCGTTAGCACAGCATGAATCACGTACAACGCTGGTGCAACAAACATGAAAGCAAATTCAATCGGTTCAGTAACACCGGTTAAAATAGCGGTAAATGCAGATGCACCTAAGATACCACCCACTTTCTTTTTGTTTTCTGGTTTGGCGCAGTGGTACATGGCTAAACATGCCGCTGGTAAACCATATCCCATAACAGGAAAGAAGCCGCCTTGATAGATACCGGTGACACCAAGCTCACCCGTTCCTGACCAGAATTTCGAAATATCACTAATGCCAACGAGATCAAAAATAAACACTTGGTTTAATGCATGATGAAGACCGATTGGAATTAATAAACGGTTGAAGAACCCATACAAACCAGCACCGACCGACCCCATTTCTGATATAGCGATACCAAAATTAACCAGTGCGCCATAAACCATCGGCCAAACGTAAACCATAACAAGGCTTATAAAAATTGCGGCAAAAGAGGTTACGATAGGAACAAAGCGCCGACCGCCAAAGAAACCCAACACGGCCGGTAGTTGTATATTATGAAAGCGGTTATATAAAGTCGCCGCGACAATACCAATTAGTATTCCAGTAAAAGCACTGACCGCCGCACCAGAAGCAACCACTTGCGCTTGGCTCATTTGATCAACCGGTACTCCGGTGATTTGTGATATGACAGCGACATTACCTACTATCATCTCGATGATCAGCAAACCCAGTAGACCAGAAAGTGCTGCTGCACCATTATTATCTTTAGCGAGCCCATAAGCGACACCCACCGCAAACAACCACGCTTGATTATCCATTATGCCTTTGCCACCAAAGACCAAAATAGTAGCAAGCGGGCTATTTGCTCCCCAACCCGTGGGATCTATCGCATAGCCAAGCCCCAACATTAAGCCACCCGCAGGCAACACGGCAATTGGCACCATCAAGGCCTTGCCTATTTTTTGCATATATCCAAGTATATTCACCTTAAAACCTCATTTATTGTTTATTCTTCAAAACACTTGGCACTGGCACTTCCTCCCCAGTACTAAAGGAAATAATAAATAGCAGCGAGTTAAGGCTGGGTTGTGGTGTGATTAACGATTGTTAATGTTGGCGATTTCTCGCCACAGAGAAGGTAGATTTCAGAGTTAGATCAATATTTATCCATGCACATCCTGTTGAGTAACTAAAGGATTAAAGTGTGAGGTGTACGTATTCTTGAGCAAGAATATTTATATAGGCTATCTTTATTGAGTATTAACGCTTTAAAAAGCGGAAACAATTGCTTACCCTTTAACTAATAACAAATATATCACTTATAATTATGCCAAAGAGCAATTTAACTACTAATACCGGACACCGGTTTATTTCCAAAGCTAAGACTGCCTACAAGATTCATATTCATACGCCCGAAGATACGGTGCTGCACCGTTCGGTTGGGTTTATCAAGATAGGCGAGAAGAAAGGTTTACAAAAAGCCATTCGGCTTCGTAATGAGCTTGGTAGTGAAATGTGGGGGAAATTTTGGCGCAAGCTGCTTAAAGATCCTTACCTAATGACGCGCCTGCCCCATTCTGTGGAGCCGAAGATCATATATAAGCCTCGTCCAACCAAAGAGAACCCTGATGCTAAAGACAAGTGTTACATCGCTGCATGGCGTAACTATGATGAATATGGCAAGCTGATTTATAAGAGCGTAGTTTGCTCTATTAACAAGCACGGGCGCTTAGGTGCATACACCAAAACTAAGAAAGCACTACTGGAAGCAAATAAAGACAATCTAGAAATTCTAGAGTTCATGGGTAGATTGAGTAGTATCGATCTAAAATAAACATGTTCAGTCCATTCATTTGACAACAAAGCCTCGGTATTCCAAGGCTTTGTTGTTTTCTCGTCGTTATTGCTCTATTTGATATTCAAATTCAGGAACAGTAATGTCAACTCTTCGGTTTTGTGCTCTTCCTTCACGTGTTTCATTGCTCGCGATTGGATTACTTTCACCTTCACCACTTACACTTATTCTGTTTGGATCGACACCGCGATCAGCTAAAACAGCAGCGACGGACTGCGCACGCTTTTCAGACAACATTTGGTTGTAATCAGCAGCGCCAGAAGAATCGGTATGACCCACGATCACCGCTTCCGATTGAGGGAAATCAGTAAGTACTTGAACTAGTTCGTCCAGTTTTCCTGCACTTTCTGGTTTTAACTTACTGCTATTAAGTTCAAAGGTTTCCGTATCAAGTAACGTCGCTTCGAAAGTCTTCGTCATGACAACTGTTTCAACCACTTCCTCGACCATCACTTCTTCTTCAACTACTGGCTCTGGTTGCACTTCATCGCTGCCACCAAAACTATAGGCAAAACCAATTGAAGCCGTATTGGCAAAGGCGCGCACAACATCATTGTTTATATCTGTCAACGCTTGGTATTCAACTCTTACTGAGCCATTTTCCATTACATCAAACTCTAACCCTAGTGCACCTAAGAATGATTCGTCACTCTCATTGCCATAATTCACATATGCGCCACCAAACTTGCCGTAGATATCAATCGCATCAGTAACACCAAATGTTAACTTGGGAGCTAGAGTAAAGGCGTCAACACTGTCATCAGGCAAGCCTGCGCCAGTAAACTTACCTAAATAATCATAGCCAGCTTCTAATGCCAAAAAGTCATTAAACTCATAACCACCAAAAATACCGGCTGAGCCCGAATCATCATCACAGGATAAACCTGTCATACACTCATCATTGAGCCAAGAGTATCCCGCTTTGACACCTAAATAAGGTGCGGCACTAGCCGCATTTGCTGCCATAAAAAGCGTTGCTGAAATTACCACTGCTAGTTTTTTCATGTTGAATTCCTTTATCCACTGTTTTTCTTTTATAGAAGCCAATTTTGGCTTTATTTCGTCACAAAGGTGCAAAAAATGGGGTACAACAACCTTTACTTGTACGAGTTTCACACTGACCAATGTAAAAAAACGTTAGTACGGTCACATCCTTATTGTCCATAAAACTAAAATGCTTATCTGCCCATCAACCAAGAAACAACATTAACCTACTGTTATTAAACGAAATAACGCCAAATCCATTGAGTTTTACTTTGCATGTGACACGAATAAACGTAGAACAATAAATGATGGAACGCCAAAAATACGCAGCGCAAAAAAAACCGCAGCTCAATGGCTGCGGTCTCTTCAGTTATATTAGCAATAGCTATTATGCGTTTGCTTCACGCTCAGCAATAAACGCTAATGCCATTTTGATACGAGCAACACAACGCTCTTTACCGATTAACTGCATAACCGCATCTACCGATGGGGATTGACCGCCACCCGTTACCGCTACACGTAATGGCATACCAATTTTACCCATACCAATTTCTAGCTCTGCACATACATCTGCAATCACTTGGTGTAGGTTTTCAGTCGTCCACTCAGTAAGCGCTTCAACTTTAACTAGAGCAGCCTCTAGCGGCTCTCTCGCCACACCACGTAGGTGTTTTTTCGCTGCGCCCGCTTCAAACTCAGAAAAGTCTTCGTAGAAATAACGAATCTGCTCTGCAAGTTCAACTAGCGTATTACAACGCTCGCCAACAAGTTTAATCACATTAGTGATTGCTGGACCGTTGTCTTTAGAGATACCTTGTTGATCTAAGTGCCATTGTAGGTGTTCCGCTACATATTCAGGATCTGAGTTTTTGATGTAGTGGTTGTTCAACCATAATAATTTTTCAGTGTTAAACGCAGATGCAGACTTAGAAACCGCGTTTAGGCTAAAGAATTCAATCATATCTTCTCTAGAGAAGATTTCTTGGTCACCATGAGACCAGCCTAAACGAACTAGGTAGTTATTTAGTGCTGTTGGTAAGTAGCCCATATCACGATATTGCATCACTGATACAGCGCCATGGCGTTTAGACAGTTTTGCACCGTCGTCACCTAGGATCATTGCACAGTGAGCAAATGTTGGTACTGGAGCACCTAGCGCTTCATAGATATTGATTTGACGAGGCGTGTTATTGATATGGTCTTCGCCACGAATAACTTGAGTAATACCCATATCCCAATCATCAACTACCACACAGAAGTTGTATGTTGGTGCACCATCAGTACGACGAATGATCAAATCATCCATTTGGGTATTACTAATCTCTATACGGCCACGGATTTGGTCATCAAATACTACGCTGCCCTCTTTTGGGTTACGGAAACGGATCACACATGGTTCACCATCTTTTGCCGCATCGTTTGCTGCTTTGATTTTTGGATGGTTTGCATCGTAGCGAGCCATCTCTTTATTCGCTTCTTGCTCAGCACGTACTTCGTCTAGCAACTCTTTAGATGCATAACATTTATAAGCTTTGTCTTCAGCAAGTAGCTTATCAACCATCTCGTTATAACGGTCAAAACGTTGAGTTTGGTAGTAAGGACCTTCATCCCACTCTAAACCTAGCCATTCCATCCCCTCAATGATCGCATCTACTGCTTCTTGAGAGTTACGCTCTAAATCCGTATCTTCGATACGAAGTACGAACTCACCGCCTTGGCTTTTTGCAAAAAGCCAAGAATATAGTGCAGTGCGAGCACCGCCCACGTGAAGGTAGCCTGTTGGGCTAGGAGCAAAACGAGTTTTAACCGTCATGTAAAATACCTTGATTGTCGAAATGACTGCACTGTTTAAATCAATGCCAAAATTGGGCGTTATTTTATACGCAAGTTGGATGAGGCGCTAGGGTATGGCGACGTTTTTCCTCGAAAGTTTTGCTACAGCAAACGGTAATAAAAGCGAGAATCCTACTGGCATTCTCGCCATTCAAGCAAAACGACGTTATTAACTAGTTGTTAATCATTAATGTGTTGTACACCCCAAGAGATAAAATTTTGTCGTTGTTCCGGTGTTAAGTTAAGGAATGCGTCTTCTATTGCAATGGCATCTGAACACTTACTTTGAGTTTTTTTAACTAACTGAGAAGGGCGATTGAGTTTCGGCTGGCTTTCGAAATCGGCAAGAATGGCAGCCTTTCCGCCTGATTGGTTATATACGTCCAGCATCGCATTGTAATCTTTAATCAGTTCAAAAGTCTGATCGTAAATGATGTCTAATTTATACTCTACCGCGTGAGCATCACTCGTAATTTTCACACTCGGTGATTTCTTAAACTTATTCACACCTCTCTCATCTCTGATCGCAAAAGGGGTTTCCAAAAACAAAACTTCATCTTGGGCGTTAAAGCGAATCACCATTGGATATGAACTAAATTTTCTCTTACCTCCATTGGTATCATACAAACCTGTCACGCGAATCAGTAGTTGGTTGTCTCCATTCACTATTTTTAAGTCGCCTTTGCCTTTATTGGGGATCTGATTGATCGATTGATTCACTGCCAGCACCTCAACGCGATTATCAGTTTTTATCGTGACTTTAGCGTGCGTTGTAACACTAAATAAACATAGAAAAACAGCCAATAGTTTGTTCATAGATTTCCCACCAAGCTTTGTTTCAAATTTAAAAACTAAAAGTCCCCCTCTTTACGAAGAAAGAGAGGGAAAGGTTAAACGTAATAATTAGAAGAATATGAGTACAGAATTAGAAGGTCCATTCTGTACCGATACGTACCATCACATCATCGTAGTCTTCACCAGCCAAAGCAGTATTAGTACGATAAGTACCGCTATGTTGCGCGATACGTAGGAAGGTATAAACAGAGTTCAACGAATAACCTAATTCACCAGTGATGGTAGTAAAGTCTAGCTCTTTGTCTGACTCATTATCGGTATCACCTGTTTGATCTGCATAACCTAAGCGGAAGTTAAAATCCCCCATAAAGTAGTTGGTTTGTAATGAGAATGCCTCGATATCGCGCTCTTTGTACTGCGCAGCGGTATGCGCATCAGCTTCAAAATCACCTGTTTTATATGCACCAGCAACATTCCAATTGTCTGTCAAACTAAACTGGAAACCAGTAAAGTATGCTGAGGTCTCACCAACAAGGTCTTTATCAAACTCAGTTTCATCCGCAATTTCGAAGCCAGCGTGTAGAGTTAGCACTTCTAGTGGAGTAATCGAAATTGAACCACCAAAGAACTGGGAATCTTCTTCGTTTGAACTACCGTTACCTGCCGCTAAACTGAATTTCACAATATCGCCGTACATTGGCGAGTCATAGCGCATCATTTGGCTCTTACGGTCAAAATTGAAACGCTCACCTTCACGCCAACCACGGTCAAATGTTGTGCCCATGTTCGACGCTGAATACGGCCAGTCAACTAGTTCATACATTGGCGTCAACATACGACCAAAGCGCACTGAACCCCAATCATCCCCTCGAAAACCAACGAAGGTATCCCGATTACCCAGCTCAGCACCATCATCAAGAACCCAACCAGATTCAATTTGAACGAATGCTTCAAGGTGATCATTCATAGTTTTTGCTGCACGAAAGCCAACACGAGATTCATTCTCGAAGACCATACCGTCTTGGGCTAGCTCTTTGTAACCCGATGCTGCTTTATCATCGAATTTCTTAGCGTTGTAATCCACTGCTGAGATAGAGACTACACCATACACTTCTACATTAGCGTCGTTAGGATCACCCAACATATATGCATTAGCAGTACCAGCGGCCATGGTAGTTGCTGCAATCGCTGCACCTAAAAGTGTTTTCTTAAAGTGAAACATAAAATAACCCCTATATATTGTTTTTTAGTCGTATTTTCTTGTTCCCATCACCAAACAATTTTCCGTTGAGTGAGAGGTTCGATTTATGGACAGGGGCATCGTTACAGACTTTTTTATCGAAAAATAATTGATCAAAAAATTCTCAGATCAACTTCAAAACGCAGAAAAGCAAAAACATATAAACAGTTTAAAATCAGATAGTTACAAAATAAAAGACAAAAAAGCAAATACCGCTTTTTAGATTTAATTAGCGAGATAAAGACCTAACAGCCTGACAGTGTTAAGTTACTCGCAGGTGTTTTTTTTGAATTGATATCTCTTTAGAATTAACCAAAACAAAGATTGAAGTACCTCGCAGGAAAAAACGTCAAAATCAGCGAACTTTTTCTTAAAGCATCGGTCGTTGGAAAGCAATTTGCTGCTTGACCCTACCCTTGAGGTAAGGTTTATCCTATGCATTAATCACAGATCGAGGATAAGCGATGAACACATTCGATATACCACTACATGGTTTAAACTGTATGAGCTGCGCGCGAAAAGTCGAAAACAAGCTAAGCCAACACTACAATGTGACCATTCATACGCTTTCCCCTACATCGATATCACTTGATACCAATGCATCATTTGCACAAATAGCCCAAAAAGTTGAATCTCTTGGTTATCATGCTGGCCATAGCAAGCACTTTTATTTGAGTGGACTGAGCTGTGGTAAATGCGTGAACAAACTTTCTCAGCACTTAGAGCAATCTGAATCGGTGTCTTCGCTGGAAGTATCTAAAACAGAATTGCATTTATTTACTTTACTCTCTGATCAACAAATTATTGCATTAGTTGAGCAAGCTGGTTACCAAGCATCCGTTGATTCAAAGCCCACAGCAGATGTTGAAAAAGACCCGACACACAACCAAGATATCGCTCGCCCTATCAAGAATAGAGCGCCCATTGAAACAGGAAAACAAACCAGCGCGAAAAGCTATAACTTACTGATTGGCGGGATGACTTGCGCGAGTTGTGTATCCTCTGTAGAGAAAACCCTCCTTAGCGTTGATGGTGTAAGTAAAGTGCAAGTCAACCTTGCAGAACAAAGTGCGATTGTGATCGGTTCTTCAGAACAGTTAGACAATGATGAACTCACGCTAGCAGTTGCGAGAGCAGGCTATAGTGCTCAGATTATCGATGACCCGAAAACCCAGCAGCAAAAACAATTAGATCAACAACGCTTAATTCAGTCACATCACAAACACAGTGCATGGTATGGGTTGGCTCTTGGTGTACCTTTAATGGCATGGGGCGTGTTGGGAGGGAACATGATGATTCAAAACCTAACCGATCAGTTGATTTGGGGATCGGTAGGTTTGGTTTGTTTATTACTTCTTGCCACCGCTGGTCGTACATTCTTCGCTAATGCATGGCTGGCGCTAAAACATGGTCGCGCCACAATGGATACCTTGGTTGCGCTAGGCACAGGCGCTGCGTGGCTGTTTTCTATGTTGATTGTATTTTTCCCAAATTGGTTTCCGATAGCATCACGTCATGTGTATTTTGAAGCCAGTGCAATGATCATTGGTCTTATTTCTCTCGGTCATTTCATTGAAGCCAAAGCCAAAGCGAATACCACTCGATCTTTACAGGCACTGATCGATCTTCAACCCAAATCGGCTACTCTCGTGACTGACACTGGCGATACAGACATTGCTGTGGAGTTAATTGAGCAAGGAATGCAGCTGCGAATCAAGCCGGGAGAGAAAGTACCCGTCGACGGTATCGTACTTTCTGGACATTCGTATATCGACGAATCAATGCTCACTGGCGAACCAATGCCTGTAGATAAACAAGTCGAAGGTTTGGTTTCAGCAGGTACTCTCAACCAAGATGGTAGTCTCGTAATTGAAGCAACCAGCGTCGGTCACGATACGATGCTCGCGCGAATCATCAGCCTAGTGCGTCAAGCGCAAAGCAGCAAACCGGCGATAGCAAAGCTCGCAGATCAAGTTTCAGCAGTGTTTGTTCCCGTTGTCGTTGCTATAGCGATTATTTCGGCATTAATTTGGTTCGCTGTAGGACCAGATCCTAAAGCAAGCTATATGTTGATAGTGGCAACGACAGTACTCATTATTGCCTGCCCATGCGCACTCGGGCTGGCGACTCCGCTGTCCGTGACAGTAGGGGTTGGTAAGGCTGCTGAGATGGGGATATTGATCCGTGACGCCGATGTATTGCAGTCTGCCAGTAAACTCGATTGTGTCGTATTTGATAAAACGGGCACGCTAACGCAGGGGACACCGAGTGTAGAAAAAATCTTTTCCCTGCACAGTGATGAACAAAAACTACTCTCGCTGGCAGCAAGTTTGGAGCAACACTCTGAACACCCTCTAGCAAAAGCGATTGTAGTGCACGCTAAACAGCAATCTTTAACATTTAGTGATGTGGAGAATTTTACCAACTTACGTGGTAAGGGTGTTCAAGCTGAAATAAAAAAGCGTCAACTTTCGGTGATTTCACTCCCCTACGCACAACAGCTTGGTATTAATCTAGATGATCTTGATTGCGTTATTCAAGAATGTACAGAGAATGCATGGACAACTGTCGTTGTCACGCTAGATGGGATCACTGAAGGTATTATAGCGATAGCCGATCCCATTAAGCATGATGCGTTTGCTGCAATCGAAGCACTTAAAGCTCTCAACATTAAACCAATCATGCTTACTGGTGATAACCACATCGTGGCGCAATCCATAGCCAAACAGCTGGGAATTGAAGAGGTCATTTCACAGGTACTGCCTGATGAAAAAGCTAAACATATTCAACAATTGAAACAGCAAGGGTTTACTGTAGCGATGATTGGTGATGGCGTGAATGACGCACCAGCTTTAGCACTCGCTGATATAGGTATTGCAATGGGTAGCGGTAGTGACGTCGCGATAGAAAGCGCACAAATGACGCTACTAAATTCTTCACCACTTGCGGTAGTAAAAGCGATTGAGCTTTCTAAAGCCACCATAAGAAACATGAAACAAAATTTATTTGGAGCGTTTATTTACAACTCTCTAGGTATTCCAATTGCTGCTGGTGTGTTATACCCAGCATTTGGTTTTCTACTAAATCCAGTAATTGCAGGAGCAGCCATGGCACTCTCTTCAATTACTGTGGTAAGCAATGCAAACAGACTACGATTATTTGAAACGAAGCATCGTTCTTAGGGGGATCTATGACACTTAAAACCATTACTCTTGCACTACTTTTGGGCTCAGCCAGCACCGCGTGGGCTGCTGATGTCATCAATCACAAATCACCATATTGTGGTTGCTGTACTGAGTGGACAAAACACATGCAAGATGCTGGATTTACAGTGAAAGAAAAACTGCATGAAGATATGAACTCTATAAAACAAGAACTCGGCTTACCCTCGAAGCTCGCTTCTTGTCATACTGCAGAAATTGACGGTTTTGTATTTGAAGGGCATATCCCTGCTGAGGACATTAAATCCTTCCTAAAAAATCCGCCGAAAAACGCCAGAGGATTAGCTGTTCCAGGAATGCCTATGGGGTCACCTGGTATGGAATATGGCAACAAGAAAGATGCTTACTCCGTTTATGCTTTTAACGAACAAGGACGAGTGTTCGAGTACCGTCACCATCAAGGTAATAAATAACCCATAAGTAATCTATAGCCCAGTATCTCTGGGCTTATTTCTGCCGATTAGACTTAACGATACTGTGCGATAAGATCCGCCATCAACTCAATATGTAAGTCATCATCATTTAAGCAAGGTATGTAATTGAACACTTCCCCACCGTGTTCCTTAAACAGTTCTTGGCATTCAACCGAAATCTCTTCCAAGGTCTCTAAACAATCCACGGCAAACGCTGGCGCCATAATATCAATCGACTTTGTGCCTTTTGCTGGCAGTGCTTCTAAAGTCTTATCCGTATATGGCTGCAACCACTCTTCTCTACCAAAACGGGATTGGTATGTCATACCTATTTGCTGATCAGATAAACCTAGCTCCTGCTGGAGAAGTTTTGTGGTGTATTCACAGTGTTGTGGATAAACATCACCATTGTCTGCATAACGCTTGGGAATGCCATGGTAAGAACAAAGTAAATAGTCACCTTGACCTTTCTCTTGCCAAGAACGACGCACACTTACCGCTAAGGCTTTAATATAAAGCGGATGATCATAATAATCACGAATAAAGCGATAAGCCGGAAGTACAGCCATTTGCTTGAACGCAAGGGTCAACGCATCTGATACTGCTGCTGTCGTCGTCGCTGAATACTGTGGGTAGAGAGGCAAAACAATAAGCTCTTCAACGTTTTTTTGTTTCAGTCGCTCAATAGCAGAAAAAATGCTCGGGTTGCCATAGCTCATTGCCAGTTCCACCGGAATATCGAGGCATTGCCCCAATTTCTCTGCTTGCCTCTTCGAGTGCACCATCAAAGGAGAGCCTTCTTCCGTCCAGACGGATTGATAAAGCTTGGCTACTTTTGGTGAGCGAATAGGAAGAATGACGCCATGCAGAATAGGGCACCACAGCCAACGTGACGTATCAACTATGCGCTGATCATGAAGAAATTGACTTAGAAATCGTTTTACTGCGGGTGTTGTAGGTTCATCTGGAGTACCTAAATTTACCAATAACACACCCTGTTTCTTATTATTATTCATTGCACCCCATCAATTTATACCCTTCCTACTTAAAGTAGTTGGAGTATATGCTTACTCGTGATCAACACTAAAATTCAGCGCGGTTAGCTGATAAACATTTTGAGTAGAAAAAAGGCGACCCTAAGGTCGCCTTTACTATAACAATTTTTTCTCAGACAGAGAATTAAGCAAATGCTTTTTCGATATCAGCACTTACTTCAACAACTGGTTTGGTACCATCAAACTTAAGGTATTTAGTGTTACCGGCTTCAGCTTCTTTACCGTAGTAAGAAATAAGCGGCGCTGTTTGCGCATGGTATACACCTAGACGTGCTAGTACTGTTTCTTCTTTGTCATCATCACGAACAACTAGGTCTTCACCCGTTGCGTCATCTTTACCTTCCACTTTAGGTGGGTTATAAACCACGTGGTAAGTACGACCAGAAGGAAGGTGAGCGCGACGACCTGTCATGCGTTCAACGATTACACTATCAGCTACATCAAATTCAATTACGTAGTCAACGTTCACGCTCATTTCTTTTAGGCCATCAGCCTGAGGAATTGTGCGAGGGAAACCATCTAATAAAAAGCCTTTTTCGCAATCAGATTGAGCGATACGCTCTTTAATTAGGCCAAGGATGATTTCATCCGATACTAGCTGACCAGCGTCGATTACAGCTTTAGCTTGCTTGCCAAGTTCTGTACCCGCTTTGATAGCTGCACGTAGCATGTCACCAGTAGAGATTTGTGGAATACCGTATTTTTCCATGATGAAGTTTGCTTGCGTGCCTTTACCAGCACCTGGAGCACCTAGAAGAATGATGCGCATGATTTATCCTCTTTAAGATTAGAAATTTATACCGAAGCTCAAAATAAGATTTTAACCATTCGCAAACGGTTAGTTCCGGTATATCACCATCAGATTGGCTTTAAGCGAGACAACGTTCTCGCGTTAGTTCTCATATTCAAGCCGCTGATTCTAACATAATTTGTTGCATCAACGACGCAATTAAGACTAAAGAATGCAATTCAAGCAAGTCTCATATACCACTTAACGCATAAAACTATCAATTCGACCGTTTTATTTAACGTTCAAATAAAAAGCCCGCATAATGCGAGCTTTTTACTGATTTTGGCGTATTAGCCCTTAGTCAAAAGAGTATTGATTGCACCCAAGAATTGCGACGGATCTTCTAGTGAACCACGTTCAGCTAGCATCGCTTGACCTAGCAATACTTCAACCCAACGACCAAAAGCTTGCTCATCGGTTTCATCAGACATACGCTTCACGAGCTCATGTTCTGGGTTAATCTCTAAGATGTATTTCACTTCTGGCGCTGCCTGACCTGCGGCTTCTAGAAGTTTCGCCATTTGCGTGCCCATCTCAAAATCGTCTGTTACAACAACGGCTGGTGTAGATGCAAGCTTGAATGTTGTACGAACCTCTTTTACTCGATCAGCCAAATATTCTTTGGTACGTTCAACAACAGATTTAAACTCTTCTTCTGTCGCTTTTTGCTTTTCTTTCTCAGCTTCGTCTTCGAACTTACTTAAATCAAGACCTGCTTTAGTAATCGATTGAAATTGCTTGCCATCGAACTCAGTCAAGTAATTCATCAACCACTCATCAATGCGGTCGTACATCAAGATGACTTCAATGCCTTTCGCTTTAAACTGCTCTAAATGCGGGCTATTTTTCGCCGCAGCATAACTATCTGCAGTCAGATAAAAGATCTTATCTTGATCTTCTTTCATTCGCTCAACATAAGATGCAAGGCTGATGGTTTGTTCAGAAGAATCTTCTTGAGTAGAAGAGAAACGGAGTAAACCCGCAACTTTCTCCTTATTGGCTCCATCTTCTGCAGGGCCTTCTTTCATGACCAAACCAAACTCTTTCCAGAACGTTTGGTATTTTTCCGCATCGTTGTTTGCCATACGCTCTAGCATGGTCAGAACACGTTTAGTACAAGCACCACGCAAGGATTGAGTCACTTTGTTATCTTGCAAAATTTCGCGAGAAACGTTCAGTGGCAAATCATTCGAATCAATCAAACCGCGCGCAAAACGCAGGTATGACGGCATAAACTGTTCAGCGTCATCCATGATAAAGACGCGTTGTACGTATAGCTTCAAACCAGATTTATGTTCACGATTAAACATATCCCATGGTGCTTTTGATGGTATATACAACAAGCTTGTGTAGTCGTTTTTGCCTTCAACGCGGTTGTGGCTCCAAACTAGCGGATCGGCAAAGTCATGTGATACATGCTTATAGAATTCTTGATATTCTTCTTCGCTAATGTCTGATTTATTACGAGTCCAAAGTGCTTGAGCTTTGTTGATTTGCTCCCACTTTTTCTCTCCCGTTTCTTTGCCTTCTTCATCACGCTCAGAAGTTTGAATCAGTACCGGAATACCAATGTGATCAGAATACTTGCCAATTACATCGCGTAAACGCCACTCGTTAAGAAACTCCTTTCCTTCTTCACGCATGTGAAGAACGATATCAGTACCGCGGCTTTCTTTACGGACATCTTCAATGGTGTAATCACCCTCGCCGGCAGAATGCCATTGAACCCCTTGTTCTGGGCTCAAACCACCAGCACGCGTACGCACAGTGACAGCATCTGCAACGATAAATGCAGAGTAGAAACCAACACCAAATTGACCAATTAGCTGTGAGTCTTTAGTTTGATCTTGAGATAATTTTGAGAAAAATTCAGCCGTGCCTGATTTAGCAATGGTTCCAAGATGTTCAATAACATCTTCGCGGCTCATGCCTATACCATTGTCTGAGATAGTGAGCGTATTCGCTTGTTCATCAAACGACAGTTTCACACCTAAATCGGCATCACCCTGATATAAATCAGGGTTAGACAATGCTTGAAAACGAAGCTTGTCTGAGGCGTCTGAGGCGTTTGAAATTAGCTCACGTAAAAAAATCTCTTTATTCGAGTACAGTGAGTGGATCATTAAGTGAAGCAACTGTTTTACTTCGGACTGAAAGCCGCGAGTTTCTTTATTGTGAGTGGCAGTTTCGCTCATATTTACTCCATAACATCTATACTAATCAGATCTCATATCGCACTGTGCGATAAAAACCATATGATGACTGATACATGAAATGAGGGTGGCAAAGATAAATTCAAGGTCAAAAATCAATAAAAACTGCGTTTTTGTTTATCTACCCTCTAGTCAAAATAGTGCTATATGTAGTGCTATTATCTAAAAATGTAAATTCTAAGTCAAAAAACATAAAAACAGTGTTTTTTTATTTTTATATTGTCTATTCTTTTAGCCAATATAATTCTATATGGCGCATCATTCTATAAAAATGCACATCGCCGCTAGCCGTAAAGTCGCATTGGTGATCAATGAGACCTCTCAAACCGAAGGCCAAATGCATGAGTAATATCGGAACCAAATTTAACCTTGCTGACAAATTTACCTTTGACCCGAATACTAACGCCTTAGTTGACACTCTAAATGACGATAACGAAATTCGATTAGGCAGTAATGAAAGCCGCATTTTATTATTTTTGCTAGAGAATCAAAATAGCGTAGTAAGCCGTAATGATCTATACGGTTTTGTATGGCGCGAACAAGGTTTTGAAGTTGATGACTCTAGTCTGACACAAGCAATTTCGACACTCAGAAAGCTTCTCAATGATCCGACAAAATCTCCTAAATTCATCAAGACCATACCTAAGCGTGGCTATCAGTTAATTTGTAGTGTTGAACGGATGACACCATTAATTAGCGGCGACTCATCGACTGCGTTACCACTTTCCAGTACAGATGATGAACCAATGTATCTAGAGCCTGAAATCAATCTAGCTGAAGATGTGGAACGTGAAATAGAAATAGCCGATGCTGCTTTGAACAATCAAACCGTGCCTTCTCCATCATCAAAAACACTAAGTTTGATAACTAAAATAGCGCTTGTACTTGCTCTCGGTCTTCCCATTCTTACGATTGTGCTAGGCAAACCAAGCACATCACAATTTCAGCGATTAGCTACGTTTGATGATGTGATTGTGCAAACACCAATAAATCATCCGTCATTGACTCACTGGCTTTCAGCTATTGAGCAGTGTGTTTCACGTTACAAAGTCACGCACCAAGGTGAGGAAGCACCGATAAAAGTCATTGCCACAGGCGGACAGAATAATCAGCTTGTCCTCAATTATATTCATCAGCCCGCACACTCGGGTGAGAATATCACTGTGCGCATATTTTCTGACCAAGACAATATTAATCACATTTGCCAGTAAGGGTATGTTTATGAATCAGAAAATAGCATTGATTTTGTTGGCGATCTCAACACTTTTTAGTGGCTGGTTATATTGGGGTAGTGACATACAAATTGAAAAAACCATCACCTCGAAAGAGTGGCAGTCCAAGATGGTTACTGTGATAAGTGAAGGCTTGCGTGAGGAATCTGTTGGTCCTCTGCGAAAAGTGGATGTCACTTCCAACGTTAAATACTTACCAAACGGCAGTTACATTCGCGTTGCAACAGTTCGACTATTTGCCAACAGTGAGCAAAGTGACAGCGTGATCAGTATTTCCGAAACGGGTCAATGGGAAATTAGTGACAATTACTTACTCATTTCTCCAACTGAATTTAAAGATGTCTCTTCCCCAAACAGTAAAGATTTCACAGAAGCTCAGCTTTTGTTAATCAAGCAGCTATTCAAAATGGATGCCCAACAAAGCCGCCGGATCGATATTGTGAATAACAATACGCTACTACTGACTAGCTTAAGTCACGGATCTACGGTACTTTTCTCTAACTAGTTCCCAACTTAGTGGCAAGGGGAGCATGACGCTCCCCTTGAATATTTCATGGATTGGATTCATTCTATTGGGCTTTTCATCGGCTCACTCATCGCAAACACACTCGCTTCATTATCAGGAGGCGGTGCGGGCTTACTGCAATTTCCTCTCCTGTTATTTTTCGGTCTACCTTTTTCCATCGCTTTAGCCACTCATAAAGTTGCCAGTGTTGCTCTTGGGCTAGGGGCCGCCGCAACGCATCTCAAACAAAAAAGTTTTACGATTCAAGAAGCCATTTACATTACTTCTGTCGGTTGTATAGGCGTGGTCATTGGAGCTAATCTGATACTAAAAATACCTGCTGATTTCGCGGAGCGCTTACTGGGGGCAATGATCCTCGCCCTAGGTATTTATTCACACTTCAAAAAACAGTTAGGTCAAAACGCTCACCCAATCAATCGAAATTGGCAGGGTTGGCTAATCGGTAGCTTAGGTTTGCTATGCATCGGAGTAATCAATGGATCGTTGACTGCGGGCTCTGGGCTTTTGGTTACATTATTTTTAGTACGCTGGTTTGGTTATAGCTACAAACAAGCCGTCGCATTAACCATGATATGTGTCGGTCTTTTTTGGAATGGTATTGGCGGTATTGCTGTGGTTCAAGCTGGAGCATCTATCTATTGGTCTTGGTTACCAATATTGCTGTTAGCCTCATTTGCCGGTGGCGCGATTGGGGCTTACTTATCAACTCGTTTCACAAATCAAGTGATCAAACGATGCTTTGAACTACTCACATTGCTGGTCGGATTAACATTACTGATATAAAGAACCATAATTCAAGGGGATAACATGGAAAAGGCGAACATTGATATTTACTATTGCCGCCAATGTAGTTGGATGCTGCGCTCAACTTGGCTGAGCCAAGAGCTTCTGCATACCTTTAGCGAAGAAATAAGCGCGGTCTCTTTACACCCCGACACTGGTGGACGATTCGAAATTTTCTGCAATAACCAGCTAGTATGGGAGCGGAAACGAGATGGTGGTTTCCCCGAGGCGAAAGTATTAAAGCAAAAAGTACGAGATATTATCGATCCTGAACGAGATTTGGGGCATTCAGATAGTAAATAAGGCACCGAAAGATGCCTTATCTAGTTCACACTGCTAAGCAATTGCCTTTTCGAGGATCGTTTGCCCTTCAAAAGTCACTACTTTGATCACGCTATCTTCTAATAGCCCATAACTGGCATCATATCCGCTTCTCGGAAAGGTAACGGAACCTGGATTAAATATAAACTGCGCCCCATTTCGTTCTGCCAATGGAATATGAGTATGACCATGAACAATTACATCACTCTCACGTAAGGCTGGACGCTTTTCACTGTTATGTAGATGACCATGCGTAACAAACAACCTTTGCCCACTTGGCAACATAATCCAAGCGTAATCACTCATCATAGGGAATGCCAATAGCATTTGATCTACTTCGCTATCACAGTTGCCTCTCACTGCCATTATACGATCAGCGTATTGATTCAAAAGCTCTGCCACCGCTGGAGGATTATAACCTTCAGGGATAGGGTTACGTGGACCATGGTTTAACACGTCCCCTAATAAAACCAATGTTTCAATTCCAGAACGATCGAACTCAGCAAGCACTCGCTGAGTTGCAGGCAAGCTACCATGCAGATCAGAGGCAAAAAACAGTTTCACTATAAATACTCCTCAAATTTATTGAAGGCATTTTACTCAATTGGCTATGACTCGTCATCCCGTGCCATTCCATTAATAACAATATTGTTGTAACTAACCATACCGATCAGTTCACCGTTCTCAATAACTGGAGCACGGCTAATACCAAAACGTTCAAATAGGCGAGCGCAATATTTCACGTTCATATCTGGATCAACACCGAGTGCAGGTTTCGTCATGATCTCATATACATTAGTTCGGTCTGGGGAGCGATTTTTTGCCAGTACTTTTTTTGCAATATCATTCATTAAAACAATACCGTATTCATCATTCTCGTGACGTTTGTTTACCACTAACGCTTTGACTTTATGTTCCCGTGCAATCCGGATTCCCTCTTGCACGGTAATCAAACCGTCAATAATGACGTAAGTTGCCGCCATCACATCTCTAACTCGGACTATCTGTTGAGTATTCATAGCTCATCCCCCACCACTTTCGTTAGTCTCTCAACCTGATGCGCAACGCCAACGGCATCTTCAATATCAATCTGGACGGCAATCCCCTGCCCTGACTCTTCATCAAACCCGCCAACATTGCTGATGGTTTCAAGGATGTGCCTAGAAAGGTGCTCTTCAACAACAAAAAGCAACACGTCTTTTTGTACCTCAAGTGTTAATCCAAAAAAGGTGCGTTTTTGGTTTAAACCTTCACCTCGGGCATTGTTTATAACGGTAGCACCTGTAGCACCAGCGCTGCGGGCAGCGTCAAGTACCTGCTCGGTTTTACTATCTTCGACAAAGGCTAAAAGCAACTTAAAGCGCATTTTCTTTATCCTCTTGTTGCGGTTCTTTATTTAACCATTGAGTTATTTGTGCATACGCCATCACTGAAATTATCGGAAATAGGCTGGCAAAAGCAATTAAACCAAATCCATCAATCATTGGATTTCGTCCGGGCACGGTTGAGGCAAGCCCAAGCCCCAATGCCGCAACCAAAGGAACAGTAACAGTCGATGTTGTCACGCCTCCAGAGTCATAGGCTAGAGGGATGATTAACTTAGGCGCATAACAGGTTTGTATCACCACGATGACATACCCCGCGATGATGTAGTAATGAATAGGGTCACCCACCACAATGCGATAGCTGCCCAATGAAATACCGAAGGCAACACCAAGTGCGACTGCGATTCGCAAGCCGTTGACACGAATACTTCCGCCTGAAACTTGATTGGCTTTTATCGCAACCGCAATAAGCGATGGCTCAGCAATAGTGGTACTAAAACCAATACAAAAAGCAAAGAGATAAACCCAATAGTAATCAGCCCAATTCAATATCGATTCGGTACTTAAGCGTACTTGCTCTATAAAATCAGGTGCAGTCAATTGCTCCGCCATAGTTTCACCTAGCGGGAACAAGGCCATTTCCAGCCCAAGCAAAAATAGAGATAAACCTAAGATAACGTAGAAGAAACCGAGTATCACTTTAGGTAAATTTGCCACTGGTCGTTTTAAAACAGCAAATTGAAAACCAAAAATGATCGTTACGATGGGAATCACATCAGTAACAGTGCTTAAGAATGTGTCGACAAACTGCATTAACATTATGCCACCACCATGCCATAGACCATAACAAACATCATTGGCAGCAAAGAGGCAAAAGCAATTAAGCCAAAACCATCTATCATTGGATTTCGACCTTTTATCGATGAAGCTAACCCGACACCAAGAGCTGTAACAAGAGGGACGGTAATCGTTGATGTTGTGACGCCACCTGAATCGTATGCGACACCGATGATACTCTCTGGCGCAAATCCGGTTAGCACTACAACTCCGAGATAGCCTCCGATTATCATGTATTGGATCGGCCAGCCTTTAAGAATCCTCAATACGCCTAGTACAATGGCAAAACCTACGGACAACGCCACAGTAAACCGTAAGCCATTCGCATAATTCTCTTGGCTCTGCTCTTTATTGGCGATCATTCCACCTTCTGCTGCAACCTCCGCAGCTTCAGCGGCAACGGCTGTGAGTGCAGGTTCAGCAATAGTGGTACCAAAACCCAAACAAAAAGAAAAAAGTAACAACCAAAACACACTGCCTTTCTGTGCAAAAGCTTGTGCCATCGTTTCGCCGATAGGAAACAAACCCATTTCTAAACCAAAGATGAAGAATGTCAGCCCTGTGACGACTAGCAGTAAACCAAATGTAATTGAGGCGATATTTGGTAAGGGCTCTTGCAACACCACAAGTTGAAAAAAAGCTATCACGATAACGATCGGCATCAAATCGCGCAAGCTTCCTAGCATCGCACGTAGCAGCGCCCCAAAGGCTTTGGGCATAGTCTCACTCCATTCCATGAGTTGCTGTATATCTTGCCAAAGCAAGCCTTGATAATATGTGACAATTACTACAGCACTTAATATAGATGTAACAAAATGTGATTTTTGTGAACATTACCCAAGCTAATTGTTCGGTAAAAGAGAAGTCGATAATTAGTAGCTGTTGATCCGAATTTGTCTGAATCTCGCTATAATTACTCCAGACAAGGAGAGTTAAATGAAAATATTACTAACTGGTGGCACCGGTTTTATTGGCAGAGAATTACTCAAGCACTTAACAACTCATGAAGTAGTGCTATTAACTCGCTCGCCCGAGAAAGCCAAACAAATCGTTAGTCATGCTGATTTAGGCAATATCACCTATATATCTCACTTGAACGGTTTTCATGACCTTAATGATTTTGACGCAATTATAAATCTCGCCGGAGAACCGATAGCAGATAAACGTTGGAGTTCAGAGCAGAAGAAAAAAATTTGCGAAAGTCGCTGGAAACTGACCGAACAACTCGTCTCTTTAGTTCATGCCAGCACCACCCCTCCCTCCGTATTTATCAGTGGTTCTGCTATTGGCTACTATAGTGATCAACAAGAGCACCCTTTTGATGAAAGCTTGCATGTCCATTGTGAACACTTTCCTCATCATGTTTGCGCCAAATGGGAAGAAATCGCCAATCGTGCGCGCTCAGAAAATATTCGGATTTGTATTTTACGAACAGGCGTTGTACTCGGTTGTGATGGTGGTGCATTGGCAAAAATGCTCTTGCCATACAAAATAGGAGTCGGTGGACCTATTGGCAGCGGTCGCCAATACATGCCTTGGATCCATAAGCTTGATATGGTTCGTGCTATTGTATACTTGCTTGAAACCGAACATGCGCATGGTGAATTCAATATTTGCGCACCGCACCCTGTGACAAACCGCCATTTTAGCGGCACACTTGCGCGAACTCTAAAGCGTCCGCATTTCCTCTTCACGCCCAAATGGGCGATTAAAGCCATCATGGGAGAATGCTCAGTATTATTACTTGATAGCATTAGGGCAAAGCCAAAAAAATTAACCGAATTGGGCTTTCGATTTAGTTATTCACGTCTAGAGCCTGCGTTGAAAAATCTATTACAACATCATGAATAATCCTTTACTCTAATACTCTATTTTCAAAGGGAAAAGAAGAGATTTCATGACCAAAGCGATACTCATCACTGGCTGTTCATCGGGTATAGGCTATGTTACCGCTCATGCGCTTCACAAGCGCGGGTATCAAGTCATCGCCTCTTGTCGAAATACAAAAGATATCGAGCGTTTGAAGCAAGAAGGGCTGACTTGTATTCAACTTGATTTAGCTTGCCCGGAGAGTATCAGCAAAGCGGTACAGCTGACCTTAACGTTAACCAATGGCAAACTATATGCCCTGTTTAATAATGGTGCATATGGTCAACCAGGGGCATTGGAAGACTTGCCTACCGATGGATTGCGAGCTCAGTTTGAAACAAATTTCTTTGGTTGGCATCAGTTAGTGGTAGAAGTATTGCCCGTAATGAGAAAGCAAGGCGAAGGTCGAATTATACAAAACAGTTCAGTACTGGGCTTCGCCGCCATGAAGTATCGTGGGGCATACAATGCATCAAAGTTTGCCATTGAAGGCTGGACTGACACACTTAGATTAGAACTTGCATCGACCAACATAAAAATTAGTTTGATCGAACCCGGCCCAATCGAAACTCAATTTCGCGCCAATGCATTAAAGGCGTTCAAGCAGTGGATAACGGTAGAAAACAGCACTCATAAAACGGCGTACCTAGAGCAAATAATACGGCTAGAAAAACAATCATCTAACAATGCTTTTGTATTGCCAGCCGAGGCATGTATTGAACCTGTGATACATGCTCTTGAAGCCACCACGCCTAAGATTCGCTATCGGATAACCAAACCAACCCAAGTGTTTGCGTTATTAAAACGAATTCTTCCAACTCGGTGGTTAGATAAAATTTTGCTTAAAGCAGCTTAGTGTAATAATAACGTCACAAATTAGAGGCATCATAATAGCGTAAACCATTAAAAAGCGTCACATACGGTGCCTGTACATGTCATTAAACCAATTAAACTGGCTCTGTGTGAGTGTCGCGTTAACTTTGCTTATCATACTATAAACACCTTCGCTTGCACTTTGCCGAAAAACACCACGAATTAGCGTGGTGTTTTTGTTTAAATGCTTGATTTATCCTGCTGTCGACCATACTTAATGGTTAGATAAAGACATTTGGAAAGGATATGTCGCATGCAATCACCTTTTATCACTGAATTGAATCAACAGAACTTCATGCAAGTTCTCGAGAGCTCTCAACACACTCCTCTACTGATTCACTTTTGGGCATCAATAAGCCCTGAGAGTAGTGATGTCATTCCGCAATTACAGCAAATTGCGCAAAACTATAATGGCGCAATGACACTAGCATTACTTAACTGCGAACAAGAACAATCAATAGCGGCTCAATTTGGCGTACAAGCGCTACCAACGGTTGCACTGTTTATCGACGGCAAGCCTGTCGATGGTCTTGGTGGTCCTCAGCCAATTCACGCAATTGAAGCTATGTTAGCTAAACATCTTCCTAGCCAAGATGAGCTAAATCTAAATAAAGCTCTTGAGTTGATTACAGAAGGTTTACATGCTCAAGCTCTCACCATGCTAAACACTCTACCAGCTGAATTAGCCAGCCGAGGAGATGTGAAACTGGCGCTTGCTGATTGTTATCTTGAAGCTCAAAACTTTGAGGACGCTGAAGTTTTATTACAAAACATCCCTCTTGAGTACCAAGACAACTATTACAAAGGTTTGATCGCCAAATTGGAAATTCATCATCAGGCAGCTAATAGCCCTGAGATCCAATCCCTTGAAGAGCAACTTGCGCTGGATCCTAGCAATACCAAATTGGCTCAAGAATTAGCATTAAATTACCATCAAGTTAACCGTGACGAAGAGGCACTCAATTTGATTTGGCAATTTCTTGTGAAAGATCTTGGTGCACTGGATGGTGATCTGAAAAAATCATTTATGGATATTCTCAGCGCTCTGGGACAGGGAAATAAAACTGCCGCAAAATATCGTAGCCGACTCTACTCTATCTTGTACTAACAGTAAGAACGACAGCCAAGATCAGCCCAATTGATCTTGGTTGTATTGGATTGGCGTAGCAATTCTCGTTATTACGTTTGTCGCTGGATAAATAATAAGCAACAATGAGGCTATCTTAGAATAAGGAACGCCTCATGCCTGTCGATACATCCTTCCCACTCGATTCAATTATCACAACCGCTATCTTTATTATTGCCGTTGTCTCTTTCGTCTATGCCGGAGTAAAAACCGTACCACAAGGTAGCCATTGGACGGTTGAGCGATTTGGTCGCTATACCCTAACACTGAAACCCGGTCTTAATTTTATCATTCCTTTCGTCGATAAAATTGGTCATAAAATCAATATGATGGAACGAGTTCTTGATATACCTGCACAAGAAGTTATCTCACGTGATAACGCTAACGTAACCATTGATGCAGTCTGCTTTATACAAGCGATTGACGCACCAAAAGCAGCATACGAGGTTAATGACCTTGAACACGCAATCCGCAATTTGACCTTAACCAACATCCGTACCGTACTTGGCTCTATGGAGTTGGATGAAATGCTCAGCCAACGCGACATGATCAACGTAAAACTACTCGCAATCGTTGATGAAGCGACCAATCCTTGGGGCGTAAAAATCACACGTATTGAGATAAAAGACGTTCAACCACCAGCTGATTTGACTGCTGCGATGAATGCCCAAATGAAAGCCGAGCGAAACAAGCGCGCAGAAATACTGGAAGCGGAAGGCGTTCGTCAAGCGCAAATATTAAGAGCTGAGGGGCAAAAACAATCTGAAATACTAAAAGCTGAAGGTGATAAACAAGCCGCTATTCTACAAGCAGAAGCTCGCGAGCGAGCGGCAGAAGCAGAAGCTAGAGCGACTGAGATGGTTTCAGAAGCCATTTCAAAAGGCGACATGCAAGCGGTCAATTACTTTATTGCTCAAGGCTATACCGATGCGCTAAAAACCATCGGTCAGGCGGAGAATGGCAAAATTATTATGCTTCCGCTAGAGGCATCCGGATTGATGGGATCGATTGCGGGTATTGCTGAAATGTTCAAACAAGAAAAACAATAGAGGTTTATGTGGTTGAAGTTTTAGATAACGTAAATCATTGGCATTGGATCGCCTTTGGGCTGGCGTTACTTGCCGCCGAATTGCTGGGTACTGCCGGCTATCTGCTTTGGTTAGGGATCTCGGCTTTAATAGTTGGAGCCCTACTAACTTGGTTGCCTATGAGTTGGCAACTACAGTGGGTTTCATTTGGTGTCTTTTCTTTAGCAACCACATGGCTTTGGTGGCGAAAGCAATTGAAAAGCGATCAACAGGATGATAACCAAAGAGATCTGAATCAGAAAACCAAGCAGCTCATTGGGCAAACCATTGTACTGGAACACGACATACCCGCAGGGAAGTCTAGAATAAAGTTAGCCGATACCACGTGGTCTGCTTATTCAGAACAAGCATTATCTGCTGAAACTGTCGTGAAAATAGTTGAAATTAAAGGAATAGTTTTATTTATTGAAGAAAAAAAGTAAGCCTTATTTCCTTTAAAATGGGCAGAAAACGTCTCCTTTTTCTGTCCATTTTGTTTTAACAAGTAGCCCACTAGCTATAAAAAAAATTTTTGGGACATTTAACCTAAAAAAACATAAAGATATGTTATTTATTACATAAAAATATCATTTTTTTTTGATCTTTATCAGTCTTGTTTCATAATAAGGGTATCTCAGTAAAATTTGAGATGCCTCACAAAACAATGGAGAAATTGTTATGAAGAAGATTATTGCCCTATTCTGTACTGCGCTACTTTCGTTTTCTGTGTTTGCATCTACAACTGCAAATAACTCAAATAGTAATCAAACCGCTCGCGGGGCGTGGGTTACATGTAACTTGCCTGATGGGACAACAGATTACATTCCTAGCGGTGTATGTCGCTCAAATGGTGGAACTTACTCTGGTGCTACACTATCTCGTTAGTATTGACAAAGCCCTTGCCTAATAAAAAGGGCAAGGGCTTAAAAATTCGAGTCAATTAATGCGATACTAACCAGGCCAATATTAATTTTCTTTCTGCTGGTGATGCCTCTCCATACCAGTATCCCATCATCTCTAATGATTTAGAGCCCTCTAGCTTAGACAGAGTTACCTCTTGTCTGTTTTCAAACGCCCAATTCGTAAATTGTTCTAATTCCTGAGGCGTTGCTTTCTTAGCCCAATATGCAATCATTTGACTTGCATCCCCACCTGACAATTGTCCTGTAGCGAATGAAGCACTTTGAGTACTGTTAGCCGATGATGATGCCGTCACAATACCTTTTACTTGGTTATACTTATTTAACTCTTTAAGATAATTACGACCAATACCTAAAATAGCTGGTAGAACATCAATCGTGAAATCCATTTTCTCGCCGTTAGTGTCAGTTAACTTCACCTTCGGGTTTTTATTAAAGTTCTCAACATGAATCATACGAGTAATTTTTATATCTGGTGCTAATACCAACTTTGTATCTTGAGCATCAAATGTAATAACAAACGCCTCGGAACTAAATTTTTCTTTCTTTCCAAAGCCATTGTCCACTAATTTTGCTACGCGGAACACCACTTGATTAGTTCCATTTGGCACTTCAAATTTGGGGGTAGAAAACGCCCAAAAGCCAGATTCTTCACTATCAACAACAAGAGGTGTGATATTTTCGTCAAAACTTAGTCCAACTTCAGCATGTGGAGCAAATGAAGCCGTCGTAATACACAATGCAATTAAGGTTTTCATTACCTTCATCTTTCTCTCCTGAAAAAAAGAGCACTCTAGTGAGAGTGCTCATAAAATAAGACAGTTAGACTAACTCATAAGCCGCAGCTTACCAGTAGTATTCAGTACCAAACATAAGTCTAGTTTTATCACTCTCTGTCGTTTTACCATCCATATCGTAATCACGAATATCGAAGTATAAAATTGCGCTTGGTAGTGTATATGCTACGCGAGCAGTGATTGCGGTATCTGAATCGTCCTCAACAGCTTTATCAGACTCACCTTGATGTGCGTAACCAGCTTTGATAAACCAGTTTTCGTCGATAGTGTATTGGATTGCTGCAGAGTAGCTTTCTTGGCTATTTTCGCCACCCGCAGTGTAATCTACAGATGCATCACGGTAAGCTGCATTAATAGTGAAATCACCTAGGAAGAAGTATGCACCCGCAACCCAGTAGTTACTGCTATCTAACGCTACGTCAGCTGCAGTACCCATGTTAATTTTAACTTCTTTTTCTACTGACTCACCACGGTCATAGTAACCAGCATGTAGTAGCATATTATCATTTTGGTATGCACCAGCAAAACTCAAAGTCTTAGAGTCAGTTGAAGTCCCCATACCACTCAACGTACCTTGAAGTGTGAAACCATTCCAGTTTGCTGAATCGTAGCGGATTACGTGATCAGCACGGTCTTGATATTTTGCACCGATATCATTAGCTGTATCAAATGCACCACCAGTACCAGGGTTCGTGTGTCCATCAACGATGTTGTATGCTGCAATTAACTGGCGACCGTATTTGATGTTACCGAAACCATCCCAATCAAAACCTAGGTAAGTATCACGAGCACCTAAACCACCAGTGTTGTCACCGTTGTTTGCGTTACCACCTTCCATTTGCCAAATCAGGTTAGGTTCTAGATCTTCAAAATCAACCACACCACGGAAACCGATACGAGATTCGATATCAGCGATCATGCTGTTATCTTGGTTATCTTTAATATCAAAAATAACTGCACCAGCCGCTTGACCGTAAAATTGTACTGCATCACCTACAACATCAACTGCTGCATTTGCAGAACCTACTGAAGCAACAGAAGCCACTGCCGCACATACTAGAGTGCGTTTAAAAAATTTGTCCATGGAAAAACTCCTAAAAATGGATATAGCTGTTTTATTTACTTTTCCCTTAAGTTGGCCGCCGAAGGGAAAAG
The DNA here is from genome assembly GCF_050337565.1 of Vibrio kasasachensis. NCBI lineage: Bacteria > Pseudomonadati > Pseudomonadota > Gammaproteobacteria > Vibrionales > Vibrionaceae > Vibrio > Vibrio kasasachensis. The sequence goes on along the minus strand of NZ_JAKJTB010000008.1, from coordinate 134,797 downwards.
ATTTTTCGTGTAAAATCTCAATAATCATCAATGATCGTTTTGATTTTAAAGTTACTGCATACACCTCGTGTATCCATGGGAACCAGACTAACTTCGCAGCAAAAAACATCAATGAGAACTTAATTTCTTTATAAAAAAATATGACCCAATGCATACTTTTTCTAAACTAGTGATCAAGATCTCTATATCGTTTTGAACTTTTTCAATAAATAATAATTTCATTACAAATCAATAAGTTAGCACACTTTGACGTCGCGAAAACTTGATGTGCACCGCATATAAAAACCTAAAATTAGCTAAAAAAATTAATTACGATCAATGTCACTCTAATTTTATGGACATTTTCCTTTAAATTAAACCACCTTAATTTTAATGCAAAAAAAACACCTCTAAATATAGGGGTGTTCTCTATTTTGTTTTATATTTTAGAATGCAAAGTATCTGTAATCTAATCCAATTACACTGATTTTCTACATTAGATTAATCAAATCTTGTTCTGTTCTCACTTCAACACCTAGCTCTTGCGCCTTCGCTAATTTCGACCCTGCATTTTCACCAACAAACAAAATATCTGTTTTCTTTGAAACACTTCCCGTCACCTTAGCACCGAGTGATTGCAGTGCGGCTTTAGCATCAGAGCGTGATAGTTGGGATAAAGACCCCGTTAATACCACCACCTTTCCAGCAAGTGGCTGAGGAATGCTGTCATCTTTCTCTTCGATAGTTGGCCAGTTTATGCCCTGTTCAATCAGTTCTGCGATCACCTTTTTGTTTTTATCCTGCGCAAAAAAAGCAGTGATATGACTCGCAACTATTACACCGACATCCTGAACTTCAACCAAATTTTCATGACTTGCGCACATCACAGGCTCAAGATTTTTAAAATGAGTCGCTAAATTAGCCGCTGTCGCTTCACCAACTTCACGAATACCCAACGAATACAAAAATCGAGCTAAAGTCGTTTGCTTTGCTGCTTGCAGTGCATTCACTACGTTTTGTGCTGATTTTGGTCCCATACGATCCAATACGGTAATGACTCCAGCACTTAATTTGAATAAGTCAGCAGGAGTCTCTACCATTTCACGGTCAACAAGCTGCTCAATCACTTTCTCACCTAAGCCATCAACATCAAGTGCTTTACGTGAGACAAAATGCTTCAGTGCTTCTTTACGTTGGGCTTGGCAAACCAACCCACCTGTACATCGTGCTACCGCCTCACCTTCAACGCGCTCAACCGCCGAACGGCAAACTGGGCATTGATTAGGAAACTCAATCTCACGTGCGTTTTCTGGGCGTCTCTCTTCAATAACTGAGACCACTTGAGGGATGACGTCGCCAGCGCGACGAATGATCACGCTATCACCGATTTTTACTTTCAGGCGCGCAATCTCATCGGCATTATGCAATGTCGCATTACTTACCGTTACGCCACCAACAAACACAGGTTCTAATTTCGCAACTGGTGTAATAGCGCCTGTACGACCCACTTGGAATTCAACATCATTGAGAAGCGTTATTTCTTCTTGGGCAGGAAATTTATATGCAATTGCCCAACGTGGAGCTCTCGCAACAAAGCCCAACAGCTCTTGTACCGCAATGTCATCAACCTTAATTACCACACCATCAATCTCATAAGCCAATTCATCACGGCGGCTTAAGATATCTTGATAGTAACTTTTCACCTGCTCAAGAGACTCTACAAGCTTTGTCTCAGGACACATTGGCATTCCCCAACTTTTAAGTTGGACAAAACGTTGATAATGACTGGTGGAAAGAACCATACCTTCCACAACACCTACACTGTATGCGTAAAAATTTAGCGGGCGTGTTGCGGTAATACGCGAATCAAGTTGACGCAAACTGCCAGCAGCGGCGTTGCGTGGGTTAACAAATGTTTTTTCACCTTTTTTGAGTGCCAGTTGGTTAAGTTTGTCGAAACCGGCTTTAGGCATAAACACCTCACCACGCACTTCAATTCGCCTAGGCCAACCTTCACCGCGCAACTTCAACGGAATCGCGCTGATGGTTCTCACGTTTTCAGTAATATTCTCACCGGTAGTGCCATCACCGCGCGTAGCCGCTTGTACTAGAATGCCATCAACATAAAGTAGGCTCACGGCTAATCCATCAAGTTTTGGCTCACAACAAAAAACATCAAATTTCGCCGCTGGTAATCGATCAACCATCCGCTTATGAAAAGAGCTTAACTCGCCATCATCAAATGCATTATCAAGTGATAGCATTGGTATTTCATGGCTAACGGTATCAAAGCCATCAAGAGGTAAGCCACCAACTCGTTGGCTAGGTGAGTCGATCGTTACCAGTTCAGGTGATTGTGCTTCTAGATCGAGCAAATCACGCATTAGGCGGTCATACTCAGCATCCGGAATTTCAGGGCTATCTTCAACGTAATAACGCACAGCATGGTAATGAAGTGTTTCGCGTAACTGTTCGAGTTGTTGTTGGATTTCTGTCGACATATTTCACTCAGGTTTCGATAGGATATGACTAATCATACGAGTATGACTGTACTACTCGTTGGGTTCAATAAAGCAAATAAAAAGGCTCCCAATTATGAAGGAGCCTTAATTCTTTGAGTTTATATTGCAAACATCAGCTAGCTTGTCTTGCCTTAAACTCTTTAATTTGTGCTTTATAACGATCGATACGATTTGGGGTTATCAGATTACGCCCGTCATCCAGCACATTGGCACCTAAATCATCGGCAATCTGCTGCGCTGTTTTGAGCATCAACTTGAAGTTTTGGTCAGCATCACCGTAACAAGGTAATGTCATGAAGAAAGATATGCCTTTAGTACTAAAATCAGCTGGGTCATCGTGTTTCAGCGCTCCCGGTTGCATCATATTAGCAACACTAAATAGCACCTTTCCCGTTACCGAGAGATCAGTATGACGATGGAAGATGTCCATTTCACCATACAGCAAATCATGTTGTTGCATGCTATCGAATAGCTTGGTGCCGACAAAAGGCTCATCGCCAGTACAGTGCACATTCAAAACAATAACTTCCAGCTCTTGTTCTTGAGGCTCTTCAACGATTTCGACAGCTTTCGCATCGACTTGGGCAACATTAGGCTCCGCGGTGAACGCCTGATCTAATGGTTCAATCTCTAACTCAGCGGTATCTAATGCTGACATTGATGGAATTTCATCCATCACAACTTTATTCGCTTTCTTATCTGCTACTTCTGTTTCAGGATCATCGGCGAAATAGTCAGCCGTGAGTGGATCTGAAGTCAATGGATCGGAACTAAACGGATCATCTTCCAAAACATCAGTTTCGAAATCCGTCTCTTTACGGTCCTTACGTATAATTTCAAAATCATCTTCTGACGCAAACCCTCGGTCAGCACTTCGATCCAATACATCTTCGCTGTTGGTATCGAGCTTCCCTAATGGTTTATCACCAAATTTTGATTTGCCTTCTTTTTTACTCGTCCATAGACCGTGGAACAATAACGCGGCGATGGCAAGCGCGCCAACCACGATAAGTACGAATCGCAATTCCTGCATTTTTTGCTCTCATTTGCTTAGCGGCAAACACTTTCTGGGCTTACGGCCAAATTGATTAAACCTATTTACCAACAACTTTACCAAAACTATCCTAGGTTTTAGAACAAATTAATGTGAGAAGTTCCCACAATGTTGTGATTTTGAACACGCTTCTTTCTTGTTAAGATAGAAAAAGGTCGTTTTCCACACAGATAAAGCTATATGACAAAATACACAATATCACGTTCAGGGTTTGGTTATTTCTTTCACGGTATCGAACTTGCACTTAGCCCTGGCATTCGTCGCTTCGTTCTTATGCCCCTATTGGTCAACATAATTTTGGTCGGTGGTGCACTTTTCTATTTGTTCTCTCATTTAGACAATTGGATAAATCAGTGGATAGGTCAACTGCCCGAGTTTTTATCTTGGCTAAGCTATATTTTGTGGCCACTATTAGTCTTAACCATATTGGCTACCTTCTCCTACTTCTTTAGCACGCTGGCCAACTTTGTTGCGGCACCATTTAATGGACTGCTGGCAGAGAAAGTTGAAGAATACCTGACAGGGCAGAAAATAAATGACGATGGCATACTGAGTGTGGTGAAAGATACACCTCGGGTTCTTGCTCGTGAATGGCGTAAATTACTCTATGTATTGCCAAAAGCAATTGGGCTCTTTCTATTACTGCTAATTCCAGCGCTAGGTCAAACCATTGGTCCAATTTTATGGTTCATTTTTACTGCTTGGATACTTGCCATTCAATATTGTGACTATCCCTTTGATAACCACAAAGTGAATTTCAATGAAATGCGTTACAATTTGAAACAAAAACAAGGCAAAGCGTACAGCTTTGGTGTTTTAGTTAGTTTATTTACTACCATACCAATCTTAAATTTGATTGTTATGCCCGTTGCTGTTTGTGGTGCAACCTCTATGTGGGTAAGCGAATTCAAAAAATAGTCGTCACTCATTTCATCAGTTGACCTCTGAGGTCGTTATTGCTACCTCAGAGTGATACTAAATTGGAATATACTCAGAATGTCGACTTCAAATGGATTAAGCCACACTCTCAATTGGGTTATTAAATTATATCAATACGCCTTCCAATAGAAGGCGTCTAACAAGCTGACTTGATAACGTCATTTATCCTCAAATCAACTATATAAATAATATTGGGGTATTTTAAATAAGATATAACTTTTTAATCCTTCTCTCATTTTTGAAAAAGCCCTAATCTTTATCCACATCCACTAAACACATATGTTTGCGCGGTCAGAATCAGACATACGAGCAAATAGCCATCTTATGAAGGACCAGACAATGAGCAAAATCTACGAAGACAATTCACAAACTATTGGTAACACGCCTCTTGTTCGCTTAAACAAAGTTGCAAAAGGTAATGTCTTAGCCAAAGTGGAAGCTCGTAATCCAAGCTTTAGCGTGAAGTGCCGTATTGGCGCAAGCATGATTTGGGATGCAGAAAAGCAAGGAAAACTAAAACCAGGGGTTGAGCTTGTTGAACCAACAAGTGGTAACACTGGTATCGCACTCGCTTTCGTCGCCGCAGCTCGTGGTTACAGTTTGACGCTTACTATGCCTGAATCAATGAGCCTTGAACGCCGTAAATTACTGAAAGCACTTGGTGCAAAACTAGAGTTAACTGAAGCCGCAAAAGGCATGAAAGGTGCGATTGCGAAAGCCGAAGAAATTGCAGCAAGCAACCCTGAAAAATACCTTTTACTTCAGCAGTTCGACAACCCAGCGAACCCAGAGATCCACGAAAAGACAACCGGTCCTGAAATTTGGGAAGCAACTGACGGCGCTGTCGATGTTATCGTCGCAGGTGTTGGTACTGGTGGTACTATCACTGGTACAAGCCGCTACATTAAGGGTGAAAAAGGCAAAGCAATTACTTCTGTTGCTGTAGAACCAGCTGAATCACCAGTTATCGCTCAAGCACTCGCGGGTGACGAAATTCAGCCAGCTCCTCATAAAATTCAAGGTATCGGTGCTGGTTTCATCCCAGGAAACCTTGATTTAGAGCTTTTAGACCGCGTTGAATCTGTTACCTCTGAAGAAGCTATTGAGATGGCTCATCGCCTAATGAAAGAAGAAGGCATACTAGCTGGTATTTCTTCTGGCGCAGCCGTTGTTGCGGCAAACAAAATCGCCGAACTACCTGAATTTGCTGGAAAAACAATTGTCGTCGTTTTACCAAGCTCAGGTGAGCGTTACTTAAGTACAGCACTATTTTCTGGCTTATTTACCGAGAAAGAGAACCAACAGTAATACGTAGCCAAATCAAATTTTCGTTTAAAAAAGCCCCATTCAGGGGCTTTTTTGTTGATCCTAACGATACCTTTGGTAATATCAGGAATGTTTTATTTTTGGCTTCAAAATAATATTGCCAAACGGTATCTAAGTAGTGATGATTGGCACTGGTTGTTACAGTCATTACTGCCAAAATTGTAACCAGTATCAGTTTCGACACAAATTGCTGGCTAGTTTTATAGAACAGGTCATCATAAATCGTTAAGCTAGGCTTGGTTAAAAATACTATCTAAAATATAAATTAATTGGGGTATAACAAATGTACGAGAAGCAAGTTGAAATCACTGCAGAAAACGGTCTTCATACTCGTCCTGCGGCACAGTTCGTAAAAGAAGCTAAAGCATTTGATGCTGACATCAATGTGACTTCAAGCGGCAAAAGCGCAAGCGCAAAAAGCCTATTCAAACTACAAACTCTTGGCCTAGTTAAAGGTACTGTTGTAACAATTTCTGCTGAAGGCCCACAAGCACAACAAGCAGTAGACCACCTAGTTGCTCTAATGGATCAACTACACTAATTCGGTCTCCTATTTTTGAAGCCATTTTGTGAAAACAGAATGGCTTTGTTGGAAATAGGTCCTAACATAAGCTAAACATTAACGTTAGCGCACCCATATTTTTTTCCAGTTTAAAGTTGACCAATTTAAGGTAAGGCTATGATTTCAGGTATCCTAGCATCTCCTGGTATTGCTATTGGTAAAGCACTACTACTTCAAGAAGATGAAATTGTCCTAAACAAAAACGCAATCTCTGACGATCGAGTAGAAGCGGAAGTACAATGTTTCTTCGACGCTCGCAACAAGTCATCAGCTCAGCTTGAAATGATCAAGCAAAAAGCACTTGAAACCTTCGGTGAAGAAAAAGAAGCCATCTTTGAAGGCCACATCATGCTTCTTGAAGACGAAGAGCTAGAGGAAGAAATCCTAGCACTCATCAAGAAAGACAAGATGTCTGCCGATAACGCAATTTATACCGTTATCGAAGAACAAGCATGCGCATTAGAATCACTAGACGATGAATACTTAAAAGAGCGCGCTACTGATATTCGCGACATTGGTTCTCGTTTTGTTAAAAACGCACTTGGCATCAACATCGTTTCTCTAAGCGATATTGACCAAGAAGTAATCCTAGTTGCTTACGACTTAACGCCATCAGAAACTGCGCAAATCAATCTAGACTACGTACTAGGTTTCGCATGTGATATCGGCGGTCGTACTTCTCACACTTCAATCATGGCTCGTTCTCTTGAACTACCAGCAATCGTTGGTACTAACAATATTACGAAACAAGTGAAGAACGGCGACATGCTAATTCTTGATGCGATGAACAACAAAATCGTGATCAATCCATCAGAAGAAGCGCTTGCGGAAGCAAAAGCAGTGAAAGCTGCATTCATCGCTGAAAAAGAAGAACTAGCAAAACTTAAAGATTTACACGCAGAGACTCTAGACGGTCACCGTGTAGAAGTTTGCGGCAACATCGGTACAGTAAAAGACTGTGACGGCATCATCCGCAATGGTGGTGAAGGCGTTGGTCTGTATCGTACAGAATTCCTATTCATGGACCGCGATTCACTTCCTACTGAAGAAGTACAATACCAAGCGTACAAAGAAGTTGCAGAAGCAATGGAAGGTCAATCGGTAATTATTCGTACTATGGATATCGGTGGTGATAAAGATCTACCATATATGGATCTTCCAAAAGAAATGAACCCATTCCTCGGTTGGCGTGCAGTTCGTATCAGCTTGGACCGTCGTGAAATCCTACGAGATCAGCTGCGTGGTATCCTTCGTGCATCAGCACACGGCAGTCTGCGTATCATGTTCCCAATGATCATCTCTGTTGAAGAAATTCGTGAACTGAATAAAGCTATCGAAGAATACAAAGCAGAACTACGAGCTGAAGATATCGCATTCGATGAAAATATCGAAATCGGCGTAATGGTTGAGACTCCTGCAGCTGCAGCGATCGCTCACCACCTAGCGAAAGAAGTTGCGTTCTTCTCTATTGGTACTAACGACCTAACTCAGTACACGCTAGCAGTTGATCGTGGTAACGAGATGATTTCTCACCTTTACAATCCTTTATCACCTGCTGTACTGACTGTGATTAAGCAAGTTATCGATGCTTCTCACGCGGAAGGTAAGTGGACTGGTATGTGTGGCGAGCTAGCAGGCGATGAGCGTGCAACTCTACTATTACTAGGTATGGGATTAGATGAGTTCTCAATGAGCGGAATCTCAATTCCGAAGGTTAAGAAAGTGATCCGTAACTCTAACTTCGCAGAAGTTAAAGCAATGGCAGAAGAAGCTCTTTCCCTACCAACAGCAGCAGAAATTGAAGCCGTTGTAGACAGATTTATTGCAGAAAAATCTAAGTAATCTGCATAGCTAGTCTACACGAATTGAACAATTAGGAAGCTATAACTAAGATTTTAGAGATTGATAACATTAAAAAATCAATTTTTATGCGTCAAAGTTGTAGCCTCCTTATTAGCGTTTTGTTGCGCTAAAACTGTTCGTTTATTCGAGTAGATTGGTATACTATATTGCGAAAGAACAAAACTAAACGTTAGGAGCATGACACAATGGGTCTGTTTGATAAACTTAAGAAGCTAGTATCTGATGATAGCGCTGATGTTGGTGCAATTGAGATCATCGCACCTCTATCTGGTGAAATCGTAAACATCGAAGATGTGCCAGATGTGGTATTCGCAGAGAAGATCGTTGGTGACGGTATTGCTATCAAACCAGCTGGTGACAAGATGGTAGCTCCTGTAAACGGTACTATCGGTAAGATCTTCGAAACTAACCACGCTTTCTCTATCGAGTCTGACGACGGTGTTGAGCTATTCGTTCACTTCGGCATCGATACAGTTGAACTGAAAGGCGAAGGCTTTAAGCGTATCGCTGAAGAAGGTCAAGCTGTTAAAGCCGGCGACACTATCATTGAGTTTGATCTAGCTCTTCTAGAAGAAAAAGCGAAGTCTACTCTAACTCCTGTTGTTATTTCTAACATGGACGAAATCAAAGAGCTGAACAAGCTTTCTGGTTCAGTGACTGTTGGTGAAACTCCAGTATTACGAGTAACTAAGTAATCTAGCCAGATAACAAACGCTGCCTTCCTGATCCGTTAAGACATTTGAGTGATCATTTGACCAAGCGTTAGAAAATCTTCAAATCCGATATTAGTTCGCTAATATCGGATTTTTCATGTCATCAGAAAATCTATTCATTACAAATTCCCAACCCTCAATATTCTCTAACCTTGACTCGCTTCAGAACGATTCAGCCATTAAGCTTTAAAGCACAGCAAAATCAGAGTGCTAATATACCCAAGTAACCTCAAGATGCTTAGCTCAGCGAGAGTTGTTAGGTTTGCAGGCAAGACGTCGATTTGAAAATCTAATTGCTCTAAATTGAGAATCGCTTTTCTAACTATCACACCTATCAAAAAAGATTAAATAATTGTCGACGCGACTTCTTCTCCCAACAATTGAAGAACGCAGATATCTCGATGAGGTAGGTTGAAAACAAAGTATATGTGATAAAAAATGCCAGCCAACTTAACTGACTGGCATTACCAAACATGCGCACTTATCAATTTAAGTGCCTTTTTTCGATAAAGATACTTATGGTGTCGGAGCTGGACAAAGTGGACAATTCGCTTCGACCAACATTCCACTATCTACCGATGCGCCCGTAATAGCATTAGCCCCAGTCGCGAATACCGTATCTTTAAACGTTCTCACAGAGTGTGCAGCCACACCACCATTCGCCACATCAGTACTCGGAGTTGGGATATAGTTCCCACCGTAGTCTTTACAGCTGCTTGGTCCAATATCACCAACTGGGATATTAACCGTGATTCCATCATGTTTCTCTGCGATGGATACATTTTCAATTTTTACGGCACTGGTATTACAAACCTTACCGTTATATTTAACTAACAAACCATATGCACCTGAGGCATTTTTTTCAACAAGTGTCTCACACTGCTTGGTTATGTTCATTTCAGCTTGAGGTGTTACAACTGGACAGGTTGCTTGCGATGTTACATCTATCACTATTTCACCTCCGGTTTTGAGCGCCGCGCTTACCGAAGCCTCATTTAGTGCACCTATAGTGGTTGTCTCAAACGTACCTGTGTAAGATTCCGTTACCCCGACTCCAAGAGAAGCGGTATAGAAGGTATCACCAGCTGTAGTATCGTCAACATTGATATCAAAAAGAGTACCAAAACCAGTATTAGTCACATCGATTTTATAACCATAAATTATAGAGTCACCGGTCGTCGACACTTCCCCTCCGGTACAAGTTTTCACCACTTCCATACCACAGAGTTCAAATTCCCCTAAAACAAAGTCTTTCAGTGCTGCGGTAAAAGAGCTAGAAGAACGTGTCTCTGCCATATAGCTACTAAAACAGGTACCTGTACCACCCAATAGCTGGGTTAAATTAACCCCACCTTCATAGAAACTCTCGAATGGAAATACGTTAGATGAACCAGATTTAGGGGTATAAGACCATGGCGATGGTTCAGCACTGTGATTAGTTGTTGCGCAACCTAGATCATCGTTTTCGGAACCACACTCAGCCGAACCTGTCACATCATCAGATTCAGCTTTTAGACGCAAGTTCTTAGCCGCACAATCACCAGGGGCTGGATCATTGCTATCCGCTTTTGGACAAGTATCATCCCATAGAACCATCGCAATATACGGTACCGCATTGGCGCCTTGTGGGTAGTCAACCAAAATCAATACATCACCGTTGATATGAACTCCAGAAAAAGTGCCATCTGGTAGCGCTGCAACTTGGTCTTGGAAGAACCAAAACCCCATAAACGCGTCACCTACATTGGCAAAGCGATCTGCACCGAAGTAAATCACAAGATCTTGCCCAGAGTTACCATCATCAACACCGTATGCAGCTGCATAGGCATTGGTTAAATCATCTTTATCCGGCACAGAACCATCTTTATGCTTCCAGTCTGGGATATCTTGAATATCTTTCCTACCGCCTGTAAAGATTGAAACTGGCGAAGGGTCAGCAACAAACAATGAGACATTCGCATTGTCTGTCCCCAAAAAGACGTTTTCCCAATCCTCTCCATCGACAGCTAAGTTATTAAACGCATCTCCTTCTAATTCAAATACACCATTGTCATGTACCGCCCACGATACTGAGCTAAACAAACTCAATATCAGTCCAAGTAAAAATATTCGTACCAATTCTCTGAATTGACTAAAGTCCATCTTGCTTCTCCTTTTTAGTCGATTTTTGGACTTTTATCCCACAGATAATGAACCGCAGGATAAGAAACGAATAAGCAACTAAACGCCAGGATGCTTTGTTCGCTAGGAGCGATATGGCAATTTTCAAACCAGAATGTAATGCATTGTTTTTATTTAAAATAAATAATGAAAGGTCTATTTTTCAAACTATTGTGGACAATTTTTGGCTGGAATTTGAAACACTGTTTACAGGTGACAAAAAGAAAGCTAACCATTCTAGTTAGTTACACTAATCTAGTATGTACACCTGTAGTTAACAGGTGTACATGTTTGAAACAGTCTCTTTCATAGACAGAGGAGATATCGTATATATACTAGTAAATCGACAAGCGAAAAATATGAATCCTCCGCCGCTGACGACTATGATTGTTTGGACTAGGTATTCTATACCCAAGAAACTTGAAGATGCAGGTAGGCGGCAAGTAAGAAAGTCCCCTGAGCATAGGTGAACTATGTGATTGGGGCGCACGAACACAGCCAACACCGCTGCAACTTCAAGTATGACGGGTATATCTACAAGATCCGGCTATTATTTTAACCCTAACGCATATTTCAGAACGTGCTTTTTAACGGGTCCCGCATTCTCCGCGATTTTAAGTGCTGCATTACGCAGTAATTTCAATGGTCTAATATCATTACTGAAACCTTTATAAAATAAATCCATTCCTGACTGCATCAATAGATTATCACTACGACGCTTACGTTCATAAGCTGCAAGTACATCCGCAGATAACGATTCGCCCGCCGTTACATTCAATAGTGCTTCAACATCTTTAAAGCCCAAATTAACCCCCTGCCCTGCCAGTGGGTTAATGGTATGAGCGGAATCTCCAACCAGAATACAGTGGTTTTTTACATACTGTTGGGCATGACGTCGAGTAAGAGGAAATGAACCGTGCCGAAGTACTTTGATATCACCTAGTTCAGCCGGGAAATGAGTTAAGATTTCTTCTCGCAACTGGTCATGGGACATATTACTCAGTTGCTCAATTCGTTTTGGTGAGTCATACCAAACCAATGATCCTTGCTTTCCACAAAGCGGTAAAAATGAACGAGGACCTGAGGGGTAAAATTGCTGCCAGGTAATGTCTTGCTGCGCAAACTCAGTTTCAACATTGATCAACATACAATGCTGGCGATAATCCCAAGCCGTGATACCAATCCCAGCTTGTTCGCGCACTTTTGAATTGGCACCGTCCGCACCAACTAGCCATTCCGCACTCAGAGTAGCCCCAGAGTTAAGATTGATTTGCACGCTATCTTCAACAGAAATAGACGCAAGAGAATCTGGACAGATCACAGTCAAATTGGGGTATTGTTCAAATTGCTGCCAAAGACCAAGTTGAATAAGACGATTTTCAACAATGTAACCTAGTTGCTCCAAGCCCAACTCATCACTGTGAAAACGTACACGGCATTCTGGATGCTCCCAAGTTTCAAGACGGCGATACGGACAAATTCGTGTGGCTTGAATCGATTGCCATGCACCTAGCTGATCCAGAATCTGGACAGATTGATGAGAAATAGCCGATACACGTATATCCATTGGCTGTTGTTCTGAATAAGGCTGAGGTGCATGCCCTTCCACCAGCACAACTTGTCTTCCTTGCTTAGCAAAGCCAAGCGCTATGGCGGCACCGACCATGCCACCACCAATCACAGCAATATCAAACTTATTCATTTCTACACGTCATCATCTTGATTTGTGGGTGAATTTTAATTGTACGTATTGATTACGAAAATGTAACTAAAAACCGTATCAGTACAAGGGGCAAAGCCCTTGCAAATTCGGGCTTTGACTGATTTTACCACAGCACTAGTCAGGTGCTTTTTAAAGCAGTACAATACGCCGCTTACCGCCGAGAGGGCGGCTATATTTTGGGCTGCAAATATCTATTGTGGCTCAGCGAATTTAAGACTTAACACGAGCGAAAGTGAGATGAGTAAGAAACTGCTAATTAAAACTTGGGGTTGCCAGATGAACGAATATGATTCATCCAAAATGGCCGACCTGCTTAACGCTGCAAACGGCTACGAGCTAACAGAAGACCCTGATGAAGCAGATGTACTTCTACTTAACACCTGTTCGATCCGTGAAAAAGCACAGGAAAAAGTTTTCCATCAACTTGGACGTTGGAAAACGTTAAAGGATAAAAAAGCAGGCGTCGTGATCGGAGTCGGTGGCTGTGTGGCAACTCAAGAAGGTGACCACATCCGTCAACGCGCACCATTTGTAGACGTGATTTTTGGTCCGCAAACACTGCACCGCTTACCTCAGATGATCAAGCAATCTCTGCAAAACGAAGCGCCTGTGATGGATATCTCTTTCCCAGAGATCGAAAAATTTGACAACCTTCCTGAGCCTCGCGCAGAAGGTGCTACTGCATTCGTTTCTATCATGGAAGGCTGCTCTAAATACTGTACTTACTGCGTAGTGCCATACACACGTGGTGAAGAAGTTAGTCGCCCTATGGATGATGTGCTGTACGAAATCGCACAGCTTGCTGAACAAGGTGTACGTGAAGTTAACCTTCTAGGCCAAAACGTAAACGCATTCCGTGGTCCAACACATGATGGTGAGATCTGCTCATTTGCAGAATTATTGCGTTTAGTCGCCTCAATTGATGGTATCGACCGCATTCGCTTCACGACTAGTCACCCACTTGAGTTCACTGACGATATTATCGCGGTATACGAAGATACACCTGAACTTGTGAGCTTCCTGCACCTGCCAGTACAAAGTGGTAGCGACCGCGTACTAACGATGATGAAACGTCCACACACGGCTATTGAATACAAATCAATAATCCGAAAACTACGTAAAGCTCGCCCTGATATTCAAATCAGTTCAGACTTTATCGTGGGTTTCCCTGCAGAAACAGACAAAGATTTCCAAGACACAATGAAGCTTATCAAAGACGTTGATTTCGATATGAGCTTCAGCTTTATCTTCTCGCCTCGCCCTGGAACACCAGCAGCCGATTACCCATGCGATATCGCTGAAAGTGTCAAGAAAGAACGTTTGTACGAACTGCAGCAAACCATCAACTCACAAGCAATGCGTTACTCTCGCCTAATGCTAGGTACTGAGCAACGAGTTCTAGTTGAAGGTCCATCAAAGAAAAACCTGATGGAACTGCGCGCTCGTACTGAAAACAACCGCGTAGTGAACTTTGAAGGTTCAGCCGATCTGATCGGTCAATTTGTTGATGTTAAGATTGTTGATGTAATGACAAACTCGCTACGTGGTGAGCTTGTTCGCACAGAAAAAGATATGGATCTTCGCAGTGTTATTTCGCCAACTCAAATGATGGCAAACACACGTCGCGAAGACGAGCTAGGTGTAGCAACCTTTACGCCATAGACTCGTATTAACGCCATGTAGGAGAGCTGATGGTTATTGGCTCTCCCTACAATGGCAACAATGAGAGGTAACTTTGAGCAATAAAATCGTTACTCTAGAGATCGCTCTAGAACCTGCCGATAACCGCCGTTTAGCCAGCTTGTGCGGTCCATTCGATGATAATATCAAACACTTAGAGCGCCGACTAGGTGTTGAAATCAGCTACCGTGGCAACTTCTTCACTATTGTGGGTAAACCTCATACCTCAGCAGCAGCGCTCGAGATTATTAAAACTCTTTACGTTAATACTGCCCCTGTTCGCGGCAACACGCCCGATATCGAGCCGGATGAAATCCATCTCGCGATCAAAGAAACCGGTGTGCTTGACCAAGATTTCGAATCGAGCATTGATCATGGTAAAGAAGTCTTCATCAAAACCAAAAAAGGCGTAATTAAGCCACGCACACCAAACCAAGCTCAGTACTTGGTGAATATGGTGACGCATGACATCAGCTTTGGTATTGGTCCTGCTGGTACAGGTAAAACCTACCTTGCCGTTGCCGCCGCTGTCGATGCGCTTGAGCGCCAAGAAATTCGTCGAATTTTGCTTACGCGCCCAGCAGTTGAAGCAGGTGAAAAGCTCGGCTTCCTTCCTGGGGACCTAAGCCAAAAAGTGGACCCATACTTACGCCCTCTTTATGACGCACTGTTTGAGATGCTTGGCTTTGAAAAAGTTGAAAAACTCATCGAGCGTAACGTGATTGAAGTTGCTCCACTCGCTTATATGCGTGGTCGTACACTCAACGATGCGTTTATCATTCTTGATGAAAGCCAAAATACCACAGTGGAACAGATGAAGATGTTCCTAACTCGAATTGGCTTTAACTCGCGCGCTGTAATTACCGGTGATGTGACTCAGATTGACCTGCCACGCGGTGCGAAATCAGGTCTTCGTCATGCCGTTGAAGTGCTTAATGAAGTTGAAGAGATCAGTTTTAACTTCTTTCAGTCTGATGACGTCGTTCGCCACCCTGTGGTTGCGCGTATTGTTAACGCCTATGAGAAATGGGAAAACCAAGATCAAAAAGAGCGTAAAGAGTTCGAAAAACGTCGCCGCGAAGAACGTGAAGAAAAGCTACTTGAAGCACAAAAAGCAGAATTACTGCCGTCCGTTCCAGAGAGTAAAGAATAATGACCATTGAACTTGACCTACAATTAGCAGTCGTAGATCAACAAGGACTGCCAAGCTTCGATGATATCCATTTATGGTTAAACAACGCGGTTTCTCTGTTTCAAAAAGAAGCAGAAGTAACAATACGTATCGTAGATGAGCCAGAAAGCAATCAGCTTAACTTGGATTATCGCGGTAAAGACAAACCAACTAATGTACTTTCTTTCCCATTTGAAGCACCTCCAGGCATTGAAATTAACTTGCTAGGTGATTTGATCATCTGCCGCCAAGTCGTTGAACAAGAAGCTATTGAGCAAGATAAACCTTTGTTTGCACATTGGGCTCATATGGTTGTACATGGCAGCTTGCATCTGCTAGGTTATGATCATATCAATGACGATGACGCTGACGAGATGGAGTCGCTCGAAACTGAAATTATGCAAAAAATGGGGTATGAAGACCCATATATTGCAGAAAAAGAGTAGCAACTGTTACTTAGTGGACAGTGTCACCATCCTTAATCTGATGTGACCCTAGCCAATGTGTGCTATCACACTTCTGATAGCGTTTTTGTAATGAGACACAATGAACGAAGACAATTCGCCCTCATCTGTAGAAGGTAAGAAAGAAAAATCTGAAGGTCCGAGTAGAAAGTCCTTCTTTGAACGCCTAGGTCAAATATTTCAAGGTGAACCAAAAGATCGCCAAGAGCTTGTGGATGTAATCCGTGACTCAGAAATAAATGACCTGATTGACCACGACACCCGAGATATGCTTGAAGGTGTTATGGAAATCGCCGAAATGCGTGTGCGAGATATTATGATCCCGCGTTCGCAAATGGTTACCGTGGAACGCACAAATGATTTAGATGCACTGGTTGCTCTAATCACGGATGCGCAACACTCTCGCTATCCTGTGATCAGCGAAGATAAAGACCATGTGGAAGGTATTCTATTAGCGAAGGACCTACTTAAGTACCTAGGTTCAAACAGCGCAGATTTCGACATTGAACAAGTGATTCGTCCTGCGGTGGTTGTCCCTGAAAGCAAACGTGTAGACCGCCTACTTAAAGAATTCCGTGAAGAACGCTACCATATGGCGATTGTTGTGGATGAATTTGGTGGTGTTTCTGGTCTTGTGACTATTGAAGATATCTTGGAAGAAATCGTTGGCGACATCGAAGATGAATTTGACGACGAAGAAGAACTGGATATTCGACAACTAAGCAAGCACACATTTGCCGTAAAAGCCCTAACCACTATTGAAGAGTTCAACGATACGTTCGGGACTTCGTTCAGTGATGAAGAAGTGGATACCGTAGGTGGTTTGGTGATGACAACATTTGGTCATCTTCCTTCTCGCGGTGAAGTGGTAGAAATTGAAAGCTACAGCTTCAAAGTAACCGCAGCGGACAACCGACGTGTTGTGCAACTGCAAGTTACCGTGCCTGATGAAGAACAGTTCACACTACCATCCGAAGAGTAATCCACCATTCTTCTCAATTAAGAAAATACGATGATTAGTAATCTAGTTCATCGCCTCAAGCGGCCCGTCGGGGCCGCTTTTGTTGGCGCCATAACAACATTTGCATTCGCACCTTATCAAATTTGGTCGCTGGCTTTTTTCAGTGTTGCCGCTCTGTTATTGCTCATTCATGGTCAGTCCGTGAAGAAAGCCGCATGGATCGGTTACGCCTGGGGGCTTGGTCAGTTCATCACGGGTATCAGTTGGGTACACGTTAGTATTGATAGCTTTGGTGGCATGCCAAAAATCGCTAGTGTCTTTTTAATGGCACTCTTGGTTGGCTATTTGTCTATCTACTCCGCCTTGTTTGCCGGTTCACTTAACCGATTTGCACCACAAAACAATCGCACTCGATTTTTTATCGTTGCCCCTGCATTATGGCTTATCTGTGATTGGCTACGTGGCTGGGTTATGACTGGTTTTCCATGGTTGTGGTTGGGCTACAGTCAAATTGATTCTCCCCTTTCAAGCTTCGCTCCACTTGGAGGAGTAGAGCTAATCACACTGCTTGTGGTTATAAGCGCAGCAGCAATCAGCTACGCGATTTTATGCAAACATTGGCTGACACTTGTTATTCCGGCAGTGATACTGGCAACAGGCTTTGGTTTAAAGGGCATGAATTGGGTAACGCTCAACCCGGATGGCGCAACAAAAGTCGCACTAATTCAAGGCAATGTCGCGCAAGAATTGAAGTGGGTGCCAAGCCAGCGCTGGCCAACGATTATGAAATATGTCGATTTAACACGCCAAAACTGGGATGCCGACATCATCATTTGGCCAGAAGCGGCAATCCCTGCGTTTGAATTTGAAATCAGTTCATTTTTATCCAACTTGGACAGCAATGCCAAAGCGAATCATAGCGCCATAATCACAGGTGTTGTAAACCAAGACAACCAGCGCCGTTTTTACAATAGTATCTTGTCACTCGGTGAAACCAACTATGGTAGCTACAGCTATGATCTAGAAAAGCGCTACCATAAACACCATTTGCTGCCATTTGGAGAGTTTGTTCCGTTCGAAGCGATTTTGCGTCCTATTGCACCATTCTTTAATTTGCCGATGTCTTCATTTAGCAGTGGGGACTTTATTCAGTCCAATATAGATGCTAATGGTAAGCAGTTGGCACCAGCACTATGTTATGAAATCATTTTTGGTGAGCAAGTTCGACAGAACATCACCGATCAAACCGATTTTATCTTAACTTTATCTAATGATGCTTGGTTCGGGCGTTCGATTGGTCCCTTGCAACATATGGAAATCGCACGCATGCGTGCATTAGAGTTTGGCAAACCTGTCATTCGCTCCACAAATAATGGTGTGACCGCAGTAACCGACGACAAAGGTAATATCACCGCTGAGATCCCTCAATTTGAAACTGGCGTGTTACGTGCCAATATCACCCCCACAATAGGGCAAACGCCTTACCATGGTTATGGTAGTTGGCCGCTGTACTTGTGGGTTGCGTTTTGCGCAATCATCGGTTGGCGAATGAGAAAGTATACCCAAGAAACTTGAAGATGCAGGTAGGCGGCAAGTAAGAAAGCCCCCTGAGCATAGGTGAACTATGTGATTGGGGCGCACGAATACAGCCAACACCGCTGCAACTTCAAATATGACGGGGATATCAAAATAAGCAAAGGGCCCAATTGAGCCCTTTATTGCTTTACTCGGCTAAGGTTTTAGCGCCCTACGAGAGAAAGCCTTATGCCCGCATTGAGTGCACGGGATGATCTCTGTCGGGTGATTGTACTGTGTTTGGTGCCCGCACTCGTCACACACAAGTGTGCCCAAACCGATCACATCTCCAACTTCATATAGACCTTGGTGCTCCAAATCAGCAAAAAGCTCCACCCATTCCACCTTAGTTCGATCTGTGATCTCTAGCATTCCTTGCCAAATCGAGTCCGCTACCATCAGATAAAATGGTCCTTTCTTCGAATCCTCATAGTTATCCGCAAACTCTTTCAAATCAGATTTGACGTACGCAGAAATTAACGCCAATTCATCTTTGGTCATATCATTTGCGGCATTCATATACTTACCAGAGGTCTCTAACACATGGTTGACCTCTTCAGGACTATGTTTGAGCGTCTCTACTACGTCATCAAACATATCTTCATAACCCGTTTTACGTTTAGGCATAGTCACCCCTTATGGTTTTAGACAGTCTGAAAATTGATTTTCAGCTATGTAGTAATTGAATAAGCCCTCAAATACTGCCATTACGTACAGCAGGAAGAGAAAGAAAGCCGTCAACAATACTGCAAACTCAAGGATGAAGAGTGTTGGCTATTGTTGAACCTTGCTCCTTTATGTATTCTATGACGATCTATTATTGTCTGTTCTAACTGAACTCACACTTTCCAAGATAACCGGATATCATCGATGCAAGAGCAATATAACCCGCAAGATATTGAACAGAAGGTTCAAGAGCACTGGGACAACAACAAGACCTTTGTTGTAAGTGAAGACCCAAATAAAGAAAAATTCTACTGTCTATCAATGTTCCCATACCCAAGTGGTCGACTGCACATGGGTCACGTGCGTAACTACACTATCGGTGATGTTGTCTCTCGTTTCCAACGTCTGCAAGGCAAAAACGTAATGCAACCTATCGGTTGGGATGCATTCGGTCTACCAGCAGAAAACGCAGCAGTCAAAAACAACACTGCACCAGCGCCTTGGACATACGAAAACATCGAATACATGAAAAACCAGCTTAAACTGCTCGGTTTTGGTTACGATTGGAATCGTGAATTCGCAACGTGTACTCCTGAGTATTACCGTTGGGAACAAGAATTCTTCACTAAGCTTTACCAAAAAGGCTTGGTTTACAAAAAAACTTCGTCAGTCAACTG
This sequence comes from Vibrio kasasachensis, assembly GCF_050337565.1. Lineage (NCBI taxonomy): Bacteria > Pseudomonadati > Pseudomonadota > Gammaproteobacteria > Vibrionales > Vibrionaceae > Vibrio > Vibrio kasasachensis. Next base: position 114,762 of record NZ_JAKJTB010000008.1, on the reverse strand, counting down.
GTGCCCGAATGACCAAACGGTACTAGCAAATGAGCAAGTTGAAGATGGCTGCTGTTGGCGTTGTGATACCCCTGTAGAACAGAAAAAGATTCCTCAGTGGTTCATTAAAATCACAGAATATGCACAAGAGTTACTTGACGATCTAGACAACCTTGACGGTTGGCCTGAAATGGTAAAAACCATGCAGCGCAACTGGATTGGTCGCTCTGAGGGTGTAGAACTGTCTTTCTCTGTTAAAGGGGAAGAAGCACCACTAGAAGTCTACACAACGCGTCCTGATACACTAATGGGTGTGACGTACGTTGGAATTGCAGCAGGTCACCCTCTAGCTGAGAAAGCGTCTGAGACGAACCCTGAGTTAGCAGCATTCGTTGAAGAATGTAAAAATACAAAAGTAGCTGAAGCAGAACTTGCGACAATGGAGAAGAAAGGTATGGCTACGGGCCTTACCGCTATCCATCCATTAAACGGTCGTGAAGTACCTATATTTGTTGCTAACTTTGTTTTGATGGACTACGGCACTGGCGCAGTAATGGCTGTACCAGCTCACGACCAACGTGACTACGAATTTGCTACCAAATACGCACTAGATATCGTCCCTGTAATCAAACCTGCCGATAATAGCGAGCTTGATGTTTCAGAAGTTGCTTACACTGAAAAAGGCGTACTGTTCAATTCTGGTGAATTTGACGGTCTAGATTTCCACGCAGCTTTTGACGCAATTGCAACGAAACTTGAAGCCGAAGGTAAAGGCACCAAAACAGTAAACTTCCGTCTACGCGACTGGGGTGTCTCTCGTCAACGTTACTGGGGTGCACCAATCCCAATGGTAACAACTGAAGATGGCGAAGTTCACCCAGTACCGACAGACCAACTACCCGTAATTCTTCCAGAAGACGTGGTAATGGATGGCGTAACAAGCCCAATCAAAGCAGACAAAGAATGGGCGAAAACTACCTTCAACGGCGAACCAGCACTACGTGAAACCGATACCTTTGATACCTTTATGGAATCATCTTGGTATTACGCACGTTACTGCTCACCACAAGCTGATGACATCCTAGATCCAGAAAAAGCAAATTACTGGCTACCAGTAGACCAATACATCGGTGGTATCGAGCACGCTTGTATGCACCTATTGTACTCGCGCTTCTTCCACAAATTGCTTCGTGATGCTGGCTACGTAACTTCTGACGAACCGTTCAAACAACTACTGTGCCAAGGTATGGTATTGGCAGATGCATTCTTCTACACCACAGAGAAAGGTGGTAAAGAATGGATTGCACCAACGGATGTAACCATTGAACGTGATGGTAAAGGTCGTATCGAGAAAGCAATTGATAATCTAGGTCGTAACGTTGAGCACTCGGGCATGATCAAAATGTCTAAGTCGAAAAATAACGGTATTGACCCGCAAGAAATGGTCGATAAATACGGCGCTGACACAGTACGTCTATTCATGATGTTTGCATCACCTGCAGACATGACGCTTGAATGGCAAGAGTCAGGCGTAGAAGGCGCAAATCGCTTCCTAAAACGTGTTTGGAAGTTAGTGAAAGTACACTCTGAAAAAGGCGCAGCAGAAGCAGTAGATGCTGTAGCACTTTCTGGCGAGCAAAAAGCGCTTCGTCGTGACGTTCACAAAACTATCGCCAAAGTAAGCGATGACATTGGGCGTCGCCAAACCTTCAATACCGCTATCGCAGCAATCATGGAACTGATGAACAAGCTAGCGAAAGCACCGCAAGAGTCAGTGCAAGACCGCGCTATTCTTGATGAAGCTTTGAAAGCGATTGTCACAATGCTATACCCTATGACTCCGCACATTTCATACGAATTATGGAGTGCGCTGGGTGAATCAGACATCGATAACGCTTCTTGGCCAACGTTTGATGAAAAAGCACTCGTTGAAGATGAAAAAACTATTGTTGTTATGATCAACGGTAAGCTACGTGCCAAGCTAACGGTTGCAGCTGACGCAACAGAAGAGCAAGTGCGTGAACTTGGTCTAAACGATGAAAATGCGACTAAGTTCCTTGACGGTTTAACAATTCGAAAAGTTATCTACGTTCCAGGTAAACTACTAAACATCGTTGCTAACTAAATTTATTGCGAACTAATCGTATTAAATAAAGCCTTAAACAGGGTAGTATCACTACCCTGTTTATTTATCTCAAACCATTCTCCTGAGTGGCTTCAGATAAATAATCAATAACAGAGAGCCGTACGTCAATGCGTCTATTTTCCCTATCCTCAATTAAGTTAACTAGTGTAGTACTAGCAGCCACCTTACTGACTGCTTGTGGTTTCCATTTAAGAGGCGATTACTCTATCCCTGAAGAACTCGACACCATGTCTCTCACCAGTTACGACCAATACAGCACGTTTACTCGTATGATGCGTGGTCAGCTACGCATGAGTGAAGTCACCATAGTACCACCAGCGGCAAACGTACCTAATCTACACCTGCTCAGCGAAGGTGTGAGTGAGCGTACTCTCTCTCTTTATCAAAACACTCGTGCGGCAGAGAAAGAGCTGACCTTCAATGCATCATACCGAGTTACCATTCCGGATCTCGGTTCGCGTGAGTTTACAACTAACGTAACTCGCAGCTACTTAGACAACCCATTAACCGCACTGGCAAAATCAGTAGAACGCGACATGATTGAAGATGAGATGCGTAAGCTTGCTGCTAGCCAAATCATTCGACAAATGGCACGCCTAAAATCAGATATCGAAGCTGGCACTATGCTAACCGGTCAAGAAGTTGATGAGCAAAAAGCTCAGCAAAGAATGGAAGAAGAACAAGACCGTATTCAAACGATTGAAAATGAGACTAACTCAATTGATCTTGAGCAATAAGAGTCATTAATGCGTATTTTTGCAGATCGCTTAACGGATCAATTAAACAAGCAGCTCCATCCTATCTATCTGTTGTTTGGTAATGAGCCTCTACTCATTCAAGAGTCACGCCAAGCCATTCAACAGGCAGCCAAACAACAAGGCTTTGATGAACGGTATCGATTCGCTCTCGATACCGGCTTTGATTGGAATCAAGTCTATGACTGTTGCCAAGCACTAAGCCTATTCTCTTCTCGTCAATTGATTGAGTTGGAATTACCTGAAGCGGGCGTCAATGCGGCTATAGCTAAGGAATTAATTAATGTAGCTGAGATGCTACACCCTGATATCCTATTAGTATTGATTGGCACTAAGCTCAGTAAAGCGCAAGAGAGTGCTAAATGGTTTAAAACTCTTAATGGTCAAGGTTGTTGGGTCAGTTGCCTAACCCCTGACTTACAGCGCTTACCGCAGTTTGTGCAAGCTCGCTGCCGAGCCTTAGGTTTAATGCCTGATGCTGAAGCAGTGCAAATGCTAGCGCAGTGGCATGAAGGCAATCTATTTGCCTTAACTCAAAGCCTTGAGAAACTGGCTTTGATCTACCCTGACGGACAACTAAATATGGTTCGTTTGGAAGAATCATTAAGCCGCCACAACCATTTCACCGCGTTTCATTGGATTGATGCGCTACTTGCAGGTAAAGGGAATCGCGCACAACGCATTTTACGCCAGCTAGAAGCCGAAGGTGTCGAGGTCGTCATTTTGGTGCGTACCGTTCAGAAAGAGTTAATACAGCTACTGCAAATGCAGATGCAAGCCCAAAACAGCTCAGTTCCTCAAGTGTTTGATAATTATAGAATCTGGCAAAACAAGCGACCACTTTACTCTGCAGCAATGCAGCGCCTAACTGTCGCTCGCCTACAATCCCTGCTACAACTATTGGCTCAAGCTGAAGTATTAAGTAAAACTCAGTATGACCAGTCAAGCTGGCCACTATTGCATCAACTAAGTGTCGAGCTTTGCTTACCGCAAGTGAAGCTATAAAAAGCGTGTTATAATCCGCCGCCTAATTTAGCGCCAATAACTGCGATTCATCGCCAAGTTTCATTGAGGGTATCAATTTGCAACACCAACAACTAAACGTATTTCTTGTAGACAAAATAGACGACATGAAAGCACTAGATATTAAAACTATCGACGTGCAGGGAAAATCTAGCATTACGGATTTTATGATCGTTTGTACCGGAACTTCAAAACGTCATGTTGCCTCAATTGCTGACTATGTAGCGCGTGAAGCAAAACTAGTCGGTCTCGAACCACTCGCAGTAGATGGCGAAGCAGAAGGTGAATGGGTCGTAGTCGATATGGGTGATACCATCCTACATGTGATGCAAGAAGAACAACGCGAAATATACCAGCTCGAAAAACTCTGGGCTTAAGCTATGAAATTACAGTTAATCGCTGTTGGCACGAAAATGCCCAAATGGGTTGAAGAAGGTTTTCAAGAATACCGTCGACGCTTTCCATATGACATGCCTCTAGAGCTCATTGAGATATCTGCAGGTAAGCGTGGTAAAAACGCTGATATTGCCCGAATTTTGCAAAAAGAAGGCGAAGCAATGTTAGATGCCGTGCCAAAAGGCAATCGAATTGTTACGCTCGATATTCCAGGAAAAAAATGGGATACGCCGCAACTAGCTGAACAGTTAGAAAGCTGGAAGCTCGATGGTAGAGACGTGTCAATTTTAATTGGAGGACCTGAAGGTCTTTCACCGGCATGCAAAGCCGCTGCAGATCAAAGCTGGTCTTTATCCGCCCTAACTTTGCCACACCCTCTGGTACGTATCGTCATGGCAGAGAGCCTGTATCGTGCGTGGAGTATTACTGCAAACCATCCATACCATCGAGAATAAGCGTACATGTTGAGGAAGCGCAACAAAATCAGAGACTACCAAGAGGAATCTCGTCTGTTCTCCAGCCGAGCTATTGTCGCATTTCTTGGTATTGTCGTGATGATGGGTCTTTTAGTGGTTAACTTATACAACATTCAAGTTAACCAATATCAAGACTACAAAACTCGCTCGAATGACAACCGAATCAAAGTCGTCCCAATCTCGCCTAACCGCGGTCTAATTTACGATCGTAATGGTGTGTTGCTGGCAGAAAACCGGCCTGTATTCAGTTTGGAAATAACACCAGAAAAAATTAAAGACATGGATGGCACTATCATACGCCTCCAGCAAATATTGGACATAACACCAGAACAAGTAGAGCGCTTCCAAAAAGAGCGCCGTCAAACGCGTCGCTTTAAATCCATCCCCATTCTGACTCAGCTTTCACAGGAACAGGTTGCCAAGTTCTCGGTCAACCAACATAAGTTCCCTGGTATTGCGGTAAATGCAAACCTTAAACGTCATTATCCTTTTGGGGAAATACTCACCCATGTGATTGGCTACGTTTCACGTATCAATGACCGTGATATGCAACGTTTAATCCGCGAAGAGAAAGACGCCAATTACCAAGCAACTCGAGATATCGGTAAGCTAGGTATTGAACGCTATTACGAAGATCTGTTGCACGGCACCGCTGGCTACCAAGAAGTTGAAGTCAACAGCCGTGGACGAATCATCCGCGTATTAAAATATGTACCGCCGACACCGGGTAAAGACATCGTTCTCAACCTCGATATAGATCTGCAAACCTACATCCACAGCTTACTCGCCGGTCGTCGTGGTGGCGCCGTGGTACTCGATCCTCATGATAATGGCGTCTTGGCTATGGTTTCGAGCCCAAGTTACGATCCAAACCCATTTGTGCATGGTATCTCAGGTAAAGCCTACCGTGCTCTCTTAGACAATAAAGATCGCCCTCTTGTAAACCGAGCCACGCTAGGGATCTACCCTCCAGCTTCCACAATTAAACCAATGATGGCTGTCGCGGCGCTGCAAGAAGGCGTGATTACGCCATACACGACTCGTAATGACCCTGGGTTCTGGAAGATACCAAACTCAAAAACCAAGCCATTTCGCGATTGGTTGCGTTGGGGGCATGGTAAAGTCAACGTTCTCAAGTCGATTGAAGAATCTGTCGATACCTTCTACTACCAAGTTGCTTATGACATGGGCATTGACCGGATCTCACGTTGGATGATGATGTTTGGTTTTGGTGACTACACTGGAATTGATATTCATGAAGAGAGCAAAGCTAACATGCCAACTCGTGAATGGAAAATGGCTCGTCACCGCACACCTTGGTATCAAGGCGATACTATCCCAGTAGGTATTGGGCAAGGCTATTGGACTGCGACTCCAATTCAAATCGCCAAAGCAACATCAGTCGTCGTCAACAAGGGTCAAGTGATCGCTCCTCACCTACTTCGTGCCACGGTAGAGAATGGTGACGAGTACACCAATAGCACAATGGCGGAAGTCATCACTTATCCACCAATCACTGGCGTAAAAGATCGATATTGGGATATTGCTCAAGAAGGTATGCGTTTAGTAAACCATGGTAAGAAAGGTACCGCTCGTCGAGCATTTGCCAAGACAAAATACGTTAGTGCGGGTAAATCAGGTACCGCGCAAGTATTTGGTTTGGGTGAGAATGAAGAGTACAACGCGGATGAACTCGCGGAACACTTACGAGATCATGCACTCTTTACTGGTTTTGCACCCGTCGACGAACCACAGTTGGTTGTCACTGTGGTACTTGAGAATGCCGGTGGTGGTTCAAGCAACGGTGCCCCTGTCGTGCGTAAAGTGTTCGACTATGTATTAGTAGATAAGAACAAGGAAAAGTAATGGATTTTGCCCAAGCTACCGGACAAAAACGATCACTGTTTGACCGTTTGCATATCGATTTGCCCCTCTTACTCGGTATTTTGGTACTGATGGGCTTCGGTTTGGTTGTGATGTACAGCGCTAGTGGGCAAAACTTCGCTATGATGGATCGCCAAGCAATGCGTATGGCACTCGCGCTAGGGGTGATGGTCTTACTCGCGCAAATTCCACCTCGAACCTTTGAAGCATTGGCACCATTCATGTTTTTTTGTGGCGTGATATTGCTCATCTCGGTGCTGTTTTTCGGTGAAGCATCGAAAGGCGCACAGCGTTGGTTAAACCTAGGTTTTGTTCGCTTTCAACCTTCTGAACTACTCAAACTCGCTGTGCCGTTGATGATCGCGCGGTATATCGGACGTCGCTCACTTCCGCCGACATTTCAAACCATTGTTGTTTCGCTGGTGATGCTTTTTGTACCAACTATCTTGATCGCAAAACAACCTGATTTAGGTACTTCGATCCTAATAGCCGCGTCGGGAATATTTGTCATTTTCCTTGCCGGCATCAGTTGGAAAATTATCTTCGCGGCTATTTGTGGATTGGGGGCATTTCTCCCTGTGCTGTGGTTTTTTCTCATGCGCGAGTATCAGAAGGTGCGAGTCCGTACTCTTTTTAACCCCGAATCTGACCCATTAGGCGCGGGATATCATATCATCCAGAGCAAAATTGCTATTGGTTCAGGTGGCGTTGCAGGCAAAGGCTGGCTTCAAGGAACCCAATCACAGCTAGAGTTTTTACCAGAGCGCCACACCGACTTTATTTTTGCAGTTATTGCTGAAGAGTGGGGATTGATCGGCATTCTCGTTTTACTCAGCCTGTACTTGTTTATTATCGGACGCGGTTTATTCCTCGCGAGCAAAGTCCAATCTGCTTTTGGTCGTATGATCGCAGGTAGCATTGTTTTAAGTTTTTTTGTTTACGTATTTGTAAACATTGGTATGGTCAGTGGCATTCTCCCAGTGGTTGGGGTTCCACTACCTTTAATTAGTTATGGCGGCACCTCCATGGTTACCCTAATGGCCGGTTTTGGTATTTTGATGTCTATACATACTCATAGAAAAGCATTCTCGAAGGCAAATTAATGAAAACATTCCACAAATTCGCCTCTTTGGCATTAGTAAGCAGTGTTATCGTTGGTTGTTCATCTTCGCCTTCTGAGCCTGAAGCGACTCCTACGAGTCCTCCACTCTCTCAATCTGATCGCTATCAAGCTGAGCGGTATGAACTCAAAGATGACGTAGCGCCTGAAAAACCGATGTCTGTCGAACATATTGAAGAGACAATACCTCAATATGAACCCTACAGTTTGGGAGGCAACAAAAATTACACCGTACGAGGCCAACGCTATCAGATTGTTAAAAACGTAGAAGGTTTTAAACAACAAGGGCAAGCCTCCTGGTATGGCAAGAAATTCCATGGGCACCAGACGTCTAATGGCGAAGTCTACGATATGTACTCAATGACAGCAGCACATAAAGAACTGCCACTACCAAGTTACGTAAAAGTCACCAATAAAGACAATGGCAAAAGTACTATTGTTCGCGTCAATGACCGCGGTCCATTTCATTCAGGTCGTATCATCGACCTCAGTTTTGCAGCAGCAACCAAGCTGGATGTGATTAAAACCGGCACCGCCAATGTCGCTATTGAGGTGATCACGGTAAAAAGACCGACCGAAAAAGTTAAGATACAAGCACTACCTCAATACCAAATTCAGGTGGCTTCATCACAACATCAAGATCGAGTGGAAACTTTAGCGCAAGATCTGGGTCATAAACTATCAGTGGCAAGCTCAGTAAATTCTAATAAAGAGATTTACCGTGTGATATTGGGTCCATTTGATGACTATGCTCTGACGCAAAAAACGTTAGAACAAGTTAAACTATTGGGCTATTCAAGTGCCTTCATCCGAAAAAATTAGTTCCCAACGCATTCAGATCCCCTCCTCGACTAGTTTGAGCCATGGTTTCTGTTAAGATATGGTCAGTTCAAGATAATTCTGTAGTCAATATGAAAAAAACAACGTTACTAAAAACCGTTTTTGCGTCTTCTATTGCGCTTTCAACCACTTTTGCATCACAAGTGATTGCATCGCCAATTGTAGTACCAGATCCACCACAAATCGCCGCAAAAGGCTACGTGTTGATGGATTACCATTCTGGTAAAGTGCTCGCAGAAAAAGAGATGAATACTAAGCTGTCTCCAGCAAGTTTGACCAAAATGATGACTAGCTATGTCATCGGTCAAGAGTTGGCTCGTGGCAACATCCAAGAAAACGACGATGTCACCATTAGCAAAAATGCTTGGGCAAAGAACTTCCCTGATTCTTCGAAGATGTTTATCGAAGTAGGAACCACTGTAAAAGTAAAAGATCTTAACCGTGGTATTATCATTCAATCAGGCAACGATGCATGTGTAGCAATGGCAGAGCATATCGCAGGCTCAGAAGATGCCTTTGTTGACCTAATGAATGCTTGGGCAAATACGCTAGGCATGAACGACTCGCACTTTGCTAACGTGCACGGTCTAGACAATGATTCTCTTTACTCAACACCATATGATATGGCACTACTAGGCTCGGCACTGATTCGTGACGTACCAGAAGAGTACCGTATTTATTCTGAGAAAAAGTTCACTTACAACGGCATCACTCAGTACAACCGTAATGGTCTACTGTGGGATAAAAGCATGAATGTGGACGGCATCAAAACAGGTCACACAAGCAATGCCGGTTACAGCTTAGTAAGCTCTGCAACCGAAGGTAAAATGCGCCTAGTTGCGGTAGTAATGGGCACAAAAAATGCCAACGCGCGTAAATCAGAAAGCAAAAAGCTACTGAGCTACGGCTTCCGCTTTTTCGAAACAGTAGCCCCACATAAAGCGGGTGAAACATTCGTAGAAGAAAAAGTATGGATGGGAGACAAAGATATGGTTGCCCTTGGTTTAGACCAGGATACCTATGTCACTCTACCGCGTGGTCAAGCCAAAAACCTTAAAGCAAGCTTCGTACTTGAAAAAGAGTTAGAAGCACCAATTAATAAAGGCGACATCGTCGGTAAGCTATACTACCAATTAGACGGTGAAGATATTGCACAATACCCTCTTCTTGCGCTTGAAGACGTGCAAGAAGGCAGCCTATTTAGTCGCCTATGGGATTACATTGTAATGCTGGTTAAAAGCTTCTTCTAATCTCGGCAACAATTGATAGTTATGAAGCCGCCTATGGGCGGCTTTCTGTTTTAGCACCGATCATAGTGTTAATCTTGAGATTCAATCTGATTGGCAGTAATATTCCGCGCAGCTCAGATCCCTATTCCAACTTGGAGTTTTCAACATGTTGAACATCAACTCAGACGCTAAACTGAAAGACCTGCTTGAGTTTCCTTGTCCTTTCTCATACAAGGTTATGGGCTATGCAAAGCCTGAACTACCAGAGAAGGTACTTGCAGTTATCCAACGCCATGCTCCAGGTGACTACAGTCCTAAAATTAAACCAAGTGCAAAAGGTAACTACCACGCTGTTTCTGTGACCATCACAGCAACATCTATCGAACAGGTAGAAATACTTTACAAAGAACTTGGTGAAATCGACATTGTCCGCATGGTTCTATAACTTTATTTTAAAGAATAAATTATTTTTGAAAGCAGCTTTGGCTGCTTTTTTGTTATTTATCAGTCAGATAAAAACCCTGCATTAGTAGTAGGGTTAATAATGTGTTATCAGCATATAGTTCAAAGTGTCAAAGCGGTTTATAATCCAAGCACTTTATTGATAAAAGATGGACTCAGGAATGCAACAAACTCTGGTTGTGAAGCATCTTGGTAAACAGGACTACGAGCCTATTTGGCGTGCTATGCATGATTTTACCGATCAGCGTACAGACGAAACGCGTGACGAAGTTTGGTTTGTCGAGCACAACCCTGTCTTTACCCAAGGTCAAGCTGGAAAAACAGAGCATTTGCTGAATACAGGCGATATTCCAGTGGTACAAAGCGATCGTGGTGGTCAAGTAACTTACCATGGTCCAGGTCAGCTGGTGGTCTACTTCCTAATCAATCTACGTAGGAAAAACTTTGGTGTGCGAGATCTCGTTACACACATTGAAAACCTCGTGATCAATACACTGAAAGCATACAATATCGATGCGGCAGCTCGACCCGACGCCCCTGGCGTTTATGTCGATAATAAAAAAATCTGCTCACTGGGTTTACGGATCCGCAAAGGCTGTTCGTTTCACGGGCTGGCCTTAAACGTTAATATGGACCTTTCTCCATTTCAAAGAATCAACCCATGTGGTTATGCCGGAATGGAAATGATCCAAGTAAACCAACTTGGTGGGCCAGAAAATGTTGACCGCGTCGCCGAGCAATTATTAAAAGAACTCGTTGCTTTGTTGGATTACCAACAGATAGAAACCAGTAACGCAGTCCCAAACGATAAGAAACTGAAGTATGAGTAAACCAATCCAAATGGAAAAAGGCATCAAATACCGTGATGCTGACAAGATGGCATTAATTCCAGTCAAGAATATGCCGACAGAGCAGAAAGAAATTCTGCGTAAGCCAGACTGGATGAAGATCAAGCTACCAGCAGACAGTCAACGTATCCAAGATATCAAATCAGCGATGCGTAAAAATGATCTGCACTCTGTTTGTGAAGAAGCCTCATGCCCAAACTTAGCGGAATGTTTTAATCACGGTACTGCTACTTTTATGATTTTGGGCGCGATTTGTACTCGTCGTTGTCCATTCTGCGACGTTGCACATGGTCGTCCCATGGCACCAGAAATCAATGAACCACAAAAGCTCGCGCAAACGATCCATGATATGAAACTGAAGTATGTGGTAATCACTTCAGTAGATCGTGATGATCTGCGTGATGGTGGTGCACAACATTTCGCTGATTGTAATCGTGAAATTAGAGTCTTGAATCCACATATTAAGATTGAAACTCTGGTTCCTGACTTCCGTGGTCGCATGGACGTTGCGCTTGATCTTATGAAAGACAATCCGCCAGATGTGTTTAACCACAACCTAGAAACTGCACCTCGTCTATACCGTAAAGCTCGCCCTGGTGCTAACTATAAATGGTCACTCAATCTTCTTAAAAAATTCAAAGAGCAGCACCCTGAGATCCCGACTAAATCTGGGATTATGATGGGTTTGGGTGAAACCAAAGAAGAGATCGTTGAAGTGCTTAAAGATCTGCGTGACCACGGCGTAACTATGCTAACCCTAGGTCAATACCTAGCGCCAAGCCGCCATCACCTTCCAGTAGAGCGTTATGTACCGCCAGCGGAATTTGATGAGCTGAGAGACATTGCCCTTGAGCTTGGCTTTACCCATGCCGCTTGTGGTCCATTTGTTCGCTCTTCTTACCATGCAGATCTTCAGGCACAAGGTATCGAAGTGAGCTAGTCGACACAACTTGGATTGATTTGAAGACCAGCCATACGCTGGTCTTTTTTTTGTCCTAATTTCATTGCTATATCTTGCAGCTCTTAATATGCACTTCTAGTCTTATTAAGGTGTTTTGATTTCGCTGACCGGCAAATGAACACGCGCGAAAACAATAATAGGATAAATAGCCATGGAAAAACTTGCTTTGCTTGCCATAAGCGCTAGTACACTTTTACTTGGGTGCAGTTCCCCCTCACAACAAGATAATTATCGAGAAGCATCATTTGAACTATGCAATACCGAAGTAGATATATACTCCGTCAGTGATGATGGCAGAGTACGTATTCTTTGCTCTGATGGCTCTAAATTCGCCCTGACACAGCAAAATACCCTAGAGACTATGCGTGATATTAATATCGACTATTGCGACGGCGAAGGATTGGGAAAGTTTAGCGAAAGCTCTCGATATTACTCATTCAAATGTAAATCTGGCACACTGCTGAGCATTTACAAGTAGTGGCAAACGCCGCTAGAAACACAAAAGGAGCCCTAAGGCTCCTTATACCCAAGAAACTTGAAGGTGCAGGTAGGCGGCAAGTAAGAAAGTCCCCTGAGCATAGGTGAACTATGTGATTGGGGCGCGCGAACACAGCCAACACCGCTGCAACTTCAAGTATGACGGATATATCAAACTATTTTCAAATTGAATGGCTTTTACTTCAAGGAAAAGGCGCGCAGTTTACCGTTGTAAACGAGCACCTTTGACACAGAAATAGAATCATTCAAGCAGAAAATTAGGCGTAAACTGGTAGACGCTTACAAATTTCAAGCACTTTAGCTTTCGTAGCTTGAGTAACATCATTATTGCCGATGTTATCTAGGACGTCACACATCCAGTTTGCCAGGTCTTTTGAATCTTCTACGCTAAAGCCACGGCGAGTAATAGCTGGCGTACCAACACGTATACCTGATGTTACAAACGGGCTACGTGGATCATTTGGTACAGAGTTTTTGTTTACCGTTATATTCGCTGCGCCTAACGCTGCATCTGCATCTTTACCTGTGATGTCTTTGTCGATTAAATCAACAAGGAACAAGTGGTTCTCAGTGCTGTTAGATACGATCTTATAACCACGTTCTTGGAACTGAGCTACCATAGCTTTTGCGTTCTGTACTACGCGCGCTTGATATGCTTTAAATTCCGGTTCCATCGCTTCTTTGAACGCCACCGCTTTACCAGCGATTACGTGCATTAATGGACCACCTTGACCACCAGGGAATACAGCTGAGTTCAGCTTCTTGTACATGTCTTCGCCAGCATTAGACAGGATCAGACCACCACGAGGACCAGCTAGCGTTTTGTGCGTTGTTGTTGATACTACGTGTGCATGTGGTACCGGTGTTGGGTATACACCAGCTGCAATTAGACCCGCTACGTGCGCCATATCAACAAACAGGAACGCGTTTACTTTGTCTGCGATTTCACGCATGCGTTTCCAATCAACGATTTGTGAGTATGCAGAAAAGCCACCGATGATCATCTTCGGTTTATGCTCAATTGCCAACGCTTCCATTTCGTCGTAGTTGATTTGACCAGCTTCATCGATGCCGTAAGGAATAACGTTGTAGTGTTTACCAGAGAAGTTTACTGGTGAACCGTGCGTTAGGTGACCACCGTGCGCCAAACTCATACCTAAAACGGTATCGCCTGGATTTAATAGCGCCATGTACACTGCACTATTTGCTTGAGAACCTGAGTGAGGTTGAACGTTAGCATATTCACAACCAAACAGTTGGCATGCGCGGTCAATTGCTAGAGTTTCTGCTTTATCAACGTACTCACAACCACCGTAGTAACGCTTGCCTGGGTAACCTTCAGCGTATTTGTTAGTAAGCTGAGAACCTTGGGCTTCCATTACACGTGGGCTTGTGTAGTTTTCAGAAGCGATAAGTTCAATGTGTTCTTCCTGGCGAAGTGTTTCTTCTTGGATAGCTGCGAACAATTCCGCATCGTAATCTGCGATGTTCATATCACGCTTAAGCATCTGTATCTCCTGACTCAGATTTAGACTGAAAGTTGCAAAAAACTGGCAAACGACCCCGACGCAAACGTTTTCGTCACCGTATTGGCGCGCATTTTAACTAATTTGATCTTGGTCATAAAGAGAAAATTTCAATTTTCTCATGCAGTTTTTTCATATTGAATTTCAAGGTTTATCATGTAGACCTAGATTTCATGTGACTTGAGCCACATAAAGCTTCACACCTTGTAAACGACAATTACATAGGTTTACCTCAAATTGCCTTCTCAAGCTACCGAAAAGCTGATCTTTTCAATACTATGCACACCTTTCGTTCAACCAATCAATAATCTTTGATGGCAAAAAATACACGTAGAGAATACCCAACAGCGATTCAAGAGAGAATTGCTGCTAGTTATTTCTCTATCAGCAGGATTCTTGTTTCATAGGGACGCAATGCTACCATGCTACCTTCAAGTTGAAACGCTTGATTGTCATAGTTAGTGAGTAAGCACTTCGCATTCGCGAGTTCAATATTCGCTGGGAGCTCACACTGAGCTTGCTCAGCATAATAGTTACTAATGGAAATAAGCTGCTGCGTGGCACTCTCTCGCAAATAGACATAACACTGATTGTCTTGTGGCAACAAATCTTGGAACGAGCCTTGAGTAATCACAGGCTGCTGTTTACGTAGTTCAATCAATCTTTTGTAGAAGTAAAACACTGAGTTTGTGTCTTTCAATGCGGCTTGCGCATTAAGATGTAAGTAGTTACTTGCAACCTCAAGCCAAGGCGTACCTTGAGAAAAGCCAGCGTGCAATGAATCATCCCATTGCATAGGTGCGCGGGAATTATCACGCGATTTTTGCGTTAAAATCGCCATCATTTCATCATGGCTCACACCTTGCTGGTTAACCATAATGTCGTACATATTGGTACTTTCAACATCTTGATATTGGCTGATCTCTTGATAACCTGGGTTGGTCATACCCAGCTCTTCACCTTGGTAGATATACGGTGTGCCTTGCATCATATGCAGTGATGCTGCGAGCATTTTTGCTGATTCAACTCGGTATTGTTGATCATCGCCTAAGCGGCTCACAACGCGGGGCTGGTCATGGTTACACCAAAATAGCGCCCCCCAACCATTACCACTTAAGCCAGTTTGCCAATGATTGAAAATCTGCTTTAGTTGAATGAAATCAAATGGCGCATTACTCCACTTCTCACCGTTTGGGTAATCGACTTTCAGGTGATGAAAGTTAAACACCATAGACAATTCTCTACCATCCAGTGCCGAATATTGCTGGCAATGCTCCAGTATTGTCGATGACATTTCCCCCACGGTGACACTGCCATATTTTTGGAACACCGCTTGGCTGATCTCTTGCAAATATTCATGCACTCGGGGACCGTCAGTATAGAAACGGCGCCCGTCACCAATATCATCATTGGGGAAATCTTGCTGCTTTGAAATCAAGTTAATGACATCTAAACGAAAACCATCCACGCCTTTTTCAGCCCAAAAACTAATTACTTTTTTTACTTCTTCCCGCACGGCTGAATTTTCCCAATTTAAGTCCGCTTGTTCAGTAGCAAATAGATGCAGATAATATTGGTTAGTGACTTCATCCAACGCCCAAGCGCTGCCACCAAATTTAGATTGCCAGTTATTCGGCACACAGCCTTCAACGGGGTCTTTCCAAATATAGTAATCTCGGTAAGGGCTATTCATGTCTCCTAGAGCTGACTGAAACCATTGATGCACCGTTGAAGTATGGTTAACAACGATATCCATAATAATGCGGATGTCACGTTGATGTGCCTCTTTCAGAAGCAAATCAAATTCTGCCATGTCACCAAATTGCGGGTTTATCGAGTAGTAATCCGAAATATCATAACCATTATCCACCATCGGCGATTGATAGACAGGTGTTAGCCAGATGGCATCAATACCTAGTGTTTTTAAATAATCGAGCTTGGAAATAATACCACGAATATCACCAGTGCCTTTATCCGCCGAGTCACAAAAGCTTTTCGGATAAATTTGGTAGATGGTGGCACTTTTCCACCAATCTTGCTGCTGTTTCATTATTGTCATAACGGTTATCACTTACCAAGTTGAGCTAACATCCGGCTCAGGAAAACCCACGACATCGCAATCCATTGTCGTGGGTAAAGAAAATTATGCGTTGGCTGTCTCAAGCTCGCCTTTTGCTTGCGCGCGCTTGTAGAAGAATAAGGTCAGAATTGCAGGGACAACAATGGCAACAAGCATTGCCACTGCATAGATACCCCAATACTGTGGCTGGATAGATAGAATGCCCGGCAAGCCACCCACACCGATACCATTAGCCATCACACCCGCCATGCCACAAATAGCCGCTGCAGCCGCAGAACCTACCATTGCACTGAGCATTGGGAATTTGTACTTTAGGTTAATACCGTACATGGCAGGCTCTGTTACACCTAGGTATGCAGAAATCGCTGCCGGTACTGAAATATCACGCTCACCATGTTTTTTACTGATGATAATGATGCCAACGACCGCTGACGCTTGAGCAATGTTTGAAAGTGCAATCAATGGCCAAATTGGCGTGCCGCCTAACTCTTGCATCAGTTGTAAATCCACTGCATTGGTCGTGTGGTGAATACCGGTAATAACCAATGGTGCATACAAGAAACCAAAAATTACGGAACCAATCACGGCAAAATCGCCCATCATTGCTGCTTTAGCTGCAAATGCCACACCATCACCTAACATACGACCGAATGGACCAATTATTGAGTGTGCTAGCACCACTGAAATGATAATCGACACAAACGGTACAACGACGAGATACAGGTAAGATGGAACGATGCGTTTTAAATTGGTTTCAATAAATGCTAGAGCAACACCCGCTAACATCGCTGGGATCACCTGAGCTTGATAACCGACTTTCTCAATCACAAATAAGCCGAAATCCCACACTTCTGGCACTTGCTTACCAATTAAGTAAGCATTCATTAGCTGAGGAGAGACAAGCGTGACCCCTAAAGTAATACCAAGAATAGGCGTACCACCAAGTTTCTTCACTGTTGACCAACACACGCCAACTGGTAGGAAGAAGAAGATAGCTTCACCAATCAGCCAAAGGAAGCTATGCACCGTTGCCCAGAACTGGCTAATTTCCGTAAGGGACTGACCATCAAACATTTTGATGTCACCAATCACGTTACGAAAACCTAAAATCAAGCCGCCGGTAATAATTGCAGGAAGCAGTGGTACAAAGATTTCAGCTAAATGAGAAATACCACGCTCAAGAATATTCATGTTTTGGCGAGCGGCGTTTTTAGCATCATCTTTCGACGCTTCAGATTGACCTGATAGCTCAATCAGTAACTTATAAACTTCATCGACTTCAGTACCAATCACCACTTGAAATTGACCCGCATTGGTAAAACAGCCTTTTACTAGGCTCAAGCTCTCTAAACCTTGTTTATCGGCTTTGTCTGTATCATTTAATACGAAGCGAAGACGCGTAAGACAATGGCTCACACTGGCAATATTTTCAGCTCCGCCGACGAGTTCGATCAGACGCGCGACTTCTTGTTTTGCAATCTTACCCATAACCTTGTCCACCTTAATTGGAGTCATTCTGTTATCGTTATTGTGTAAATGGGAACATTCCCATTGATTGCTCATTATATTGACAGAATTGATTAACCCACAAAATGGGAACAGTCCCATTAATTGAATGTGATCACAGTATAATTTTAAATCAGTTTAAAAAGAGTGGCTTATTAATAAACAGGTTTTTGAGTAAGGTGAGTCAGCGATCCTTCACCATCAATATGAGATATCAATAACTTAGCCGCTTTTATGCCGGCTTTGGCATAACCAGGGTCAATACTGAAAACATTCGGGAACAGGAAGGAAAGTAGCTCATTGCCGCCAACTCCGGTGACAATCACATCTTCACGATTAAGCTCTTGTAGACGCTTTATCACTCCAAGTGCGAGCGTATCACTGGCGCAAACAATCGCTTGAGTTTGTTCATTGAGCACCTTGTCGACAAGTTGGTAGGCACTTTCATGATGAAGATCACCAGTTTGATAGTTGGCGACCAACTGGTGCGTCTGACACCATTCAAGATAAGAGTCTAAACGTAACTTACCTGTTGTTCGGTCGCTGGAGTTGACCCCAATATAGGCAATATTCTCAACCGACTGTTGGCTCAAATATTCCAACGCTTGGGTAATCACACCATGGTTATCATAGTTAATCGAAGATACTTGCTGAGTATCCATCGCAATCACAACGGCTCGATTTTTCCATTGCTCTAACTGGGTAAGGTCAAAATTACTAAAACCAAATACGATCACACCATCTACATTACGTCGCTTAAGGACACTAAGGTGCTCGCTGGTTTTATCGCGATCAAACTGACTTTCCATCATCACAACATCGTAGCCTTCTTGATAGAGCGCTTGTAGCATGCTACCGACAGCTTTGTTCTCTGATGGTGAATCTAGACGAGAAATAATCACCCCAACCACGCGCTGGCTACCACTTCGCATTAATTGCGCCGACTTAGATGGCACATAGCCTGATTCGGCAATCACCTGCTCCACCTTAATACGAGTTTCAGGTTTTACTTTAGGATCGTTAGTTAATACACGAGAGACCGTCGACTTACCAACGCCAGCAATACGCGCAATATCTAAAATAGTCAGTTTTTTATTCATACTTCAGGGGTTCAATGAGAATGATTTGATAGTCAGCGGCTAAGGTTTAGCTAACCAACCTCAGCCAGAGCTAACATTAATGACTTTCGCAGTTTTTGTAAACTTGACGACCTAGCTCTAAGCGAGCGTAATCACCTTTAGTATATAAATTCACAGGCTTGATATCAGTTTGCGCGTTTTCCGGCAAAATGTAACGCGTCCCTGAACCAGATGGTACTTGGATTAATGCATAGTCCACACCATCCACTTGCACTAGCGCCCCTTGTTCTTCAATCAAATAATCAGCTTTAAACTGCTTACCTTCACTGCATTCATAGCGGTAGCTATAATTATTTGGGTCATTGTTAGTCATTGCGTCGTTGCTGCTCGAACAACCTACAAGTAGCACAGCGCTTGCAATGAATATGCCTGCTCTGATCATGATCACCTCCAATTAAAAAAGGCTGCGATTGCAGCCTTTAAATAATAGTCTATTTACTTAGATAGTTAGGGACATCACAAATACTATCAAGCACAACACTCGCGAGAGCCTCGCCTTGCTCAGTAACTGGTTTACCTGTACGCACCAATATTTTGCTTCCTACACCCGCAGATTCAGCAGCCATCATATCTTCTGCTTTGTCGCCAACCATCACTGAGTTAGCCATATCAATATCTAAAAAGTCGCGTGCAGAAATAAACATACCTGGTTTTGGCTTACGGCAATCACAATCTTCTTTGTAGATACCTTGTCCGTGATCTGCATGGTGTGGACAGTAATAGATACCATCTAGCTCTACACCATTATCAACAAAGTTCCAATCCATCCACTGTGTTAGAGACATGAATCGATCTTCACTAAACATTCCGCGAGCAATACCTGACTGATTGGTAACAAGCACGAGCATATAACCCATCTGTTTTAGCTTTTTGGTCGCTTCGAATACACCTTCGATAAACTCAAAGTCATGCTCATCATGTACATAACCGTGGTCAACGTTAATTACGCCATCACGGTCCAAAAAGACTGCTGGTTTCGCCAAAATTTGCTTCTCTGTCTGCTTTCTATGCCAAGAATTATTGCACGCTTTATTTCTTTCATCACTATCTAATTACCTAATCGTTTGCCTGAAACGAACTTTTAGCCGTCTAGACGTAGAAATATCTATTGACACTAATTCGACAAACCCATAGCATCATCTAACAAATGAGATGTAGATCAACATAATATACTGTCAAAGACTCGAGCATAAGCAGGTTTCTCAATGATTGAAATTAATCAGGTAAATAAGGTTTTCTACCAAGGCAAAAAGGAAATTATTGCTTTGGAAGATATTAACCTCCATATCTCCCAAGGGACTATTTTTGGGGTGATCGGCGCATCCGGCGCTGGCAAAAGTACCCTGATCCGCTGTGTGAATATGCTTGAAGCACCAACTAGTGGTGAGATCATCGTCGATGGGGTCGATTTAACCAAATTAGGTAAATCGCAACTGAGCGAAGCTCGTCGTAACATTGGTATGATTTTCCAGCATTTTAATCTGCTGTCTTCGCGCACTGTTTTTGAAAACGTCGCACTGCCTTTAGAGCTAGCAGGTAAAGACAAAACTCAAATCAAAACCAAAGTCACCGAACTTCTACAACTAGTTGGTCTCGTAGACAAACACGAAAGCTACCCATCAAATCTAAGTGGTGGTCAAAAACAACGTGTTGCAATTGCACGTGCCTTAGCATGCGAACCAAAAGTTTTATTATGTGATGAGGCAACGAGTGCACTTGACCCGGCAACCACCCAATCGATTCTTGAATTGCTACGTGAGATAAACCGTCAACTACAAATCACTATTTTGCTGATCACTCATGAAATGGATGTCGTTAAAAGCATCTGCCACGAAGTAGCGATTATTGGCGACGGTGAACTGGTTGAGAAAGGCACGGTAGGAGAGATTTTTGCTCACCCTAAAACAGAGCTCGCACACGACTTTATTCGTTCAACACTCGACTTGTCGATTCCTGAAGACTATCAAGTTCGTTTACAACCAACGCATGTAGAAGATAGCTACCCGCTGGTTCGGTTGGAGTTTACAGGCGCAACTGTAGATGCTCCATTGATGAGCCTAATATCTCGAACGTACAATATCGACGTGAATATTCTGAGCTCAGATCTCGATTATGCTGGCGGCGTAAAGTTCGGCATGATGGTCGCTGAGTTATTTGGTAGTAAAGAAGATCACAACAACGCGATTGAATTCTTGCGTGAACATAACGTTAAAGTAGAGGTGCTTGGCTATGTCCTTTAATACAATTTCTGATTGGCTAAGCTTGAACACTGATCTTTTGCTTGGCGCAACATGGGAAACGCTATACATGGTGGCTGTGGCGGGCGTGGTTGGTTTCGCAATTGGTATCCCTCTCGGTGTTATTCTGCATACCACTAAAAAAGGTGGTCTGTTAGAAAACCCAAGACTTAATAGCATTTTAGGCGCCGTTGTAAATGTAGGTCGTTCTGTGCCTTTCTTGGTTTTGATGGTCGCGATTATCCCGATCACTAAGTTACTCGTAGGCACATTTATCGGTACAACAGCCGCAATCGTCCCGTTGACTATTGGAGCAATTCCTTTCGTTGCCCGCTTAATTGAAAGTGCGCTTCTCGAAGTTCCAACTGGGTTGGTTGAAGCTGCTCAAGCCATGGGTGCGACCCCACTACAAATTATTACTAAGGTTTTGCTTCCTGAAGCAATGCCAACCATCGTCAACTCAGTCACCATTACCATGGTAACGCTAGTAAGCTACTCAGCGATGGCCGGCACAGTTGGTGGCGGTGGCTTAGGTGACGTAGCAATTCGCTATGGATTCCACCGCTATGATGTGGTGATAATGGCTGTCACTGTCGTGATGCTAATTGTGTTAGTACAAATTATTCAGTCTATCGGTGATGCCGTTGTGCGCCGTGTAGACCACAGGTAAAAATTCATATAAGGAGATAGTTATGAAATTTAGTTTAAAGAGTTTACTTGCTATTGCAGTAGCATCATCAGCACTAGTACTTTCTGGTTGCGGTGAAAAGGAAGTCGATACCAGCAAGATTAAAGTGGGTGTTATGGCTGGTGCAGAAGAACAAGTGGCAGAAGTGGCAGTAAAAGTAGCCAAAGAAAAGTTTGGTTTAGAAGTAGAGCTAATCATCTTCTCTGATTACGTAACACCAAACGCAGCACTTGATGATGGTTCGATTGACATCAATGCTTTTCAGCACAAACCATACCTTGATCAACAAATTGCTGACCGCGGCTATAAACTAGCGATCGCTGGTAACACATTTGTCTACCCAATCGCAGGTTACTCTAAGCAAGTTAAATCGGTTGAAGAAATTCAAGATGGCTCTCGTATCGCGGTACCAAACGATCCGACTAACCTAGGTCGCTCACTACTGCTGCTAGAGCAACAAGGTTTACTTAAGCTACGTGAAGACATTGGTCTACTTGCTACCGTGCGTGACATCGTTGAAAACCCTAAAAACATTACTATTGTTGAACTGGATGCGGCTCAACTGCCACGCTCACTTGACGATGTAACGCTTGCGGTAATTAACAATACTTACGCTAGCTCTATCGATCTAACACCTCAACGTGATGGTATCTTTGTTGAAGATAAAGAATCACCATACGTGAACATCATTGTTGCTCGTGAAGACAACCTAAATGCTGAAAACGTAACAAACTTTGTTAAAGCATACCAATCTGAAGAAGTATACACAGCCGCTTCAGAAATCTTTAAAGGTGGCGTAGCGAAAGGCTGGTAATCCGGTTTGTTATGTACCCAAGAAACTTGAAGATGCAGGTAGGCGGCAAGTAAGAAAGTCCCCTGAGCATAGGTGAACTATGTGATTGGGACGCACGAACACAGCCAACACCGCTGCAACATCAAGTATGACGGGTATAGCGCTTAAAACAAAAAGGCTGGCACATAGTGTCAGCCTTTTGTTTAACTCATTTTTGCTCTTATTAATCAAGCCATGAACTCTTCTTCTCAATATTTCTACTCAACTCCGCTACTTTTGTACCGCTTTAAATCTAGGGTTTGCTTTGCAAATCACGTATAAGCGACCACGACGCTTAACAATTTGACAATCTGGATGACGATTTTTGGCACTTTTCAAAGACTTTAGTACTTTCATTTCTATTCCTTAAATTGACCAAAACGACGATTGAAGTTGGCAATTCTGCCCTCAGTCTGAACCACGCGTTGCTTGCCGGTATAGAAAGGATGCGACTCTGATGACACATCCAAGGTGCAATATGGATAGGTTTTGCCATCTTGCCAATCAATGGTGCGCTCGGTCTGCAACGTCGAACCGACAATAAAGTACTTATCAACGCTAGTATCATGGAATACCACCTTGCGGTATTCCGGGTGGATATCGGCTTTCATCTATTACCTCATATTAACTTGTTATGTTATAACATACCAAATGATAATTATTATCAAATAAAGTTGCAAGCACATTTTTTGTTCCTCGGATTGCCGCATACTTGAGTTCGAGTGTGTGCTATCTTGTGCGGGATTTTTTCACTGAGATAATGGCATGCATACCATTGACCCAATTGGCATAATCGAAAGCCCATATAAAGAGAAATTTGCCGTACCAAGACAACCACGTCTAGTGCCTACAGCCACCGCGCGCGTAAGGTTAGTCGGTGAAGTTAACTGCGCTGAAGCGATTCGCGGTATCGAACAATTTAGTCATATTTGGTTATTATTTCTGTTTGATCAAAATTTAGCTGCTGGCTGGAAACCCACCGTACGTCCACCTCGTTTAGGTGGAAATGAACGTATGGGCGTATTGGCAACTCGTTCAACTTTTCGCCCTAATGGAATTGGAATGTCTGCGGTTGAATTGAAAGGCATTCACCAAAAAGGCGACCAATTTTACCTAGAACTTGGTAGTGTCGATTTAGTCGACGGCACACCGATAGTGGATATAAAACCTTACATCCCCTACTCTGATGCAATTATTGATGCCAAAGGTGGATACGCTAATCAAGAGCCCGAAAAAGCGCTTGTTTGCTTTTTGCCAAGTGCAGTTGATAGTTTAGAGCAGCTTGAAAATGCTCACCATATACGCCAAGTGATTGAGCAGGTATTGGCACAAGATCCTCGTCCAGCGTATAAAAAAAACAAACCAGATAACAAAGAATACGCTGTAAACTTGTTCAATTTGAATGTTAAATTCACCGTAAACGATAACTTAGTGTCTGTAACCGTCATTGACCCCTTTTGACAAAGACGATTGGCTGATATTATAAACGGCTAAATTGAACTCCCATTGCGGGATCGCCAAACTCCTAACCATTTCGGTTGGAGTCTTAACTTTAATAAACGGATAAATTGAATGCGTACCAGTAATTATCTTCTTTCTACTCTGAAGGAGACTCCAAACGACGCAGAAGTAGTGAGCCACCAGCTCATGCTACGTGCAGGTATGATCCGTCGTCTAGCTTCAGGTCTATACACCTGGCTACCAACTGGTCTACGTGTATTGCGTAAAGTCGAAAACATCGTTCGTCAAGAGATCGACAATGCAGGTGCAATCGAAACTTTGATGCCCGTTGTTCAGCCGTTTGAACTTTGGGAAGAGACAGGTCGCTCTGAAAAAATGGGCCCTGAGCTACTTCGCTTTACTGACCGCCATGTTCGTCCGTTTGTACTAAGCCCGACAGCTGAAGAAGTTATCACTGCACTGGTTCGTAACGAAGTCAGCTCTTACAAGCAGCTTCCGTTAAATCTGTACCAAATCCAGACTAAATTCCGTGACGAACGTCGCCCACGTTTTGGCGTTATGCGTGCACGTGAATTCTGCATGATGGATGCATACAGCTTTGATATCGATAAAGCGGGTCTAGAGAAATCTTATCAAGCAATGCACGATGCCTACTGTAAGGCATTCGATCGCATGGGTCTTGAGTACCGCCCTGTACTGGCTGATTCAGGTGCAATCGGTGGTAGTGGCTCTCAAGAGTTCCACGTATTAGCTGAAAGTGGCGAAGATCTAATCGCATTCTCTACTGAATCTGATTACGCGGCAAACATCGAGAAAGCCGAGGCCCTAGCGCCTACAGCTGAACGTGCTGAGCCAACTCAAGAGATGACGCTTGTTGATACACCAAATGCAAAAACTATTGCAGAATTGGTTGAACAGTTTGATCTTCCTATCGAGAAAACCGTTAAGACGCTATTTGTTAAAGCATCTGACGAAATCGACGCACCGATCATTGCGCTAATTGTTCGTGGTGACCACGAACTAAACGAAGTAAAAGCTGAAAACTTGCCACAAGTAGCTTCTCCATTAGAGATGGCAACGGAAGGCGAAATGCGCGATCTAATTGGTGCAGGCGCAGGCTCACTAGGCCCTGTCGGTCTTGAACTGCCATTCATTGTTGACCGCAGCGTTGCGGTAATGAGCGATTTCGGTGCAGGTGCGAACGTTGACGATAAACACTACTTCGGTATCAACTGGGGTCGTGATGTTGAACTTGGTCAAGTTGAAGACCTACGTAACGTCGTTGAAGGCGATCTGAGCCCATGTGGCCAAGGTACGCTAATGCTTAAGCGTGGTATCGAAGTTGGTCACATCTTCCAGTTAGGTACAGCCTACTCTGAGAAGATGAATTGTGGCGTACTTGATTCGAACGGTAAGAACTCAATTCTAGAGATGGGGTGTTATGGTATCGGTGTTTCACGTGTTGTGGCATCAGCTATCGAACAGAACAACGATAAATACGGCATCATCTGGCCTGACGCTCTAGCGCCTTTCCAAGTTGCTATCGTACCAATGAACATGCACAAATCTGAGCGCGTTCAAGAAGCCGCTGAGAAGCTATACGCTGAATTAACAGCTATGGGCATCGAAGTGCTATTTGATGACCGTAAAGAACGCCCTGGTGTAATGTTCTCTGACATCGAGCTGATCGGTATTCCACACACTATCGTGATTGGTGATCGCAGCATCGACGAAGGTAACTTCGAATACAAGCACCGCCGCAGCGGTGAGAAAACAGCTGTGGCAATGGCTGATATTGTTGAACACGTTAAAGCTCAACTCGCTTAATTGCTTTATTGTTGTTAGAAACATGAAAAAGGCTGACGATATCGTCAGCCTTTTGTTTTATACATCATAGAAGGTTTAGTTGAGCGGTTCTGTTGGCGCTTGACTCGCGACTTTTTTGGGCGCAAATGCCACATCCACTAGCTCATCTTCGTTGCCATCAACTAACTCACCAAAATGGAAAATACCAAACTCACCCGGCTTCATTCGGTGCCAATTTTCATTGTCTGTTAGCGGTTGCGTCGCAATCACTGAAACGACATCATTGGGTGTGGTCTCTTCATGAAAGTTAATCGTGACATCTTCATCAATCAATGTCGCTTTACCAAATGGCGCTCGACGAGTGATCCAATAAAGATGATTAGTACAGTATGTCATCACATACTCACCATCAGAAAGCAGCATATTAAATACTCCTTTCTCTCGTAATCGGTCACAACACTGGGCAATAAAGCGGAATACGCCAACCATATCTTGTGGCGGCTCTGGATAACGTTCCTCTAATTGCTTCAGCAACCAACAAAAAGAAAGCTCACTGTCTGTTTGTCCAACAGAGCGAATACGCCCAGTTTGCAGATCTTGATAGTCACTCAGTTGACCATTGTGAGCAAAAGTCCAATAACGACCCCATAGTTCGCGTGTAAACGGATGCGTATTCTCCAAATTCACCGCACCACGGTTAGCTTGACGAATATGGCTAATCACCGCGAGACTTTTTATCGGGTAATTTTGTACCAGCTCTGCAATTTTTGAATCGCAACTAGGGTTAGGATCTTTGAAAGTTCGAAAGCCTTTGCCTTCGTAAAAGGTGATCCCCCACCCATCACGATGTGGACCGGTATTTCCCCCACGCTGCATTAAGCCAGTAAAGCTAAAACAGATATCCGTTGGTACATTTGCGCTCATACCAAGCAATTCACACATGGCTTACTATTCTCCCTCTAAATCAACCAGCATCAGCAATCGTTAATCATAATATGTGATAAACGATTATACCCAAGTAACCCCAAGATGCTTAGTTCAGCGAGAGTTGTTAGGTTTGCAGGCAAGGCGTCGATTTGAAAATCTAGTCGCTCTA
This sequence comes from Vibrio kasasachensis, assembly GCF_050337565.1. Taxonomy (NCBI): domain Bacteria; kingdom Pseudomonadati; phylum Pseudomonadota; class Gammaproteobacteria; order Vibrionales; family Vibrionaceae; genus Vibrio; species Vibrio kasasachensis. The sequence continues at coordinate 87,774 of NZ_JAKJTB010000008.1, read as the reverse complement.
AATTAAGAATCGATAACGTAGTCTGCGAACCTAACAAACTCGCCCTGTGGGAGTCTGTCACTGGAACCATTTTTGCGTCAAACAACTCGGAAATAGATGATTATTCCACGTCGTTGTTTTCCTTGAACTGGTACCAGTGACAAGACTCTGAATCCTGCATCTTGAAGTCACTTGGGTATACCTGATGTTGACTTAAACCGTGTGGTTTGAAACGGAGATTACTTCTCCATTTCCTTTTCAATTAGCTGAATCACAATATGGATGATCTTGATATGAATTTCTTGAATTCGATCGGCGTAACCGAAATGAGGCACTCGGATCTCGATATCCGCACACCCTGCCATTTTGCCGCCATCTTTACCCGTTAGCGCGATCGTCTTCATGCCTTTTACTTTTGCCGCTTCAATCGCATTAAGGATGTTACCTGAGTTACCAGATGTCGACAGACCGAACAGCACATCACCTTTTGAACCTACCGCTTCAAGGTAACGAGAAAACACAAAGTCATAACCGAAATCGTTGCTTACGCATGATAGATGACTAGGGTCTGAAATAGCGATACCTGGATAACCTGGACGGTTTTCACGGTAACGACCAGTAAGTTCTTCAGCAAAGTGCATCGCATCACAGTGAGAGCCACCATTACCACAAGACAAGACTTTACCGCCTTGCTTAAATGAATCAGCAATCAGTTTCGCCGCTGCTTCAATTTGTGCAATGTTGTGATCATCACTAAGGAACTTGTTCAGTACGTCAGCAGCTTCAGTTAGCTCACTTTTAATCAAATCCTGGTACATAAGCCTTCTCTTAAATCAGTATTAATGGGGATTTTCTACCCCTAACAGTTCTGAGTTTACTCGAACCATCTGTACTGTCGATAGTTAGCAGGCAACATTTCGGTGATTCTTGAGATTTCCCGTACACAAATTGGTCATTACCACACAAATATAGAATCTTTACTCTACTTAGATCACTTTTTAGACAACTGAGAGTTTTACATTTTGTTAATAAGTCGATTACAATTTAACTGGTTAGACCACTAAATTAAAACAGACGATAAAATAAGTAATCGGTCTGAAAAGGAAATCGATATATGGATATCTTGCTCTCTATACTTGGCTTTGCTGCGGTACTTGGTATATGCCTCTATCACCGAACATCCTTAATGATCGCCTTAGCAGCATTGACCACGACAATGGTCGCGCTAACACTGCTGGGCGGCTTGGGTTCCTTTAGTTGGGTTCTCTACCTTGCTGCCTCCACTGTGCTAACCATTCCATCAATTAGGCAATCATTGATCAGCCGGAAAGCATTAACACTGTTTCGCAAGGTCCTCCCTGCAATGTCTCAAACCGAAAAAGAAGCGCTCGATGCGGGCACGGTTTGGTGGGAAGCCGAGCTATTCAAAGGTAAACCTGATTGGAACAAGCTGCAGCAAATAAAAGCACCGAAGCTTAGTGCAGAAGAAAAAGCATTCTTAGATGGTCCTGTAGAAGAAGTGTGTGCCATGGTAAATGATTACCAAGTCACCCATGAACTTGCCGATCTCCCTCCACAAGTGTGGCAGTTCCTTAAAGAACATAAGTTCTTCGCCATGATCATCAAAAAAGAGTATGGCGGTCTTGAGTTTTCAGCCTATGCACAATCATTGGTGTTACAAAAGCTTACCGGTGTTTCTGGCGTCCTTTCTTCGACAGTAGGTGTGCCAAATTCATTGGGTCCCGGCGAACTACTGCAACACTACGGCACCAAAGAGCAAAAAGATCACTACTTACCTCGCCTTGCGCAAGGTAAAGAGATCCCGTGTTTTGCTTTAACCAGCCCAGAAGCTGGGTCAGATGCGGGAGCAATTCCCGATTATGGTGTGGTTTGTTACGGCGAATGGCAAGGTGAGAAAGTTCTTGGTATGCGTCTTACTTGGAACAAACGCTATATTACTTTAGCACCCGTTGCGACAGTTTTAGGACTGGCATTTAAACTACGTGACCCAGATGCCCTGCTTGGTGATACTGAAGATCTCGGCATTACTTGTGCGTTGATTCCAACCCATCTAAAAGGGGTTGAAATTGGCAATCGCCACTTCCCGCTTAACGTTCCATTCCAAAATGGTCCCACAACGGCTAGCGAACTGTTTGTACCCATTGAGTACATCATTGGTGGGCAGAAGATGGCAGGTCAAGGCTGGCGTATGTTGGTGGAATGCCTCTCTGTTGGTCGTGGTATCACCCTGCCTTCAAACGCAACGGGCGGCATTAAAACCGCAGCACTGGCAACCGGTGCATACGCGCGAATTCGCCGTCAGTTTAAACAGCCGATTGGTCGAATGGAAGGTGTCGAAGAGCCACTAGCGCGCTTAGCAGGTAATGCCTATGTGATGGATGCAGCCAGTGAACTCACCGTCGCAGGTATCGATTTAGGTGAGAAACCTTCGGTGATTTCCGCCATTGTGAAGTACCACTGTACCCATAGAGGTCAGAGTTGCATTATCGATGCGATGGATATCGTAGGCGGTAAAGGGATCTGTATCGGTCCTGCTAACTTCCTTGCGCGTGGCTATCAAGGTGCGCCGATTGCTGTCACGGTTGAAGGGGCAAATATACTCACCCGTTCAATGATCATCTACGGTCAAGGCGCGATTCGCTGCCATCCTTATGTATTAACTGAAATGGATGCCGCCTATTCAGAAAACAGTGATGCATTAGAGAAGTTCGATGCCGCATTAGCAGGTCATGTTAACTTTACCATTAGCAACCTAGTACGTAGTTTCTGGCTAGGTTTAACCGATGGTCGTTTATCTACCTCTCCGGAAAAAGATGAAACCCAACGCTACTATCAGCAGCTCAACCGTTATAGTGCCAACATTGCGTTGTTGTCCGATATTTCAATGGCAGTATTAGGTGGTTCACTCAAGCGTAAAGAACGTTTATCCGCTCGTTTAGGTGATGTATTGAGTCAACTTTACTTAAGCTCTGCTACCCTGAAACGCTATGATATTGAAGGGCGCAATAAACCAGATCTACCATTGGTTCATTGGGGCATGCAAGATAGCCTATACCAAACTGAACAAGCGATTGAAGGTCTACTGGAGAACTTCCCTAACCGAGTGATAGCAAAACTAGTGAAGTTTATTGTTATGCCACTTGGTCGCACACGCAAAGCACCAAATGACAAGTTAGATAGCCAAGTAGCACAACTGCTGCAAACGCCAAGTGATACGCGCTCTCGCTTAGGTCGCAACCAGTACCTAACCGCCAGCGAGTTCAACCCAGCAGGCCGAATCGAACAAGCACTGCATCTGATCTTGGATGCTGAACCATTGTTTAACAAAGTCTGCCAAGCTCTAGGCAAACGTAAGCCATTTATAATGTTAGATAAGATCGCCGAGCAAGGTCTAGAGATGAGCGTAATCAATCAACAGGAAGCCGAGCTACTTATTGAAGCTGAGAAGCAACGTTTGTATGTGATTAATGTTGACGATTTTGAGCCACAAGAGCTGGCAGCGAAACCGTTACAACCAATGACAATGGAAGAAGTTGCCTAGTTGACTACTACAAAAAGAAAAAGAGCTGCAATCGCAGCCCTTTTTCTTTAGTCAATTCAATGTTGATGCAAACGTTGATACCTTATTTCTTTGGCATTTCCAACTGCATTTCTGGAATAGCAGCCCGCTTTGCTTTCATCTTACGCATGACAAACCAGACCACCAAGCCCACCAATACAATCACTACATTACCAATGGCAATGATCGCGATACTCATCTTACGTTGTTCATCTCGCGCTTCTTGAATTCTTTGCTCTTCCACAAGCTTGCTCTGTTTAATGCGCTCTTGTTCTTGCAAACGGCGAGTCTCAGCCAAATCGATATCTTTCACCACACTGTAAGTATGTTGAGAAAGTGGGAACATTAACTCACGTCCGGAACCAAGATCGGTAGCAAATAGGTCACCAATCCATGAGTATTCACCAATAACACCAGAGTATGGAATGTTCATTGCCACTTTCATCGCATATTCCGAAGCCGCAACACCTTCCACCGCAATAACTTCACGCTTAGCATCAGTATGTTCGATATGGGCAGCTAAACTGCCCGGTTGAATCATACCTTGCTCGCCAGAGAAGATAACTTGATGTACCTGATCTTCTTGTCGTGATTGAATAAATGCTAACTCAATTGGATTGGGGTATACCAATACCTCTTGCTCTTGAGCTCGTAAGAACACACCATTACCTGATGTGATTCGCACCCGATACTTACCTGGCTGGGGAGATATGGGAAGTTTTACTGTAAAGACGCCGTCACCCGCTTTTTCATCCAGTTGTTGACCATCATCGGCAAACTCACCAATTTCAACGGGGACGGGACGCGCCTCTTTAATAAGCGACTCTTCGTTTTCAACAAACTTGGTAAAAGTGATCTTCAGCTTAACCCGATCAAGAAAATCTCGCAGCACCAATGGCTGACCGTCAGAAGTTAATCGTGCCGTAAACTTGAGTTCTTCGTTTTGGAATAATCGTTCCGGCAGTACGTCAGCAGATAACTTAAGATGAGAGATCAACTTAATCTTGTTTTTCGGCGTCACTTTACCAATTGCTTGCCAAGGACCCGACATTGGGTTGTCTATTGAGATAATATCCATCGAAGGTTCTTGATACCAACGCACCTTCTCAACATTTTTATGAGAATAATATTTCTTTCCATCTGGTCGAACGAGTACCACAGGTTGTGAGTTTTGCGCACGATAGATCACAAATGTGATCTGTTTAATACTGGGATCAACTCGAAAGCGGTTATCCAATAACGACATTGAGGAGCTCTGGGCTGCGTAACCCAATGAACTGACTAAAAGCCCTAGCAGGGCAAATCCTATCCTCAACATCCGATCTCCTATTGACGCCAAAGGCAACTACCGCTTTTATTCACGATATCTAAACGACTGTTATGTGCTTCTATTTCATCGGCGGTTGCACGTAAAACCTTTAGCGTTTTTCGCTGTTCAGAAACACGTTTTATCGACTCACCTCCCACACCCTCACCACCAGCGTTGAATTGCAAAGAAGTCTGTCCACCTGTCATCAATAGATAGACATCAGCCAAAATCTCCGCATCGAGCAATGCCCCGTGGAGAGTTCGATGAGAATTATCAATGCCGTAACGAGTACACAATATATCAAGATTGTTACGCTTACCTGGGAAGATTTTCTTCGCCATCGCCAACGTATCGGTGACTTTGCAGTATTGTGTTGTTTTGCCTATGCTTGGATTGAGTTTTTCAAACTCATAATCCATAAAGCCCACATCAAAGGGCGCATTATGGGCAATTAACTCAGCGCCGTTAATAAATGCTAAAAATTCTTGGTGCACATCTCGATATTCTGGCTTATCGCGCAAGAATTCGTCGGTAATACCGTGTATCTCAACCGCTTCTGCTTGAATTTCACGATCGGGTTTTATATAGACGTGAAAATGCCGACCGGTCAATTTTCGGTCAATAATCTCCACCGCACCGATTTCGACAATACGATGCCCAAGGTAATGAGGTCCGCCATCTTGGTTCATACCTGTGGTTTCGGTATCGAGTACCACGATACGATGCTGATTCGAATTGTTACTGGTATTCATTACAAACTCTGTGTCAGACTATCAGTCATTATATGCAAGCTCTTATAGTATCAAATCATGACGAAACAAGTGGAAATTTTCACAGATGGTTCTTGTTTAGGCAATCCAGGGCCTGGGGGCTATGGCATAGTGTTGCGTTACAAGCAAAATGAAAAGACCTTAGCAAACGGCTACACACTAACCACCAATAATCGAATGGAAATGATGGCGACCATTGTCGCATTAAAATCCTTGAAAGAACCGTGCGAAGTGATTTTAACCACCGATAGCCAGTATGTTCGTCAAGGCATCACGCAGTGGATTCACAACTGGAAAAAGCGTGGCTGGAAAACCGCTGACAAGAAACCAGTAAAAAATGCCGACCTTTGGCAACGTTTAGACAGTGAATCACAACGTCATAAAATCGACTGGCGCTGGGTTAAAGGGCATGCTGGTCATCGCGAGAATGAAATGTGTGACGAGCTAGCTCGAGCCGCAGCCGAGAATCCTACAGATGAAGATATCGGCTATATCCCAAATTAATTTGATTTGGATGAAACTTTGTAATTGACGCCAACTGGCGTCAATTTTCGTTTTAACTTCCAGTGGGGTCTGATGGGTTTTAACGGATAGGTCCGTTTACGTGCAACTATATAGTACACACTGCCAAAAGGGGCAGCCCAATCACCGATACTGTTCTCTAACCATGTCCACATCGTGCGCGAGCGCTGCATTGGAAACAGTCCATATCGGTCACACTCAATCACCTGATAGTTTAAAATTCCTAGCCAATCTTTAATTCTACTTGGAGTAAACATCCGCCCACTCCAAGGCAAGTTATTCTTCCGCCAAGGCATCAAACTGGCTAACCCCGTAAAGCTAATTGGGTTAAAGCCAGTAATAATCAGGTAACCATCATCCATCATCACTCTATCCACTTCTCGCAACATGCGATGTGGGTCATTGCAGTAATCAAGTTGATGGGCAAGAATAGCAGTATCAAAACTTTTCTCTAAAAAGGGTAAATCATAGCCATCTGCAATCACATTATGCAATGGATTGTGGATATCTAGGTTAACTTGATGTTGAATATTGCAATTACAGCTCGTTAATTCACAACTCAAGCCACCTAGCTTAAGCATGTGGTAACCAAAAAGCTTGGGGCACCACTCATCAAGCCGAGTTTGGATAGATTCGTTAACCCATTGACCATTTTTCAATTGAGCCCAAGAATGGGGCTGAATAAGTTTTTTTTCACTGCGTGCTGGTTTCATAGCTAGCTCACTTTGAAGTATGGAGACCCAACCATGTTAGACATCAAAAGCATACCTGCATTTAACGACAATTACATCTGGCTGATCAAAAATAGCGATCGCCGTTGTGCTGTCGTCGACCCGGGTGATGCAGCTCCCGTGTTGGCTTACCTCCACGCCCATGAGTTAACTTTAGATGCAATTTTAATTACCCATCACCACAATGATCATATCGGTGGCGTACCAGAGCTGGTCCGCCAATTCCCTGGAGTTGATGTTGTGGGACCTGCTGATGAGCCTGTGCCAACGTTAACTCATCCTGTTACCCCGGGGGATCAAATCAATTTGTTTGATGAAATATTTTTGGTCTTGGGCTTAGAAGGGCACACTCTCGGTCATATCGGCTACGTGGGCGATGGCAAACTATTTTGCGGGGACACTTTGTTTTCAGCCGGCTGTGGGCGAGTGTTTGAAGGTACCATGGAGCAAATGTACCAATCTTTGCAAAAGCTCGTCAGCCTTCCTGAAGAAACTTTGGTGTATTGCGCGCATGAATACACCGCGAGTAATGTCGCTTTTGCGCTTGCTGTAGAACCTGACAATCGCCAGTTACAAGATTATCGCGATGAAGTGAACCGCTTACGTGCGCAAAATCGACCAACATTACCAAGCACAATTCGCCGTGAAAAATGGATTAATCCATTCTTGCGCATTAATGAACCAAGTGTCATAAAGTCCGTCAATAGCCGAACTACTCAATTTGATCCAATATCAATTTTTACAGCGTTACGTGAGTGGAAGAACGAATTTTAACGTTTTCTTGCTTGTCAGATAACCAAAGTCGCAAGTATTATCAGCAGCCAATTTTTATAAGGGCTGTACCATGCGATTTAAACATAGCTGGGTGCTTGCACTGGTTTTAGCCGGTTGCCAATCTACCCAGCCCACTACTCAAAAGTCAGATGTAGACAAAACATCCGACAAACATTCTACTGTTGTGGTAGCTCCAGCCCCATCGGTGACTACACCCGTAGAACCAAAAGTAGTTGTTACGCCTCAGTCACAAGAAGATGTATGGCAACGTATCGCTATGCAACTTGACATGCCAATTCCAGACCACAAAAAAGTGGATTACTACCGAACTTGGTATTTAAAGCACCCAAATCATCTCAAAACGGTTTCACAACGCGCTCAGCCTTTCCTATTCCTTATTACTGAGCGAATTGAGCAACGTGGCTTACCACTTGAACTCGCGCTATTACCTATCGTAGAGAGCTCATTTGACGCATTTGCCTACTCACATGGCAGCGCCGCAGGTCTTTGGCAATTTGTGCCTTCAACAGGCAAGATGTACGGTCTAGAGCAGAACTTCTGGTACGATGGCCGACGTGATGTACCCGCAGCAACCGATGCCGCGCTCGATTTCCTAACGGACTTAAGCCAACGCTTTGATGGTAACTGGTCACATGCGATTGCTGCGTACAATAGCGGTGGCGGTCGTGTTTCAAGTGCCATCAGAAAAAACAAGAAGCTAGGCAAGCCTATTGATTTCTTCTCTTTAGACCTACCAAAAGAAACTAGCAGTTATGTACCTAAGCTACTCGCTTTAGCCGACATCATTGCCAACCAAGAAAAGTATGGTATCGATATCCCAGCAATTGCTAACAAAAAGGTGGTTAGCATTGTTCAACCGAAAGAGCAACTAGACCTAGCGATTGCTGCAAACTACGCTGGTATTTCTGTTCGCGAGTTACAAGGCTTGAACCCAGCTTATAATCAGTGGGCTACCGCACCAGATGGCAATACTCAATTACTTTTACCGATAAGTTCACTGGAGAAGTTTAATTCTGAATTGAACGCGAACCGCGGCAAAGGAATGAAGGTCGTTCGATACAAGGTCAAATCAGGCGATACGGTAAGCGTGCTTGCCCGTAAATACAGTACTACCGACAAAGTCATTCGCAACGCGAACAATATGAGTAATAACAACATTCGTATTGGGCAACACTTATTGATTCCAGTTTCAACCAAAGACGACCAAGCTTATACATTAAGTGCGTCAAATCGATTGGCAAAAACGCAATCGACGGCTCGTGGAAAATACAAACTAACCCATACTGTGAGTAAAGGTGACAGTTTATGGAGTATCGCTAAAAAGAATAAGATCTCCCATACCTCACTGGCCAAGTGGAATGGTATGGGACCACGCGATACATTGCGTATAGGTCAAAAACTGGTTATTTGGAAAAATAGCTCTGATGGCGCTATCATTCGTACTGTGTTTTACAAAGTACGCAGTGGTGACACCGTGAGTGGTATTGCCAATAAATTTAAAGTGAAAAGTCACGATGTCGTGAAGTGGAACAATCTACAACAGAAAAAGTATCTACAACCCGGTCAAAAACTTAAACTATATGTCGATGTAACTAAGGTTAGCGTATGACGCCATCAAGCAACCCTTTGACAATGCTAGTCGATATTTTTCGATCGCCTAGTGCTTGCTTTATCGCCCTGCACCAACGAGGCATGTGGGGCTGGCAACCGTTCATAGTATTGCTTGTAACCCCTTTCCTTTTTTGGGGCGCCTATTTTGACTTGGTTGATTTTGAGTGGCTCAAGCTAAGCTTGATTCCTCAACTACAGCAGGTTAGCCCGAATCAAATTGAGTTGCTTGACGCAAATACCTTAATGGCATCCGAAATTATCTTAGATATTTTCGGGCGCATCACGACAATCGTTTTACTCGCGTTCTGGTTCTTTTTTGCTACGAAACCAAGCCAACACCAACATGGCTTTTGGCAATGGTTCGCGGCAAGCTGCGTGGTCATTTTCCCAGCAGTACTGGGCGATCTAGCCAGTTATGTCAGTGCACTACTAAAGCATGGGCAAGTATTAAGTTATGCAGCTGATTTAAATAGCCTTAACGGTTTACTTAAACTGCCAATGACCAGTGATTGGTTCGAATTTGCCAATGCATTCCCGTTATTAATGCCTTGGTATATCGCTCTGGGTTATGCTGCTGTAGGAGCATGGACAGAATTTGAACGCGGTCAAGCGCTCGCGATTTCTGCTTTACCTTGGGTCGCCTACTTTACCGCATGGGCTTTATATTTAACGATTTTCTAATGTTTTAAAACATATATTCGTTAATGCAAATGAAAGTAAATCTCTATCGGATTATGATCAGAGGCGTCAGAGATTGGCGCCTTAGCTTTTTCTAGTATTAGGTCACGATAAAACACATGGTCAAGTGGCAACCCATTAAGAAACTGCTTACGATGGTCCGGCTGATAGAGCACCTCTTTAACGCCTAGGTTCTCTAAGACCGATTTCATCACAGTTAAACGCTCTTCGCTCCAACTATTAAAATCCCCCGCAATTATCATCGGACCAGAATGCTTCGACAATGCTTTCGTCAGCTCATTTAACTGGCGATGATACTCTTGTGTTCCATAAGTGAAGTTAATTGCATGGATATTGACCACAGCCAACACTTCACCATTAGAGAGCGGGTAAGTCGCGTATATGGCAGATTTAGGTAACCTTAACCATGGCTCCATCTCAGTATAAGCACAAGCCAACTTTGGTAATTGATGGGCTAAATTGAGTACGCCAGCTGAAGTATCAAACGCTTTAAACGCATCGACAATATTACCGCTCCACTTTCCGTTATCAATCCAAGCACGCAAGTCCGTCGTCATACTTGCCTCTTGCAATAGCAGTAATTGTTTATCTTTCGCCAAAAATTGTAATGCACTTTGCCAACTGGAGCGATTTTGCTTGTAAATATTCCACACAAGTACGTTCAACTTACCTTTTTGGTCAATGACATCGGGTAATGGATTGTGATAGCAAGCAAGCTCAGGGGCTTCAACTGTCTGAGATAATGTCGATACTTTAGCCGAATCTGGCAACGTAAAAATGATTTGGAAAGCCATTATGGTTACTGCGATCGCAATAACGGGGAGTGCAATTAATATTTTTTTTCTCATAACACGGATATCTCTTATCCAGCTAAATGCAGTTAAATATCCTTATCGAGTGTAGCAAAGGTCATTCACTTTTGACCCATAAAACAAAAGAGCCTTACGGCTCTTTATCGGGATTATACTGCTTCTTCGTCTTCTTCACCGGTACGGATACGTACAACACGTTCGACGTTAGTGATAAAGATTTTACCGTCACCGATTTTACCAGTTTGCGCAGTTTCAATAATGGTATCAACACACTGATCTGCCACGTCATCAGTTACAACGATTTCCAACTTAACTTTAGGTAAGAAATCCACCATGTATTCCGCTCCGCGGTAAAGCTCTGTATGACCTTTTTGACGGCCAAAGCCTTTTACTTCAGAAACTGTCATACCAGTAATGCCAACTTCTGCTAAAGCTTCACGCACGTCATCCAATTTAAAAGGCTTAATAATTGCCTCAATTTTTTTCATGTTCATCCCTTAAACTTACGTTGTTTGACGCATTATCCCAAAAAGCTACTGTAATAAAAAGCCCAAGTAATAAAAAGCCCGAGCGTCTTTGCTCGGGCTAAAAATCAATAAATCAGGTTGGTTTACTTCAAACTTGCATAGTATGCAGCCAAGTTCGCGATATCGGCATCACTTAACATATCAGCTTGAGCTTTCATCACGGCAGACAAACCACCCGTTCTCTGATTCGTTTGGTAAGCTTTAATGGATGACACGATATATTGCTCATTCTGCCCTTTCAGATGTGGGTATCCCGGAATCATAGCGATACCATCAGCGCCATGACAAGCCGCGCAGACTGCCGCCTTTGCTTTACCGGCTGCAGCATCACCCGCCGCCAGCGCTTGACCGCCGATTAATCCCATCGCGAGTACCAATCCAATAGAAATTTTCTTCATTGTTCTTCCTTATGTATAGGCTGGCTCATTCAACCTAGTTATTGTGTTTTTATTTACACAAAATTGTCACATAAGTTATAAGGTCTTGTCCCAGATAAGTTCACAATCTTGGCCGACAAATTGCTGATCAATAAATAAATTTGCGATGGCGACCACCTGTTCTCCACATACTAAGATCGGTAAACGGCGACGAAGCCAACTCGGCACACCGTACTCTTGAAACAGTTTTTTCAGTTTTCGGCTATGGCGACGTTCAACAGGATGTGCGCTCAACCCTTCAGGATTAAAAATGACGTTAAGTGGTGCTTCTTGAAGTGCCAATAAAGAGAGATTGCCTTGCGATGAATTAATCAGCGTAAGCGAACCTAAATCATCGGGTAAAATTACTGGCTGATTTAATTCCAATTCTTGTTGCCAATCCGTCACATCGACAAATGCACTAACCCAATATAAACGTCCGGAAAAGCGGCGAACTTGACCTTGATTCAGGTTTAATATCGGATTAGCGTCTTGCTGTGCTAATGCGACTTCCTGCCATATTCGATTGAGATGCTCTCTGCTCGGCATCTTTAGCTGCATAGTTGCAAACCACATACGAATAAGTTGAGTTCGCACTCGTTCAGATTGCTGCGCCAAAAAAGGGATCAATAAGCTCTGATCACCATTCGTTGCTTGCGCCAATTTATCGCTAAGCAACTCCTCTAACAAGGCCTCTTGATCCGCACACAATTCACTGGTTCGTTGCACCGCCGAGTGAATATGTATCCATCTTTTTTTTAAAATTGGCGTAATCTGATGACGAATAAAGTTACGGTCAAAACGAGTATCCTGATTACTCTCATCTTCAACCCACTCTAAATCTTTAATTACGGCATACTGCTCAATCTGTTCACGAGAAACATTGAGTAGCGGTCGAATCAAGGTTGCCCCTTTGAACGGCATTTTTTTTGCCATTGCCGATAAGCCTTTAGGTCCACTTCCACGCTTCAGAGCCAATAGAAAGGTTTCGAGCTGATCATCACTATGTTGTCCTGTAAGCAAAACATCCCCCACATCGAGATGTTTCTCCAGCGCTTGATAGCGAGCTTCGCGTGCACACTCCTCAATGCTGTGACCTTGAGGGGATAACTGCACTTTCTCAACCACTAACTCGATCCCCGCTTGAGAGCACCAATTTTGGCACTGCTCAGCCCAATCATTCGCGTTAGTACTCAAACCATGGTGAACGTGAACGGCTAAACAAGAAATAGCTGACCGTCTTTGATAACAACTCAATAACTCAAGTAGCACTCTCGAGTCCACTCCGCCACTCAACGCTAAGACGATCTTATTGGCCTTGGTGCCATCAAGTGAACGAGAAAATACAGCAGATAGGGAATCCATACTTCAACACATTAGGGGTTAGTTAGATTATTCTACACCAAAACAAAAAGGGTTGAGACTATGCTCAACCCTTGTTTACTTTTTAATGAATCAGCAGTAACCATAATTCATAAGACGCTGGTAGCGACGAGCCAATAGCGCTTCTTCATCAAACTGTTCCAGTTCTTCTAACTGACGCAGCAATGTCTGTTTGATGTTTGCTGCCATCTGCTTATGATTACGATGCGCGCCACCTAGTGGTTCTTCGATGATTTCATCAATCAAATCAAGCTCTTTCAAGCGTGGAGCAATTAACCCCATCGCTTCTGCTGCTTGCGGAGCTTTATCAGAGTCACGCCAAAGAATTGAAGCGCAGCCTTCTGGTGAAATAACAGCGTAAGTTGAGTATTGCGCCATGTTGACGTAATCACCCACACCAATTGCCAATGCACCACCTGAACCGCCTTCACCAACAACGTTACAAATTACCGGAACTTTCAATCCAGCCATCACTTTTAGATTGGTTGCGATAGCGCCAGATTGACCACGCTCCTCTGCGCCCACACCTGGGTACGCGCCAGCAGTGTCGATAAAGGTAATGATAGGCATGTTAAAACGCTCTGCCATTTCCATTAAGCGCAACGCTTTACGGTAACCCTCAGGCTTAGGCATACCAAAGTTACGTTTTACTTTCTCTTTGGTTTCACGGCCTTTTTGATGACCAATGATCATCACAGGGCGACCTTCGATGCGCGCCATTCCGCCTACGATCGCTTTATCGTCTGCGTAAGCACGGTCACCCGCAAGCTCATCAAACTCAGTAAAGATGTGCTCAATGTAATTAAGCGTATAAGGACGTAAAGGGTGACGAGCTAGTTGAGCTGTTTCCCATGCGCCTAAATCACTAAAGATTTTCTTTTTAAGCTCTAAACTTTTCTTCTCCAGTTGTTCAATCTCTTTCTCGAGATCGACACCCGAATCACCACCATGGCGAGAAACACCACGCAGTGCTTCGATTTTGGCTTCAAGTTCTGCGATAGGCTTTTCAAATTCTAGAAAGTTCAGGCTCATCTATCGATCCTTTTTGATTCGGCAACTTGTGCCAAATTTAGTTAAATTCGAGTTCTACTTGGTCGGAACCGAGCAGGTGTTTTAAATCATCTAATAGAGCATCAGTTGGCGTTACTCGCCACTCTGTTCCCAACGTCAAACGTGCTCTCGCATCACGGCGTTGGTAGTAAACGTGAACAGGAATTGTTCCTGCTCGATGAGGCTCTAGAACGCCACTAAGGCGCTCAAAAAACTGGCTGTCGACTTGCGATTCGCTAATCGATACAGAAAGGCCACGTGCATATTTTTCACGTGCAGCGCCAAGATCCATTATCTCGCGCGCGATCATTTTAAGCCCCCCGTTAAAATCATCAAAGCTGACCTGTCCAGAAACGACAAGAATTTTATCATTTTCAAGTAAGTCTGCGTATCTTTCGAGTGCATCCGAGTACAACATCACTTCCATACGACCACTACGATCGTCGAGCGTCATAAGACCAATCCGTGTACCTCGCTTGGTCGTCATCACACGTGAAGCGATCACTAAACCTGAGATAGTTACAGATTGATCGCGTCGCGTCGGTGTCGCGTCTTTTAATCGACAACTGGTATATTTACTAAGTTCCTTGATGTAGGCGTTAACTGGGTGCCCGGTCAAATAAAGACCTAATGTTTCACGCTCTCCATCTAGCCATACCTTCTCAGGCCAAGGTGGAACTTTAGTGTACTTATTCTCAACTTCTTCCGGCGCTTCTGTCAAAACGCCAAACAAATCAGACTGACCAAAAGCCTCGGCTTGGTGATGCTGACTCGCGGCTTTCACCGCATCAGGTAGTGATGCCATTAATGCGGCTCGGTGTGGTCCAAGTCTATCGAGAGCCCCTGCATAAATCAGCTTTTCGATTACTCGTCTATTGACCTTCTTAATATCGATACGCGCACAGAAGTCAAATAAATCTTTAAAGTGACCACCGTTGTTGCGCGCTTCAAGGATGACTTCAATCGGAGCTTCACCCACCCCTTTAATCGCACCAATACCGTAAACAATTGCCCCATTATCATCAACATTGAATCGATACAGACCCGAGTTAATATCTGGTGGCAACAATTTGATTTTCATGCGCAAACATTCGTCGACAAGACCAACCACTTTCTCGGTGTTGTCCATATCAGCCGTCATTACCGCGGCCATAAACTCGGCTGGATAATGGGTTTTTAACCACAGCGTTTGATAAGAAACTAACGCATAAGCAGCGGAATGCGATTTGTTAAAGCCGTAACCTGCGAACTTTTCCACCAAGTCGAAGATTTTCATCGCCAACTCGCCGTCTACGCCATTGTCTACCGCGCCTTCTTCGAAGGTGGCTCGTTGCTTAGCCATCTCTTCAGGTTTTTTCTTACCCATTGCGCGGCGCAACATATCTGCACCACCCAAGGTATAGCCAGATAGCACCTGAGCGATCTGCATTACCTGCTCTTGGTAAAGGATAATGCCGTAAGTTGGATCGAGTATTTCTTTCAGCGATTCATGCTGCCACTTTTCATCTGGGTAAGAGATCGCTTCTCGTCCGTGCTTACGGTCAATAAAGTTATCTACCATGCCTGATTGCAATGGTCCCGGACGAAACAATGCTACCAATGCGATGATGTCTTCAAAACTATCTGGTTGCAGACGTTTGATGAGATCTTTCATACCGCGTGATTCAAGCTGAAACACCGCGGTTGTCTCCGAATTTTGCAATACTCGGAACGCCGCTTCATCCACCAGTGGAATAGATTCGATGCGGATCGGTGCTTCGCCATTACGTTCTAAGCGAGGATTAATTAGACCTAACGCCCAGTCGATAATAGTTAAAGTTCGTAGACCCAAGAAGTCAAACTTAACCAAGCCGGCGGTTTCTACATCGTTCTTGTCAAACTGAGTAACGGGAAAGTGCCCTTCGGCATCAGCATAAATGGGCGCAAAGTCTGTAATTGTGGTTGGTGAAATAACCACGCCACCAGCATGTTTACCCGCATTTCGTGTACAACCTTCAAGGATGCGACACATGTCGATCAGCTCTTTAACTTCCTCATCCGCAGCATAAAGCTCAGGGAGTGCTGGTTCAGCTGCAAACGCTTTCTCCAACGTCATGCCAGGATCAGGTGGTACCAACTTTGATATGCGATCAACGAAGCCAAACGGATGCCCAAGCACGCGCCCGACATCTCGGATCACAGCCTTTGCCGCCATAGTACCGAAGGTGATGATTTGTGATACTGCATCACGACCGTACATTTCCGCTACGTGTTCAATAACTTGATCACGTTTATCCATACAGAAATCAACGTCAAAATCGGGCATCGATACACGTTCTGGGTTGAGGAATCGTTCAAAAAGCAGGTCGTATTCAAGTGGGTCAAGATCGGTAATGCTAAGTGCGTACGCCACTAGTGAACCAGCACCAGAACCACGACCAGGACCTACCGGGATATCATTATCTTTAGACCACTGGATAAATTCCATTACGATCAGGAAGTAACCAGGGAAGCCCATATTGTTGATTACTTCGAGTTCTATTTTTAGGCGGTCATCGTATTCAGGTCGGCGCTCGGCACGTATCGTTGGATCAGGAAATAAAAATTCAAGACGGTCTTCTAAGCCTTCTTGTGATTTCTTGACCAAAAATTCAGTTTCTTCCATCCCTTCAGTTGGGAATGCAGGTAGGAAGTATTCATCAAGTCGAACCGTAACATTACAACGCTTAGCAATTTCTACGCTGTTTTCCAGCGCTTCAGGAATGTCAGCAAATAGCTCACACATCTCTTCTTCACTGCGTAAATATTGCTGAGAGCTGTAGTTTTTAGGGCGACGAGGATCTTCTAATGTATAACCATCGTGAATCGCAACTCGAATCTCATGCGCATCAAACAGATCTTCAGAAAGAAAAACAACATCATTAGTAGCAACAACAGGCAGATCTTTTTCTTGTGCCAACTCAAGCGCAAAGTGTAAATAGGTTTCTTCATCTGCTCGACCAGTACGAGTCAGTTCCAAATAGAAACGATCAGCAAAATGCTGCTGGTAGAATTCCACACACTGATCAACAAGGCTTTTATTGCCTTTGAGAAGCGCTTTACCAATATCGCCGCTCTTACCACCTGAAATAAGAATCAACCCTTCGGCTAAATCAAGTAGCCAATCTCGATCAATCACAGGTTGATGTTGTACATGACCCCGCAAATAGGCTTTAGAGATCAACAATGTCAGATTTTTATAGCCAACATTGTCAGAAGCAAGCACCGTTAACTTAGTCAACTCCTCACCAAACTCAGCAGACTGCACAGCGAAATCAGCACCAATAATCGGTTTGATACCACAGCCATGCGCCGAACCGTAGAATTTCACTAAACCACACAAGTTAGTAAAATCAGTCAATGCTATGGCTGGCATGCCCATTTCCGCCACTTTTTTCATCAATGGCGAAACCTTAGTTAGGCCATCGACCATGGAATAATCGCTGTGTACACGAAGGTGAATAAACTTTGGTTCTGACATTAATACTTTCCGGCTTTGGCGCTGACTGTCTATTCTACGCGATTAATCTTCGAGTCCGAGTGCTTTTTTCACTGGTCTGAAGCTTTTACGATGTTGCTCAATCACGCCATGCTGATCGATGGCGTCAAAATGAGCTTTAGTTGGATAACCTTTGTGCTTAGCAAAGCCAAACTGAGGATATTGCTTATCTAGCTCTTCCATTTCTTGATCGCGTACAACTTTGGCAACAATAGAAGCGGCACTGATCTCTGCGACTCGCAAATCGCCTTTAACTACCGCAACTGCATCCATTGGCAGTTCCGGAGTACGATTGCCATCAATCAAAGCCAAATCAGGCTGTATGTTTAAGCCTGCGATCGCTCGCTGCATTGCCACCATCGTCGCTTGCAATATATTCAGCTGATCTATTTCTTCTGGCGAACAACGCCCTATTGCCCACGCTAACGCTTTCTCTTTGATTTCTGGCAACAAAGCCAAACGCTTTTTCTCACTTAGTTTTTTTGAATCGTTCAAACCTTCAATCGGATTATTCGGATCTAAAATTACCGCCGCTGTCACGACATCGCCCACCAAAGGACCACGCCCTACCTCATCAACCCCAGCAATGAGCTGGTAACCCTGAGGGTATTCAAATGGCGGCAGTTCTTTTTTTTCTGTAGTCATGCTTCTTTGCTCATTCCAATTAAATCTAACACCGCGCTCGCAGCTTGGTGATCGGCATCTTTACGGATCCAATGGTGCATTTCAGTAAATTTCTCCACCATCTTGTCACCTTGATCGCCCAACAAACGATCCACTTCTGACGCAAGATTATCTGCCGTGCAGTCTTTAAGTAGGTACTCTTTCACCAATTCTTCATCAGCCAAGATATTAGGCAGCGAAACGTACTTAGTTTTTACCATCCGACTCGCTATGAATGCGGTCAAGGCATTCACTTTGTAGCCGACTACCATTGGACGCTTAACCAACATACATTCAAGTGCCACAGTCCCTGAAGCAAGCATGACAACATCGGCTGCTGTGATGACATTCTTTGCTGTGTCATCAACTAATACAAACTTTAATTCTGGTGCGTGTTGTAGCCAAGCCATTTCAAATTGTTCGCGGCGCTTTTGATTGACCACAGCCACAACAAAACCTAAGTCGGGATGCTTGGCATGAAGTTGTTTACAAGCCTTAATAAAAGGCTCAGCCAACATTTTAAGCTCACTTCCTCTGCTTCCAGGAAGAACAGCAAGCCAGCGCTTATTCTGTTCTAAACCAAGTAATTCACGCGCTGGGGCTTTTGCTGATTCAAGAGGGATCGCATCCGCCAAAGTATGACCAATAAATTCACATGGCACGTTATATTTATCGTAAAAAGCCTTTTCAAATGGTAAGAAAGCCAACACCAAATTGGTCGCCGCTTCGATGCCAAAAATACGTTTTTGGCGCCAAGCCCATACAGAAGGACTCACGTAATGTACCGTTTTAATACCGGATTTTTTCAGATCGAGTTCAAGGCGTAAATTGAAATCAGGCGCATCAATACCGACAAAAACATCCGGTGGATTATCAGTGAAAAATTTAACTAATTCCGCTTTGACTTTCAAAAGCCTAGGCAGACGACCAAGCACTTCCACTAGCCCCATAACCGATAACTCTTCCATATCGAAAAGAGAGTCGCAGCCTTGAGCTATCATTTTAGGACCACCAATACCGACAAACTCAGCATTGGGATAACGCTGCTTAATCGCCTTAATAAATCCTTCGCCTAATATATCACCAGATAATTCTCCAGCAACAATACCAATTCTAAGCGGTCTTTCCATCGTCAAATTTCCCCAGCTTTAAAACACAAAAAAGATCGCAGTTTGGCACTGCGATCTTTTTATTCTTAAAGTGCTCAATTGTTTAGCGAATAATGCCACGTTCTGTGGATTGAAGCATCTTAAGCATTGGCTCAATTGATGCCCACTCTTGTGCCATTTCAACCAAAATAGGTTTTACTTCTTCTAGCGTTTTGCCCGATCGGTAAATCTCTTTATAAGCTTTTTGCAAAGCTCGTAATTCTGGCTTTTCAAAACCATTACGCTTTAAGCCTACAAGATTTAAACCAAACGGTGTGGCATGGTTACCTTGCGCTAATACATAAGGAAGCACATCTTGTACGACTGCCGAGCAGCCACCAATATAAGCATATTCGCCGACAGTGCAGAACGGATGAATGGCAGAAAGTGCCATAACACCAGCATGATCACCTACAGTCACATGCCCACCGAGAATGGCGTTGTTACCAATGTGTGTATGGTTGCCAACAATAACATCATGTGCGACGTGTGCATTCACGCATAGTAAATTGTCATTGCCAATCACTGTGGTTGCTTTGTCTTGTGTTGTGCCACGATGAATTTGGACAGCTTCACGAATCACATTACGATCACCAACAACAACTGTTGTGTCTTCACCACCGTATTTCTTATCTTGGTTTTCTTCACCGATCACCGCATGCGGGAAAATACGGTTGTCTTTACCTATTTTCGTGTGACCTTTAATCACAACATGCGACATGATTTCAGTACCGTCACCTATCTCAACATTTGATGTGATGTAAGTAAATGGACCGACAACGACGTTAGCGCCAATTTTAGCGCCATCTTCTACCACCGATGCTGGGTGGATTTGAGCTGTTTCATGAATCATAGATTAAAACTCTCTACGAGCACATTTCAGGTCTGCAGAACAAACCACCTCACCATCGACTTTCGCTTTACAAGTAAATGCAGCAATGCCGCGGCGCTCTTTAATAAACTCAACTTCGATAACCAGTTGATCACCAGGTGTGACTGGTTTACGAAACTTTGCGTTGTCTACGCTAGCAAAATAGTACAACTCATTACCTGATGGTTCACCAAATGATTTAAACGCTAGCAAGCCAGTCGCTTGCGCCATAGCTTCAAGAATTAGGACACCAGGTAGTACAGGAAGTTGCGGAAAATGACCAGTAAATTGAGGTTCATTCACAGAGACGTTTTTAATTGCGGTGAGATATTTTGCTTCTTGATAATCTGTCACTCGATCAATTAATAAGAATGGGTAGCGATGAGGTAACAATGCCTGAATCTCAGTAATGTTCATCGTTTTCTTGTCAGTAGTCAAAGTCATATTCCTATAGTGAATGCTTAATTCATTTTCTGGCAGGCATTATACCCAAGTAAACTATCGATGCTATGTACAACGATACTTACTCGGTATATAGACAAAAAAGACCCGCCCTTTGCGAGTCTTCTTCGAAGTCGCGGAACTACGATTCCGCTTTTTCTTCCAGCTGTTTCTCTACAGCTTTTAAGCGTTTATTCATCTCATCGATTCGGTGCACTCGAGTTGCCGTTTTACGCCACTCTTTATTTGACTGCAAAGGAATACCGGATGAATACATACCTTTATCTTCAATACTGCGCATGACCATACCCATGCCGGTAATCGTGACACCATCAACAATTTCAATATGACCATTGATCACGCATGCACCACCTATAATACAGTATTTACCGATTTTAGTGCTACCAGCAACAACGGTACCACCAGCCATCGCTGTACCATATCCAATCTCTACGTTATGAGCGATTTGAATCTGGTTATCGATAATCACGTTATCTGCAATAACGGTATCATCCAACGCACCACGGTCAATCGTCGTACCTGAGCCGATTTCCACACGATCACCAATGCGAACAGAGCCTAACTGCGGGATTTTAATCCACTCGCCTTTCTCATTAGCATAGCCGAACCCATCGCTACCGATAACAGTATTTGACTGCACAAGACATGCTTGCCCAATCTCGACATTATGGTAAACGCTGACATTTGCCCACAACTGCGTATCATTACCAATTTTGGTCTGTTTACCAATAAAACAACCAGCACCGATAATCACATTGTCGCCGAGTTCTACCCCGTCTTCGATAACCGCATTCGCACCCACAGATACATTTTCACCCAGTACGGCACTTTCAGCAATGACAGCTGAAGGCGCAATGCCATTAGCCGCTTTAGGTGTGGTATCCAGTGCTTGTGCTACTTTCGCAAAAGCCACGTAAGGATCATTGACGACTAGAGTATTTCCTTTACACAGCTCAAGCTGGGCTGCTTTTACCATTACAACGGTTGCTTGGCACTGAGCTAAATGCTTTGCATACTTTGGATTTGACAGAAAAGTCACGTGACCTTTCTGCGCTTTATCCATCGGTGCTACCATGGTTACTGTTGCTGAGGCGTCACCATGTAGCTCGCCCCCGGTAATCATTGCCAATTCGGCTAAAGTTAATGTCTTCATAGAGTATTATTTTAGTGCGTTAATTACGTCTTCTGAGATGTTGTACTCTGCTTTTGAGTATTGCAGTGCCGTGATATCAATAACCATATCGTAGCCTTGCTTCTCAGCCACTTCTTTTACTGCTTTTTGAATAATTTGGAAAAGTTTTGCTTTTTCCTGAGCTTCACGACGTGCCGACGCTTGCTCAAGCGCTTGTCCTTTAATTTTGTATTTACTATCTAGTTGACCGATCTCAATACGAAGTTTTTCAACTTCTTCTTGGCCAAGTAGCTCACCATCACGCTTGAGCTTTTCAATCTTAATTTTTGCTTCAGCTTGAATAGCTTTTAGCTCGTCAGCTTTATCTTTAAATTCTTTCTGCATCTGCTGCAGCACAGCTTCACGCTGAGGGAGCTCTTGAAATACTTGCGCTGTATTAACGTAGCCAATTTTCTGAGCGGCTTCTGCTGCATTAGCAAAAAGAGAAGATGTCATTACCAAAAGACCAAGACCAGCCGCTTTAATTGTTTTGTTCACTGTAAATTCCTTTAATTTAGAAGGTTCTGCCGATAGTGAAAGTGAAGAATTCTTCATCATCACCTTCTTTACTTTCAAGAGGTTTCGCTACCGAAAATACCAATGGTCCCATTGGCGATATCCACTGCAGCGCTACACCGTAAGAGGAGCGATAATTGCCTGGGTCTGAATAATCTTCGATTCCATCACGGGCAACAAATTCTGTGTCCCACACACTTGCTGCGTCAATAAAGGTACTCGTACGTATTTGGCTACGTACTTCCTCTGACACAAATGGTGCTGGGAAAATAAGCTCTAAGCTCGCAAGGGCCACAGCATTACCACCCACAGAATCATCCGTCGCGGTCGCACAGCCGTTGTTGCCACAACTACCAGAGCGATTAACTTGTACCGCTCGAGGACCGACGCTATTTGAAGCAAAACCACGTAAGCTGGTAAAACCACCCGCGTAGTAGTTTTCATAGAATGGGAATAGGTTGTCATTACCATCCGTTTTGCCGTAACCATTACCATAGCCTAAACGACCACGCATCAATAGCGAGAAATCATGTTTTTTGGTCAACGGGGTGTAATTACGCACATCGTATTGCAATTTAAAGTACTTAGCATCTGAGCCTGGCACTGTCATCATGTATGAAGCACGTTGGTGACTACCGGCTGTTGGGAAATATCCCTTGTTGAGGTTGTTACGCGTCCAAGCAAGATTGATATCAAAATCATTGGTAATAATATCATCTCCTGGCTCCACCCCTATACTTTGCATAAATCTAGCAATATGCTCATAGGAATCATCCGCATCGCCAATCTTATTATGCGTATAGCCTAAACCAAATTCAAAACGGTTGAGCTCATCAAATGGGAAACCCCAGGTTAGATTCGTACCATAGCTTTCGTTGGTATAGTCAACAATACCGGCTTCTGAGGCTTCAAAAGTATTGAAGAAAACTTTACCACCAAGACTGACGCCATCAAGGTTCCAGTATGGGTCACGATACTCCAATGTCAGGTTTTTTTGGTAATCGTTCATCATGGCGTTAATACCAACTCGGTTACCAGTACCAGCAAAGTTATCTTGCTGCAAACCAACCTGAAAACTAATACCAGATTCAGTTCCGTAGCCAACACCAAAGTTAACGCTACCCGAGTTTGCTTCTTTCACCCGGTAAACCAAATCAACCTGATCTTCGCTGCCTGGCACTCGAACCGTTTGTACGTCGACAGTCTCAAAGAAACCTAAGCGGTTTAGACGACCTTTACTGGTATCAATAGCTTTCGAGTTCAACCAGCTACCTTCCATCTGACGCATTTCGCGACGTAAAACTTCGTCTTTAGTAGCATTATTCCCTACAAAGCGAATATCACGGACATAAACCCGTTTACCCGGCTCAACATTGACGACCAATGAAACTTGCTTAGTCTCTTCGTTAAATTCAGGAATCGTACGTACTTGTGGGTAGGCATAACCAGCTTCGCCAAGAACACGCTTAACCCCTTCTTCCAACGACGTAACCGCTGAGCCTTTATAAACTTCACCCGGTTCAAACGTCACTAAACTATCAAAGTCAGCTTCTTTACCGATCAAATCACCACGAAACTTAACTTGATCAACCGTGTATTGCTCACCTTCCGTTATATTTAGGGTGATATACACACCTTTCTTATCTGGAGAGATAGCAACTTGTGTCGAGGTCACTTGGAATTTCAAGTAACCGCGATCAAGGTAGTATGAGCGAAGGGCTTCAATATCACCGGCAAGTACTTGTTTCTGGTATTTATCGTCAGATAAGAAATTCCACCAAGAAACGTTGGCATTAAGATTAAATCTCGACATTAAGTCATCGTCTGAGAAAATTTTATTACCGATAAAGTTAATCTGCTGAATCTTAGCCGACACACCTTCTGTAAACACGAACTTCAAGTCGGTACGGTTACGAGGTAGCGGTGTAATAACCGCTTGTACTGTTGCGTTATATTTACCAACGCTGTAGTAAAAATCTTCTAGACCCTTTTCAATATTTGACAAGGTGGTGCGGTCTAACGCCTCGCCAACTCGGATACCAGACGCATCCAAGTTTTGCTGCAATTGCTCATCTTTAATCGCGCTGTTACCAGAAAATGAGATAGTCGAGATAGTTGGGCGCTCAGTAACCTGAACAACCAAAATATTATCATCACGTGAAACTTTAACGTCTTCAAAGTTTCCGGTTGAATAAAGCGCTCGAATGATTTCTGCAACATCTTGGTTGCTAATCGAATCGCCAATACGTATTGGCATTTTTAACAGAGCTGCACCTAAAGCAACACGTTGCAAACCTTCGATTTGAATATCTTGCACTACAAAGTTTTCAGCCCCGTGAGCTGATACGCTGGTCGCCAAAATTGTTGCCAACAGAATTTTTTTCATCGCCATATTTTTTTTAGTTATTCCTTACTACAACCATCATCCACGTTATAAGCGTGCAAAGTCGTTAAAAATCGCTACGGCCATAAGGGAAAATAATATTACACCACCGAATCGGTAACCCATTTCCTGTATTTTTTCTGGTACTGGGCGTCGAATTATTGCTTCGATTGCAAAAAACAATAGATGTCCACCGTCAAGCATCGGTAATGGAACTAGGTTAATAATTCCTAAATTCACGCTAATTAATGCCAAAAAACCTAAAAAGTACACTAAACCATAATCAGCAGTTGTGCCTGCACCTTTCGCAATGGTTATCGGACCGCTTAAGTTATTTAAACCAACATCACCGACAATCAGCTTTTTAAGCATGACCATGGTCAGGTCAATAATTTGACCAGTTTTATCTACCGCTTTACCGATAGATTCAAATACACCAAATTGCAGGTCGAATCGATAATTTTCCGGCCATTCTGCGACTTCTGGTGCGATTCCGGCAAAACCGATCGTTGTACCATCATTCAATTCTTTACTTTGAGGAATCAGCGTAACATTCAACTCAGCTCCCTCACGCAATAAATCGACGCTAAGCGAACGATTAGGATGACTGCGAACCAACTCTACCAATTGTTGCCATTCTTGAAGTTCTTGGTCATTAATCGCGAGCAGTTTATCACCAGCCAGTAGACCGGCAATATCACCAGCACTACCTTCAGTAATCGCCTGCAACGTCAGAGATATTTCAGGTGTATAAGGTCTAAACCCTAAAGCTGACATTGGTGATTGATTCTCTGGATCAAATTGCCAATTCGAAATATCAAGGCGAACCAGACGTTCACCTTCAATACTATCAGGCGGTACCACTGACATCGTCAAAGTATCTTCACCAATGTGGGAGACCAACCTCATATTGACTGATTCCCAATCCGCGGTTTTGACGCCCGAAATCGCTTTTAGTTCCATACCAGATTCTAATCCGGCTTGCGCGGCTATAGAATAAGGCACAACTGGACCTACAACAGGCTTAACGGCAGGAACGCCAATAAGGAACACCAGCCAATAAGCAAATATCGCAAACAAAAAGTTAAAAATGGGTCCAGCAGCCACAATTGATGTTCGCTGCCAGAGAGGTTTTCTATCGAAAGCATGTTGCAGCATTTCTTGAGGGACATCATCAACCCGCCCATCAAGCATTTTCACGTAACCGCCCAAAGGGATTATTGATATGGTGTACTCAGTGCCATCTTTGCCGACTTTACGCCAGATCGATTTACCAAAACCGATAGAAAAGCGCTCAACTTTAACGCCACAGCGACGAGCGACCCAAAAATGTCCAAACTCATGCACCGTAACCAAAATACCTAAGGCTACGATAAATGAGACAAAATCCCACAATATGCCGCTCATGCTCTACGTCCACAGATAAAGTTTGTCGCTAAAGAACGTGCCATTCTATCGACCTCCAAAATACTTTCCAAGCTATCACATTTTAGCTGTGCATTCATCGAACAAATCCGTTCCGTCACCCAATTATTGACGCGTGCAATATGTGTGAACGGGATCTCTCGATTTAAAAACGCTTCAACTGCAATTTCGTTAGCAGCATTCAATGCCGTAGTGGCATGCTGACCAATATAACAAGCATCAATCGCCAATTTTAAGCATGGGTATCGCTGAAAGTCTGGTTGTAAAAAAGTCAGCTCACCAACTTGGGTAAAATCTAAAGCTTTTACACCGGCAGTGACACGCTCTGGATAAGAGAGTGTGAGTGCAATAGGTGTAGCCATATCAGGCTCCCCAATCTGCGCTAAAGTGGAGCCATCTTTGTATTGCACCATTGAGTGTATAACCGATTGCGGGTGAATTAAGACCTTCATTTGCTCACGAGTAGCATTAAACAACCACTTCGCTTCAATGTACTCAAGCCCTTTATTCATCATAGTCGCGGAGTCGACTGAAATTTTAGGTCCCATCGACCAATTGGGATGTGCGATTGCCTGCTCGGGAGTAACCCGCTCTAAGTCGTCTAAGTTACTGTAGCGAAATGGACCACCGGAACCTGTCAATAAAATGTGCTCAATGCCATGCTGGCTAAGATCGCAATGACCTAAATTAGTTTGAATTTCACTTGGCAAACATTGAAATATCGCGTTGTGTTCACTATCGACTGGCAGTAACTCGGCGCCACTTTGCTTTACGGCATCAACAAATAACTGACCAGACATCACCAATGCTTCTTTATTGGCTAATAAAACTCGTTTTCCCGCTTTCACTGCCGCCATCGTTGGCATCAGCCCTGCTGCGCCGACAATTGCCGCCATCACAGTATCAACTTCATCGAATGACGCGATCTCACACATCGCTTCTACGCCAGCCATAACCTTCGTTCTTAAGCCTAACGAGCGCAACTGCTCAGCTAAGTGTTTGGCAGCCTGCTCATCGGCCATTACAGCGTAATCTGGCTGCCACTTAAGGCAAAGCTGAAGCATCTTATCCGAATTCTTCCCGGCAGCTAAAGCAACAACTCGGAACTGTTCTGGATTGTTTTCAATAACTTTTAGAGTGCTCGCCCCGATGGAACCTGTTGCACCCAAAATTGTTAATTTACGCATAGCTAGAGACCGATAGTTAAGAGAGCGAGTAAAATCTCGCTCTACTTAAGAGAATAAGAAATAAAGAAGAGCAAATACAGGAAAAGCGGCCGTTAAACTGTCAATACGATCAAGTACGCCACCGTGTCCAGGAATAATATTGCTACTGTCCTTAATTCCCGATACTCGTTTGAACATACTTTCAACCAAGTCACCTAGTACGGAGATAACCACTGTCGCCAAAGTGATAGCAATGAAGGCTGGAACGCTAGCAAACTCTATATCAAACCATTGGGTTGCTCCCCACCCAACTAGCAATGCGGTAATCAGCCCACCGACCAAACCTTCAATGGTTTTGTTCGGGCTAACATGAGGTGCCATTTTGCGTTTCCCCATGCTTTTTCCAACAAAGTATGCGCCACTATCTGCTGCCCAAACAATGAAACAAACATAAAGCACCAGTTTGGAACCATGATAGGGATCTAGCGCCACGTCTTCTGCGCGCAGCATGATAATGCTCCATAGAAATGGCAGCAGTGTAAGAATACCAAACAGGTGACGAAGAAATTTAGAGTGTTGCCAAAGTGAAGCAGATTTAGGATAAGTGATTGCCAATGCGCTAGAGAAAATCCACCAAAGAAAGCCGATCGCTAGAATTGCATAATGACTTGTGGATAGATGATTTAGGCTAAATGCATCAAATGGAACTAAGGCAAAACTCAAACCAGTAACAACAATGCCTGGCAACAAAGTTGCGATGCGGGAATTAAGTTGAACGAATTGCGTCCACTCCCAGAAACCAACAACAGTAACCAAAGCAATCAAGGCGATAAAAAGGGGTAGAGAAAGCTTAAAAATAGCCAAAATCACTAATGGAGCAAGGATAAGTGCGGTGATAATTCGTTGTTTCAAACTTGAGTCCTTATTGGCATTCCATTAATGCTCTAACTTGCTCGCCAGTGCAACCGAAGCGACGTTCACGCTCTATAAACCACGAGACAGCTTCTACTAAGCTATCCTCATTAAATGCTGGCCAATAAACTGGGGTAAAATAAATCTCAGCATAGGCTAATTGCCAAAGCATGAAATTACTAATACGGCACTCGCCACTAGTACGAATCAACAGATCGACGGCTGGCAAATCAGCCATTGTCAAATGCTGAGTTATCAAGGTTTCGTTGATGTCGTCGATAGAGAGTTCACCTCGTTGTACTTGCAGCGCAATTTGTTTGGTCGCTTCTGTGATGTCCCACTTGCCGCCATAGTTAGCCGCAATATTGATCACCATACCACCATTGCCCGCAGTCAACGCTTCAGCTTGAGCGATTTTTTTTTGTAGTCTTTCGCTAAATCGTCCTGTATCGCCGATAACTCGAAGGCGCAGACCATTTTTATGTAGCTTCTTTACTTCTGTCGATAACACAGTAATAAACAGCTCCATTAGCACTCCAACCTCTTCTTCGGGGCGGCGCCAATTTTCGCTACTAAAAGCAAACAAGGTAACAGCTTTAATACCTAAGCGGGCAGCGGTAGAAATCGTTTTTCTAACTGCGACAACGCCATTTTTATGTCCGAAGACTCTTGGCTTGCCTTGCGCTTTTGCCCAACGACCATTGCCGTCCATTATGATGGCAATATGCTTGGGAAGCTGTTCAGGTGAGAGTTGTGAATTTTGCATAGAGGTTTAAAAATTACTAGCAGGGGTCAAAGGGTAGCATAAAAAAGCACTGCGCGGTGAGCACAGTGCTTTTTTTTGAAGAAGGTTGAATAATTAAACTTCCATCAACTCTTTTTCTTTTGCAGCAAGCACGTCATCGACATTCTTAACTGCAATATCTGTTAGTTTTTGAATTTCATCTTGACCTTTACGATCTTCGTCTTCAGAAATCTCTTTGTCTTTCAATAAACCTTTCAGATCACCGTTCGCGTCACGACGAATGTTACGCACTGCAACACGGGCACCTTCCGCTTCACCACGTACAATCTTAACGAGATCTTTACGGCGTTCTTCCGTTAGTGGTGGAAGTGGAACTCGAATAATAGTACCTGCAGACATAGGATTTAAACCTAGGTCAGATTGCAAAATCGCTTTTTCAACTTTCTGAGTTAACTCACGGTCGAATACTGTGATAGCAAGTGTACGAGCGTCTTCAGCTACAACGTTTGCCACTTGGTTAAGAGGCGTTGGCGCACCGTAATATTCTACAGATAGACCAGAGAGCAAACTTGGATGTGCACGACCCGTGCGAATTTTAGAAAGGTTGCTCTTTAGTGCTTCAACACTTTTTTCCATGCGCTCTTGCGCGTCTTTTTTGATTTCGTTAATCACGGTTTCACCTTAATAATTCTTCTTTCTCAGAGAAATTCTAACAGGGCTATTCGGTAAGTTACCGCTTTTTCCGAACAGCAACTGCTCAGATTAAGCTTTATCGGTAATTAAAGTACCTTCAGCTTCACCCATTACCACGCGACGTAATGCACCTGGTTTGTTCATATTGAATACGCGGATTGGCATTTTGTGGTCGCGAGCAAGTGTAAATGCCGCTAAATCCATCACTTTTAGTTCTTTATCAAGAATCTCAGCGTAAGTCAGTTTATCATACAGCTCTGCGTCTGGGTTTGCTACAGGGTCTGCAGTAAATACACCATCAACTTTTGTCGCTTTTAGAACTACATCAGCTTCAATCTCAATACCGCGTAGACATGCTGCTGAATCAGTGGTAAAGAATGGGTTGCCAGTACCGGCTGAGAAGATCACTACACGACCTTGACGAAGTTCACGAATCGCATCAGCCCAGTTGTAATCATCACACACGCCTTTAAGTGGAATCGCAGACATTACGCGAGCATTTACGTAAGCACGATGCAGTGCGTCACGCATTGCTAGACCATTCATAACAGTCGCTAGCATGCCCATATGATCGCCCACTACTCGGTTCATGCCTGCTTCAGCAAGACCAGCACCGCGAAATAGGTTACCACCACCAATTACAACACCAACTTGAACACCTAGCTCTACCAGCTCTTTTACCTCTTGAGCCATACGCTCAAGAATCGCAGGATCAATACCAAAACCTTCTGAGCCTTGAAGAGCTTCGCCGCTCAATTTTAACAGGATACGTTGATACGCTGGTTTAGGGTTCGTAGTCATGGATTTTACCTTCCAAAAAGAGAGTTATGGATTAACAGTCATGAATCGATACTAAACTGATACAACGCTAATCTAATAGGTTGTTCCTCTGTCTAATATCTATTCATCACCATTAACACGTAGATTCTAGTCATAAAAAGACCGCAGCCATGGCTACGGTCTAATAATTCGCAGGTATCTAAGGATTAAGCCTTTTGTACCGCAGCTACTTCATCAGCAAAGCTCATTTCTGCAGCTTTCTCGATGCCTTCACCAACTTCTAGACGTACGAAGTTAACAACAGAAGCACCTTTCTCTTTTAGCATTTCGCCTACAGTTTTCTTAGGCTCCATGATGAAAGCTTGACCAGTTAGAGAGATTTCGCCCGTGAATTTCTTCATACGGCCAACAACCATTTTCTCTGCGATCTCTTGAGGTTTGCCTTCGTTCATAGCGATTTCAACTTGAACTTCTTTCTCTTTAGCAACAACTTCAGCAGGTACGTCTTCTGGGTTAACAAACTCAGGACGAGATGCAGCAACGTGCATTGCAACGTGCTTAAGAGTTTCAGCTTCGCCTTCACCAGCAACTACAACACCGATTTTCTCACCGTGACGGTAAGAAGCAATTGCAGTACCTTCAACGTATTGAACGCGACGGATGTTGATGTTTTCGCCGATTTTAGCAACTAGTGCAACGCGAGCATCTTCAAACTTAGCTTGTAGCTCTTCAACAGATGCTTTAGAAGCTAGTGCTTCTACTGCTACTTCTGCTGCAAATGCAGCGAAGCTAGCATCTTTTGCTACAAAGTCAGTTTGACAGTTAACTTCAAGAAGAGCAGCTACGCCGTTTTCTTCTTTAATGATGATTGCGCCTTCAGCTGCAACGTTACCAGCTTTTTTAGCTGCTTTCGCTGCACCAGATTTACGCATATTTTCAATTGCTAGTTCGATGTCAGCGTTTGCTTCTACAAGCGCTTTCTTACATTCCATCATGCCAGCGCTAGTGCGCTCGCGAAGTTCTTTAACTAGAGCAGCAGTTACGGTTGCCATTCTGTCTTCCTCGGTTGATTCGAAATAAGGTAAAAAACAGGGGCCTACATTGTCGGCCCCTGTTGATAACTATCACTTAATCCATACGACAATTTGGTTGCATATAGACCAAGTATGACTCGGAGCCGGAATTATTCAGCTTCTACGAAACCGTCTTTTTCAGCAGCTACTACAACGTCTTTGTTGCGACCTTCAGTTACAGCAGAAGCTGCAGCGTTTAGGTATAGCTGAACTGCGCGGATCGCGTCGTCGTTACCTGGGATGATGTAGTCTACGCCATCTGGGTTAGAGTTAGTATCTACCACAGCGTATACTGGAATACCTAGGTTGTTTGCTTCTTTAATCGCAATGTGTTCGTGATCAGCATCGATAACGAATAGAGCGTCAGGTAGACCACTCATGTTTTTGATACCACCAAGAGATTTCTCTAGCTTCTCCATTTCACGAGTACGCATTAGAGCTTCTTTCTTAGTTAGTTTATCAAAAGTACCGTCTTGAGCTTGCGCTTCAAGTTCTTTTAGACGCTTGATAGACTGACGAACAGTTTTGTAGTTTGTTAGCATGCCGCCTAACCAGCGGTTGTTAACATAGTACTGGTTGCTTGCGATTGCAGCTTCTTTAACAGCTTCAGATGCAGCGCGCTTAGTACCTACGAATAGAACTTTACCTTTCTTCTCGCCAACTTTAGCTAGTTCAGCTAGAGCGTCGTTGAACATTGGTACAGTTTGTTCTAGGTTGATGATATGAACGCGGTTACGAGCACCAAAGATGAATGGCTTCATTTTTGGGTTCCAGTAACGAGTTTGGTGACCGAAGTGAACACCAGCTTTAAGCATATCGCGCATTGATACAGTTGCCATTTTAAAATCCTCTATGGGGTTAGGCCTCCACACTTCCCATAACTCCGACCAAGCTTCTGCCCAGCACCCCGGAATATGTGACGAAATGTGTGTGATTTAAGAAAAAAGTTATTTGGAAGTCGTCAGCTTCGCCAACCAGCAATGCCAATTGAAGAGAACAGACGATGTTCCGGCGCGCTTTATATCATATTTTACCCTTAATTGGCTAGTTAAAATTCCTTCAGCGATATTAATTACAACTAATTATCCCCTCTTTCTCAATCGCTAAATAACACAAATACACATTCTCAGTTCTTCCTGTTAAAATACGTGTATTCGCACATTGTATGTGCCGTTGAATTAATAGAGAAAAGCCAATGTCAATCAAGATTAAAACGGCTGATGAAGTCGAACGTATGCGTATCGCAGGTAGCTTAGCTGCCGATATTCTGGAGATGATCGAACCTTATATTAAAGAAGGGGTAACAACAGACGAGCTAAACCAAGTCTGTCATGATTATGCTTTGGAGAAAGGCGCGTACTCTGCCCCACTCGATTACCATGGCTTTCCTAAATCAATCTGTACCTCTATCAACCACATCGTTTGTCATGGCATTCCGGCTCTTCAAGATGAACTTGGTAGCAATGGACAAATGAAACCAGCGGTATTGAAAGACGGTGACATCATCAACGTCGACATCACTGTCATTATTCCAGACGATGAAAATGCCGATCTCTCTACTCGCCCAGACGGTTATCACGGCGACACATCAAAAATGTTCTTTGTCGGTGATGTGACCCCTGCAGACAAACGCTTATGTATGGTGACTCAAGAAGCACTCTATGTTGGTATGCGAAAAATAAAGCCTGGGGCAACCGTTGGCGACATCGGTACCGCTATAGAGAAATACATCAAAGACAACAATAAGCACAATCCTCGTAATAAGTTCTCCATTGTAAAAGACTTCTGTGGTCACGGCATCGGTAACGAGTTCCATGAAGAGCCGCAAGTCGTTCATTATAGAAATAGTGATCGTCGTGTGTTGAAAGAGGGCATGTGCTTTACCATCGAACCGATGATTAACGCAGGTAAATTTGGCTGTACGGTAGATGCCCAAGATGATTGGACTGTTTACACAGGCGATGGCAAAAAATCAGCTCAGTATGAGCACACCATTGTGGTGACAAAAGACGGTTGTGAAGTGTTAACACTTCGTAGTGACGAATCTATCCCTCGTCTGATGACAAACGCTTAATTTTTCTATCCCCGCCCATGCGGGGATATTTTTTTGTCTCACTACCTTTGGTAAAGTGTGAACAATTAATTAATCACCCATAACGTCATCTTATGAAGAATCAGCAATATGGGTGGATAAAGCATGGATAGCCCTTATGCCTTTTCAATCGCCGCTCACATTCAGTGACGATCAAATCAACGTCAGTGAACTCAAATTACAATTGGAACAATTTGCCAATTATCAAAAACAAGAGTTTATCAACCACCACCCAGTTAGTGACTTAGTTCTGGGGCGTTCCGACTACACTGATTTGCTACTGACTCGCTTATGGCAGCACTATGGCTTTTCCAAACTGCCATACATCAGTTTAGTTGCTGTGGGTGGATACGGTCGAGGTGAGCTGCACCCACTTTCTGACATTGATATTTTAGTGGTATCAAAGAAAAGGCTACCTGATGCGTTGGGTGCCAAAGTGAGCCAGTTCATCACTCTACTTTGGGATTTGCGATTAGAAATCGGACATGCGGTACGAACCATTGAAGACTGCAGTGAAATAGGTCGCAGCGATTTAACGGTGGCGACTAATCTACAAGAATCCCGCTTACTTACTGGCTGCGAGGAAACCTTTCATCAACTAAAAATGCTGGTGCATTCTGAATCTTTCTGGCCGAGTGAAGTTTTCTACAAGGCGAAGGTACAAGAGCAGACCACACGACATGCTCGCTATCACGATACCACTTACAATTTAGAGCCGGACATTAAGTCAACACCAGGCGGTTTGCGAGACATCCATACCTTAAGCTGGGTCGCTCGTCGCCACTTTGGTGCGACTTCACTGTTTGAAATGAGTCGCTATGGATTTTTAACCGATGCCGAGTACCGAGAACTAGTCGAATGCCAAGAATTCTTGTGGCGAGTCCGCTTTGCACTACACATCGATTTAAAGCGCTATGATAACCGACTCACTTTTGCGCACCAACCGACAGTAGCTGAAACCTTAGGCTTTGTCGGTGAAGGGAATCGCGGCGTAGAAATGATGATGAAAGAGTTCTACCGTACACTTCGACGAGTTGCCGAACTCAATAAGATGCTGCTAAAACTCTTCGGACAGGCAATTCTAAATAATGGTGCAGAAAGCAAGGCACAAGTAATTAATGAAGATTTTCAGCGTCGAGGCAATTTGATTGAAGCGCGTAAACCCGCTCTATTTCAAGCTCGACCAGAAACCATACTTGATATGTTCTTGCATATCGCAAACGACTCCACCATCGAAGGGGTCTCTCCTCCAACATTACGACAGCTCAGAACTGCACGCAGACGTTTCAACCGTTTTTTGTACACGATACCGGAAGCACGAGAGAAATTTTTAGATCTATGCCGCCACCCAAATGCTCTACACAATGCATTTGGTTTAATGCATCGATTGGGCGTGCTATCAGCTTACTTACCACAATGGAGCCAAATTGTTGGGCAAATGCAATTTGATCTGTTCCATGTTTACACCGTCGATGAACATAGCATTAGGCTTCTAAAACATATCAACACTTTTAGCTACGCTAAAAACCACAGTAAACACCCAATATGTTGCGAAGTATATCCACGTGTTCAGAAGAAAGAACTGCTGATCATCGCAGCTATTTTCCATGATATTGGCAAAGGGCGCGGAGGCGACCACTCCGAGATTGGTGCAAAAGAAGCCTACACGTTTTGCCGTGAGCATGGGCTTTCCACGCCAGAAGCCAACTTAGTTTCTTGGCTGGTACGTCACCATCTTTTGATGTCTGTCACTGCTCAACGCCGTGATATTTATGATCCTGAAGTCATTACAGAGTTTGCCAAAAAAGTCCGTGATGAAGAATATCTCGAATACTTAGTTTGCTTAACTGTCGCGGATATCTGCGCCACCAACCCCGAATTATGGAACAGTTGGAAACGCACGCTTTTGGCCGAGCTCTTTTATTCGACCCAACGAGCTCTGCGCCGAGGGTTAGAAAATCCGGTAGATGTTCGTGAGCGCATTCGCCACAATCAACAATTAGCGTCAGCATTGCTGCGCAAAGAAGGCTTCAGCAGTCGTGAAATTGAAGTTATGTGGCAGCGTTTTAAAGCCGACTACTTTCTGCGCCACTCTCATAAACAGATTGCCTGGCATTGCTCCAATCTACTTCGCCACGACGATCCAACCAAGCCGTTGGTACTGATCAGTAAAAAACCAACTCGTGGCGGTACTGAGGTCTTTGTTTACAATAAAGACCAAAATGGCTTATTCGCTACGGTTGTTGCCGAATTAGATAGACGTAATTTTAACGTCCATGATGCTCAAGTCATGACAAGCAAAGATGGCTATGTGTTTGATACTTTTATGGTCTTAGATCAGAACGGTAATGCCATAGAAGAAAGTCGCCACAAAGCGGTAATTAAACATCTCATCCATGTATTGCAAGATGGGCGTCCAACCAAACTGCGCACGAGACGCACACCACGTAATTTGCAGCACTTTAAAGTCAAAACCAAAGTCGACTTTTTACCCAGTAAAAGTAAGAAGCGTACAACGATGGAGTTTGTCGCGCTCGACACACCGGGTTTACTGGCAACCGTAGGAGCAACATTTGCGGCGTTGAATATCAATTTGCATGCAGCGAAGATCACTACCATTGGCGAACGGGCGGAAGATTTTTTCATCATTACCGGCATGGATGGCAGTAAGCTCAGCGAAGAGGAAGAATTACAGCTACGTGATGCCTTAATAACCAATGTCTCAGAGCTGGCTCCAAATTGATCTTAACCACAATTTGAGAAAATTATAGATAGCTCAACTATATCGGTAGCAACTAGGCTGCTACATTGAAAGTGTTAAATTAAACCTGAATTCAGGCAATTAATAAATACGATTTATGAGGTAGCCTATGTTTCCACACTTAACGGGTCTAGGCATACAAGATCCCAAACAGATTGAGCGCTATTCTTTGCGTCAAGAAGCCCACAAAGACATTCTTAAGATCTATTTCCGCAAACAAAAAGGCGAGTTATTCGCTAAAAGCGTAAAGTATAAATACCCTCGGCAGATAAAAAATGTACTGGTCGATAGTGGTAGTCACCAATATAAAGAAGTCACTGAAATTAATCGTAATTTAACGTTGATCATTGATGAGCTAAACAAAATAACCAAACCGGAAAAATTAGCAGAAGTGGACGTAAAACAGAAAATACTGTCCGATTTACGTCATTTAGAAAAAGTTGTCTCGAGTAAAATTTCCGAGATCGAATCTGACCTAGAAAAACTAAAATAAATGTAAAAAGGCTTCCCAACGGAAGCCTTTACTATTTACAGCACTACACTAGCCAACCTGAAAACCAACCAACTAAATACAGCGAAACACCAGCCATAGCGCCGGCGACGATATCATCGATCATAATACCTAATCCACCATGCACACGTTTATCTAACCAGCCAATAGGCCAAGGCTTAACCATGTCAAAAAAACGAAATAAGACAAAACCAGTGAGCAGCCATTTCCAATCTGTCGTAGAAAGCTGAAATATAGGCACAACTGCCATGGTGATCCAAAATCCGGCAAATTCATCCCAAACAATCGAACCATGGTCATGAACCCCCATATCATCAGAAGTCACTTGGCAAATTTTCACACCAATAAGGCACGCAACCAATACCACCAGCAAATACCAACTAAGTGGCAACTGAACGAGCAGTAAATACAATGGTATCGATGCTAACGTACCCATAGTGCCAGGTACAATAGGAGATAACCCACTACCGAACCCAGTAGCTAATAAATGCCAAGGATTCTTTAAAGAAATCAAAGAGAGAGGATTCGTCATAATGCGGTCTTAATTACTTTTAAAATGATCATAGCCATTGAGTTGCCAAGTGATTGTTTGTCCATTTCTGGTTAAGGTCAGGTTGCCAGTACTGTTGATCTGACCAATACAGGTAACAGAACAGTCGATATCTTTTAACGCATGCGACAATGCCTCGCGTTTACCTTCCGGTACAGTAAAGCATAACTCGTACTCTTCACCACTGGTAAGCGCATATTGCAATGCTCGATCGCGACCAGCGACAAACTCGACAAGTTGTGAGGAGATCGGTAATTGTTCTACCTCTACCTTTGCGCCAACTTGAGAGCGCTTAAGTATGTGACCTAAATCAGAAATAACACCGTCGGAAATATCAATCGCAGCACTAGCAATGCCTCTCAAAGCTTCACCTACACAAACTCTTGGTGAAGAGAGATAATGCCGTTGCTCAAGTATTTGCGCCCAAGGTCTACCTGCTTGAGCTTGATCCAGAATAACATCCAAACCAGCTTTACTATCACCGATTGATCCCGTTACGTAGATCTCATCACCCACCTTTGCGCCTTCTCGCTTCAGAGCTTGTCCCTTAGGGACGAAACCTTGCACGGTCAAAGTCAAACTAAGTGGTCCCTTGGTCGTATCGCCACCGATAAGTTGAATGCCATACTGATCGGCAAGTTCGAAAAAACTATCGCAAAATGGAGCTAACCACGCTTCATCCACGAATGGCATGGTAAGTGCGAACGACA
Organism: Vibrio kasasachensis; assembly: GCF_050337565.1. Taxonomy (NCBI): domain Bacteria; kingdom Pseudomonadati; phylum Pseudomonadota; class Gammaproteobacteria; order Vibrionales; family Vibrionaceae; genus Vibrio; species Vibrio kasasachensis. The sequence continues at coordinate 49,441 of NZ_JAKJTB010000008.1, read as the reverse complement.
CCCAAGCTGGTGTTGCACCCATTGCTGCAAGATCGCTGATGTTAGATGCTAATGCTTTGTGTGCCACCCAAGCAGGATTGGCATCGGGTAAAAAATGAGTACCCGAAACTAACGTGTCGGTACTAATGGCAATAGAGAAACCCGTTGGCGCTTCAACTAAAGCACAATCGTCACCAGCGGCTAACAACACATCGGTACGTTGAGTTTGTCGACCAACAAAGTATCTTTCGATTAGGTTAAATTCGCTAGACATAAAGAAGCAAAGTGATGGGGTTAAGCTGTAGTATATAAAAAAGGTCAGCATATGCTGACCTTTTTAGTTAAAAATCTATTTTTTCTTGCGTACGTGTGGTGCTGCTTTATCTAGCACACCATTGACGAACTTATGGCTATCTTCAGCTGCGAATACTTTTGCAAGTTCAATCGCTTCGTTGATAACCACTTTGTAAGGGACGTCTTCACGACGAGTCATCTCATACATTGCAAGACGCAATAACGCCAGCTCCATCAAATCCAAATCTTGCATTGGACGTGACGTGTATGGACGAATCTTACAATCTAGCTCCGTGTGACTTAGCGCAACACCTGTTAGAAGGTCACGGAAGTAAGCCACGTCTGTGTCTGGTGTAGAAAGTGCAGGCTCTGATGCATGATGTTCTTCTTCATCATATTTACCACCAGATAAAAACTGCTCTTCAATTGTGGCAACATTATCTTTAGTAATTTGCCAAGAGTAGATCGCTTGTAAAGCGAATCGACGTGCATTACGACGTGCGGCTGGTTTCACACTGGCCCCCATTAGGAATCGATTTCAGAAAGAACGTTAATCATCTCAAGTGCGCTCAGTGCAGCCTCTGCACCTTTATTACCAGCCTTGGTTCCTGCGCGCTCAATCGCTTGATCAATAGTATCAACAGTTAAGACACCAAATGCGACTGGAAGTGAAAACTCCATCGACACTTGTGCCAAACCTTTGTTGCATTCACTGCAAACATAGTCAAAGTGTGGTGTACCGCCACGGATAACTGTCCCTAAAGATACGATAGCATCGTACTTACCCGTTTTCGCTACGCGCTGAGCAACTAACGGTAATTCAACTGCACCAGGGCAACGAACTACAGTGATGTTGTCATCGCTCACTTGCCCATGACGCTTTAAAGTATCGATTGCACCAGACAATAGACTTTCGTTAATAAAACTGTTGAAACGAGATATAACGATAGCAATTTTTGCATTTGGCGCTGGGAAGCCACCCTCGATCACTTTCATAAGCTTTCCTTTAACTATATTCATCAAGTGAGAATCGCCGGATTCTAGCACAAAACTGTGAGCAATATCTAATAGGTTTTTATATATCGAAACCGAAACCGTGAGGCGTCTTAAACACCTCACTTAATTCATTGAAAATAAAAGATCTTATTACTCTGTTACATACTCAACAACGTTAAGACCAAAACCACCAAGTGCATGGTACCGCTTGTTGGTTGAAGAAAGTAAGCGCATGTTGTGTACGCCTAAATCCGCTAATATTTGCGAACCAACACCCACTCGACGTGATGTGCCTTGCTTCTTCGCCAATGTCGGTGCTTTACCTTGATCTTGCGCTTCAAACATTTTCACGCGGTGGATAAGCAAATCGGTAGGTTCTTCATTACCTAAAATAACCAACACACCACCATCTTTACCAATACGTTTCATTGCTTTATCTAAAGTCCAGCTGCGTTCGGCATTGCGGTCACTATGCAATAAATCAGTAAACGTATCTTGCAAATGAACACGCACAAGCGGCGCTTGTTCATCACTGATTTGTTTACAAAGAGCGTAATGCACTTGATTATCGATTGTGTCACGGTAAGTAACTAGGTTAAATTCACCAAATTCAGTCGGTAGCTTACATTCAGCCACGCGCTCAATGGTAGTTTCCGTGTTATTGCGATACTCAATCAGATCTGCAATCGTGCCGAGTTTAATTGCATGCTTTTCCGCAAATACTTCAAGATCAGGGCGGCGAGCCATTGTGCCGTCATCATTCAGAATTTCGACAATCACTGATGCGGGCTCTAAACCAGCCAAACGCGCTAAATCACAGCCAGCTTCTGTATGACCAGCTCGAGTGAGTACACCACCTTCCTGCGCTGCTAATGGGAAAATATGCCCAGGTTGAACCAAGTCCGCCGCTTTAGCGTTCGGCGCTACCGCCGCTTGTACTGTTCGGGCACGATCTGCTGCTGAGATACCTGTCGTGACACCTTCAGCCGCTTCAATTGATACTGTAAAATTAGTTGTGTATTGGGCATTGTTATCTTGCACCATTGGTGGCAAGCCTAATTCATCACAACGGCTTCGGGTCATGGTTAAACAGATCAATCCTCTGCCATAAGTTGCCATAAAGTTGATAGCCTCTGGCGTAATATGTTCCGCAGCCATGATTAGATCGCCTTCATTTTCACGATCTTCATCATCCATCAGGATGACCATCTTCCCTAAACGAATATCTTCAATAATTTCTTGAGGCGTGCTGATTGGCATCTTCTATTCCTATTCTGGCTGGTATCTTTCTCTGACTTAAGCAAAGCCATTTTGTTGTAAAAATTCCATTGTAAGACGTGACTCAGGGGCACTATCTTGCTGCTGACTAGTCAACAGGCGCTCCATATAGCGAGCCAATACATCCACTTCCAAGTTTACCTTTCGACCAACCTGAAAGTCTGCGATGGTTGTTTCTAAACTGGTGTGAGGGACAATCGTCAATTTGAAGGCATTTTTACGCAACGCGTTGACCGTCAGGCTGATACCATCAATCGTAATCGACCCTTTTTCAGCGACATACTTATTCAGCTCTGCGGGCATGGCGACCCAAAACTCAATTGAACGACCAACTTGGTTTCGCTCTACGATCTCACCGAGCCCGTCTACGTGCCCTGAAACAATGTGTCCCCCAAAGCGTGTAGTTGGCAGCATCGCTTTTTCAAGGTTAACCTTGTCACCCACTTGATAATGAGTAAATCCGGTTTTATGTAGTGTTTCTAATGAGAGATCGGCTGTATAGCTATCGCTGTTGTATTCAACGACTGTCAAACACACACCATTAGTGGCAATACTGTCACCCAGCTTTACATCCGACATATCTAATCGTTCACTACTGACAGTAACGCTGATATCTTCGCCTTTCGGCGTGATGGCAGTTAGCGTGCCAACTGCTTCTACTATTCCTGTAAACATTTTTCGTGTTCTTTATAGATAAGGGTGGCGATGATGCGAATATCCGGACCGACCTGCTTTAGCTCTTTAATATCAAGTTCAATAACTTGATCCATAGTAAGCAAACCTAACGCGCCGATAAGACCACGTCCGTCACTACCCATCAATTTGGGGGCAAGATACAATACTAGCTCATCAACTAAATTTTGTTGTACTAGCGAACTTGCTAAAGTGGCGCCCGCTTCAACCCAGATATGATTAATGTTGTGCTCAGTAGCCAAAGATTCAAGTGTTGTTGGCAGATCGATACGACCATCAATTGCCAAGCGTGGTGTAACTTCACATGAAGGAGAGACTCGTAACAACTTACCTTCAGTGCTAAATATTTTTAGATCTGCTGTCAGTTTGCTGTGGCGATCTAAGATGACTCTTGTCGGTTGACGAAGTTGTTGTTTGGCGTAATTCGCTTGAATAGAGCTTGGCAGCTCATCCCAGCGCACATTGAGTGACGCATTGTCATCAATAACTGTTTGGCTGGTAGAAAGAATAGCTCCGGCTTTGGCGCGCATTGCTTGCACATCTCGCCTTGCCTGAGGAGAAGTAATCCACTGGCTTTGCCCATTCGATAGCGCAGTTTGCCCGTCTAAGCTCGCTGCCATTTTAAGCTGTACAAAAGGACGACCGGTTTCCATTCGTTTAATAAACGCGAGATTTAACGCTCGAGCGTCCGCCTCTAAAAGCCCAACTTGAACCTCAATACCTGCATCACGCAGCATTTGAATGCCGCGTCCCGCGACTTGAGGGTTGGGATCTTGCATCGCGCAGATCACCTTTGCCACTTTGGCTTTAATCAAGCCTTCAGCGCAAGGGGGCGTACGTCCGTAATGTGAACAAGGCTCTAAAGTTACATAAGCCGTAGCACCAACAGCGCTTTCCCCTGCCATACGCAGAGCATGAACTTCCGCGTGCGGTTCACCTGCACGAAAATGAAAACCTTCACCAACAATTTGATCATCACGCACAATCACACAACCAACATTAGGATTGGGCGCCGTTGTATAGATGCCACCTTGTGCCAATTTGATCGCACGTCGCATCATTGCATGATCTTGTGACGTAAATTGAATCATTACTACACCCGACTAATCTTCCAGTCTTGCGATCTCTTCGCCAAACTCTCGAATATCTTCAAAGCTACGGTAAACCGAAGCAAAGCGAATGTAAGCAACTTTATCAAGATCTTTGAGTTGCTCCATCACCAAGTTCCCCACCATTTCACTTGGCACTTCACGCTCACCTGTGGCGCGAAGCTTCGATTTAATCATGCTAATCGCAAGTTCAACCGCGTCCGCGCTAACTGGGCGTTTTTCCAATGCTCGTTGCAAACCACCCGCCATCTTATCTTCATTAAATGGTTCGCGGTTGCCATTGGATTTAATCACGCGAGGCATTACTAGCTCAGCGGTTTCGAACGTCGTAAAACGCTCGCTACATGCCAGACACTGTCTGCGACGGCGCACTTGATGACCATCGGCCACTAATCGAGAATCGATAACTTTTGTATCCGTCTCAGAGCAAAAAGGACAATGCATAATACCTCCATATCAATGCCCGTAGTGTAGCGGAATTGACAACTTGAAGAAAAGAAAAAGGGGCGAACACGCCCCTTTTTACACGAATATCTATTAACTACGCGATAAGTAGTTCGCTTTACCTACCCACTTATAACTAGTGAGCTCTTCTAAACCCATAGGTCCACGTGCATGCAGCTTCTGTGTGGATACCGCCACCTCAGCACCTAAACCAAACTGTGCGCCGTCAGTAAAACGAGTGGATGCATTCACATAAACCGCAGCAGATCCTACTGAGTTAATAAAACGTTCAGAACTTTCTAAGCTATTGGTCATGATAGCATCTGAATGACTCGCATTATGAACACGCATGTGGTCAATAGCTTCAACTACATCCGCTACGACTTTCACGCCTAATGTGTAGCTTAACCATTCGGTGTCGAAATCACCGTCCACGGCGTCACGCAACTCTACAGCATTGTTCAGTAATGCTTTGGCTTTCGGCTCTGCAACAAGCACAACTTGACCATTCAAACGATCAGCCAGCATTGGCAAGAACTCAACAGCCACCTTCTCATGCACGAGCAATGTATCAAGTGAGTTACACGCTGAAGGACGTTGAGCTTTGGCATTTTCGACCACATCAAGAGACTTTGCTAAATCAGCACTTTCATCAACAAAAATATGGCTAATACCAAACCCACCGATGATCACTGGGATTGTGCTGTTCTCTTTACACATTTTGTGCAAACCAGCACCACCGCGGGGAATGATCATATCCACATAATCATCCAGCTTAAGCAGTTGAGAAACTAACTCACGATCCGGTTTCTCAATATATTGAACCGATGCAGCAGGTAAATCCGCTTTCGCCAGCGCAATTTGAATAACCTTCACCAGTTCCATATTAGAGAAGAATGTCTCTTTACCACCACGAAGAATACTCGCATTACCCGTTTTGAGGCATAGCGCAGCAATATCAATGGTCACGTTAGGACGAGCTTCATAAATTACGCCCACAACGCCAAGTGGCACACGGCGACGTGAAAGTGACATGCCGTTTTCCAGCACTTTGCTGTCAATCTCACTGCCGACAGGATCATTTAAGTTAATCACATTGCGTACATCATTAGCGATGCCTTCAAGGCGCGACTCGTTGAGCATTAAACGATCTAGCAGAGACTCTGTTAAACCCGCTTGACGACCAAGCTCAAGATCTTTTTCATTAGCCGCAAGGATGTCTTTCGCATTCGCTTCAAGTTCATCGGCAATAATTGCCAATGCTTGGTTTTTCTGCGCAGTGGAGGCTGTCGCCAATGCGAAAGCAGCTTCTTTTGCCGCTTTACCCATAATAATTAATTCCACGTCACTTCCTTAATAATTCGTTGTTATTCTTGGATTACAACCATATCATCGCGATGCAACACTTCGGCACCGTAGTCGTAACCTAAAATCGAGAGGATGTCTTTGCTATGCTTACCAAGGATTTTGGTCACATCAACGCTAGAATAAGCGGAAATACCACGAGCAATTAACTTACCGCCTTGGTTGTTAATACGCACTACATCACCTCGAGAAAACTCACCGCTCACTTTCAGCACACCTTTCGCAAGTAGGCTGCTACCTTTACCGATGACAGCGTTTACCGCGCCATCATCAATAAGCATATCACCAGAGGCAGCAGGACCAGCTAGAATCCAACGCTTGCGATTTTCCAATGCTTCATTACATGGTAAGAAGCGAGTTCCTTGTGGCTCAGTGCTTAAAGAGTCAAAAATCACATCCGGCGCGCTACCTGCGGCAATGATCACCTCAATGCCAGCACGACGAGCGATATCGGCCGCCTGTAGTTTGGTTGCCATGCCACCAGTGCCTAACGCCGTACCACTACCACCCGCAATTTTACGCAGGGTGTCATCGATGGTTTTTACTTCTTTAATAAGCTCAGCTTGCGGGTCTTTACGTGGATCAGCCGTAAACAGACCTTTTTGATCGGTTAAAAGTAATAGTTTATCCGCGCCGCATAGAATTCCGACCAAAGCCGACAAATTGTCGTTGTCACCCACTTTGATTTCATTGGTTGCTACCGCGTCGTTTTCATTCACAACAGGGATAATATCGTGTTCCACCAACGCATTAATCGTGTCACGTGCATTGAGAAAACGCTCACGATCGTCGAGATCGGCACGCGTTAGCAACATTTGACCGATCTTAATACCATAAATGGCAAACAAAGATTCCCAAGTTTGAATCAACTGACTTTGCCCTACCGCAGCAAGCAATTGCTTACTTGCCATTGAATTGGGCAGTGCGGGGTAACCTAGATGCTCACGCCCTGCTGCAATAGCACCAGACGATACGATAACCACTGAGTGGCCTAGTTTTTTGAGCTCTGCACACTGACGTACCAACTCCACCATATGAGCACGGTTTAGTTGTAGCGTACCGCCAGTTAGTACACTGGTACCAAGTTTTACAACCACAGTCTGAGGTTGCATCACTTTTCCGCATTGTTGATTCGTTGTCATAATAGATTAAATTAATAAAAACAAGGTCTGATGTTTTATCAATCACAGCGGGATTTAACAAGCAGAAAAGGCGCTATTACGCACCTTTTTTATTAGTCGATGAAGATTATCAATGCCAACTAGACAAATTCAACCGATTCATCATGCAGACCAACTTCAATTCCATACTCATTCTCTAACATAGTAAGTAAGGATTGATGAAAGCTATTTTGAATACGATTAACATCAGCCACGGCTTTTTTAGGCAGGGACTCTCCCACCCATTGACCCTGACTGTTGTATTTACCAATCCGATAACGAGCAGCAAATTGATTATCTTGCTGTTCAAGCTCTAGCCACCAGCCCCAAAACTCACGTTCTTCTGGAGATTTTTTGTCATTGACACAGACACCTAAGCAATCAAATAGATAAAAACCTTCTTTACTTTGCGATTCTCTAAGATAAGGACCTAACGCCCTCAAACTCGTTAACAAGCGAAAATGAGTCGGAATTTTCGTCACTTTTGACATATTGACTCTCCATATTTTTAGTTATCTTTAAGCCTAATTAGTTATTAGGCTTAACATTACTGTTAACTAAATTCATATAGATGTCATCTCATTAACTCATCTTCTAGCCATTTGATCGCCAAATCGAGGGATTGCTCATATCCTTGTGTAATAGTCTTGGAACTAATTTTCTTCGCCTTTCCATAGTCGCTAAATAGTGCCACCAGTTGATTATCACTTAAAGGTGAAACCGGATCACCTTCTAGGCTCAGTGCTAATATTGGCACACGTGTTTTTCGACTGGTTAATATGCCTTGGGTTTTTAAAGACCAGGCACGCATTTGAGCGGCAAGACTATTAATGTCGACGACTTCTTTTCCTATACGAGTAGCCAGTAAGTCCAAATACATTTTCGACATTTTTTTCAGTTTTTCAGGTGATGACAGAATATCGTGGATCGGTGCGCCTAGTGATACACAAGCTTTGATTTTGGTTTGTTCCATAAAAGACAATCGCACTAAAGCATTACCACCAAAACGAAAGCCGATTAACCCAACACGATAGTGGTCAACCCATGGAATCCGCGGTAATTCGTTGAGCACGGCTTGATGGATACAAGATGTATCCTCTGTTAGAGACCAATGACCTGATTGACCAATAGAGGGCATATCGACCGTGAGCATCGCGATATCTTTCTTTGCCAGATAATCACGAAACAGCCGCCACATATCACTTTGCAATGTCTCTAATCCAGCACTCACCATCACGACCGGTTGTTGCTTTTCGGTGCTAGTGAGGTGCAAATGGGCGACAATTTTCTTGCCCTTATAAGGCACTTCAATACGCTTAACGATAAACTGCGTTTTCTTGGTCGCCTCGTGGTAGGCTTTTGATGCCAACACTTGAGCTTGCTGCGCAAGATTGTCATTTTTCAAATGTGGGTAGCCAGCAATACTGAAACAAAGTGATGCATTAAACAACTCCTCGGCCCCCGGATCCCCGTCAAGCTCATGACCACGTTTTTGATGCGACATACCGAGCTTAGTCCACTCGTAAGCCCAGTTCCCGCTGTGATAACCCATAACCGTATCCAACCACTGCTCATGAGTTCGAGAGTGCGATGACCCTGCAATTCGGGACAACACCTCTTCCATCTCAATCGGGTCAATACCCTGCCAAATCCACTGCAAGCGATGCAAGTTGCGATACCAGCTATTATTCGCCTTTTCCCGCATCTCATCTAAGAGAACACTATTGGTTGGCATATAACGAGTTAACTCAGAAGTCTCTCTAGCTTGTTTGTGTTTTACAAACAAAGTTTCTGAGAGGTTTTTATTATTTGTTTCTGACATATTGGCACCTAACTATGACATCTGTGAGCATAATAAACCTATTCTCTCACCGAGAATAAGGCAATTAGTGACAAGATAACGTCTATTCATAGTAGTTAAAAAACAGGCTAGGTAAAAAAAATGACCCTTTCAGGTCATTTTACGAATTTTGTAAACTTTATTTTTGCTTACGATTGACTGGTTCAATGTATTGAACACTAGTATCCCAAGGCTGCTCAATCCATGTATCTTGAGCAATATCGACCACATAATCGTCAAGTAATAAAGCGCCAGACGGCTTTGCACAAACTGCAATCAGTTTGGCCTTCGGATACATTTCACGCAATTTACGTGCAGTATCACCACTGTCTACTAGGTCTTCTATGATTAAGTACCCTTCGCCATCACCTTCAGGTGCTTTAAGTACACTCATGTCGCGCTGATGATCATGGTCATAGCTAGAGATACAAATTGTATCAACATAACGAATGCCAAGTTCACGCGCAAGAATAGCGCCTGGAACTAGACCACCACGACTTACTGCCCAAATACCTTTCCATTGTTCAGCTGGCATCTGTTTTTCAGCAAGCTGACGGCAGTAGTTCTGCATGTTGTCCCAAGTAATAACGAATTTTTTACTCATTGTAATAACCTAATAATTTAAAGTTCTGCATCCCCTAATTTGCAAATGGTGCTCTCATGCAAAAAACAGCAGAGTGCGGACAGCTAAATGGGGACAAGCTGCGCAAACGATTATTCTACCCAAACAGCCTTATAATACCAATGGGGAATTTCCTCTAACAAAAAAAAAGCCATAGCAGTGTGATCTACTATGGCTTTTGCGATTTCACTGGAGAATGCACCAAGTCACTATCTACTTGGCACATTATCGTACTTAAGCGAATAAATATTTGAGTATAAAGACAGCAGATAGAACCCAAACACTAATAGAAACTTCGCGCCCTTTACCACTTAACAACTTAATTGCCGAGTAAGAAATAAAACCCAAGGCAATACCTTCAGCAATAGAGTAAGTCAAAGGCATCAACAAGCAAGTCACGACAACTGGCGCAGCTTCAGTTAGATCACGCCAGTCGATACTCACAAGACCCGACATCATCAAAATAGCAACATAGAACAGCGCGCCAGCGGTTGCATAGGCAGGGATCATGCCAGCTAATGGGGCAAAGAAAAGAGCCAGTATAAACAACACACCAACAACAACAGCAGTTAAGCCAGTACGACCACCAGCGGCTACGCCTGCTGTTGATTCAACAAAAGATGTCGTGCTTGATGTTCCCAGCACAGCACCTACCGATGTCGCCGTAGAATCTGCCAACAACGCCTTACTCAAACGCGGTAGTTTTCCATCTTCTTTAATTAAATTCGCTTTTGTTGCAACGCCGACCAAGGTTCCAGCCGTATCAAATAAATCAACAAATAAGAATGCAAATACAACGGAAATCATGCCCACTTCGAATACATCAGCAATGTTCATTTGCATTAATGTTGGAGCAATACTTGGTGGTGTTGACATTAACCCCCCCCACTGAACGTCACCTAATAGGAGACCAATTGTGGTAATAATCAAGATTGCGATCATTACCGCGCCGCGCACGCCACGGTACACCAAACCAATCGTCAAAAAGAAGCCAAGGGCTGCAAGTGCTGGCTTAAGGCTCGTAATATCGCCACGGCTCACCAACGTTGCTGGGTTATCAACTACGATACCGGCATTCTGTAAACCGATGAAAGCTAGGAATAGACCAATACCCGCAGAGATACCTGTACGAAGGGACATTGGAATTGAATTAATGATCCATTCACGAACCTTGAAGATACTCAACGCCATAAATAGCAAACCAGAAATGAACACGGCGCCGAGTGCCACTTGCCATGTATGTCCCATGCCCAATACAACACCATAAGTGAAGAAAGCGTTTAATCCCATACCAGGAGCAAGGGCGATTGGGTAGTTTGCCACAAAGCCCATAATGAAACAGCCAATCGCAGCGGCTAAACAGGTCGCCACAAAAACGGCACCCTTATCCATACCAGCATCAGCAAGCATCGCTGGGTTGACAAAAATGATGTAAGCCATCGTTAAGAAGGTAGTCACACCGGCGATGATCTCAGTTTTGACATTGGTGTCATTCTCGCTGAGTTTGAACAGTTTCTCGAACATTGTCGAATCCTATAAAATTTAAAGTAAACGTTTGCGTAATCGATTGGCTGGGATTATAAAGTTATCAAATAACAAATTCCAGATAGAATTATCACTCTAATTAATATTTTTCTTTATAAAGTCACTCTATAAACAGAAATAACGACCACAAACACCTGTGTTCACCTTATTTTTCATAAAGTAATCGCAACTTACTTAGCATGAAATATTTGATGATATTTTGAACCATGTTGTAAAATTTCAGCGTTGAACTAGGTGAAAATGGCACGTGTAATAGGAAGATATATTGAGGCTACGCAGTATTGGGCATATTTGACGAGAAACAACAGGCTTTAAGATTTAATGAGGGGATAAAAAAACGCCACTCAAAGTGAGTGGCGGTTGAATCATTGCAGCTAAAATAGTTAGCTGTAAAAAAATTCCAATAATAGGGGTCGAACAAAACTGTTTAATAACAAGCTAAGAACTAGTAGCCAAAGCTGGTTGGGTATACAAAATTACTAGTATAAACAGAGCTGTTTATCCAGAACATTGCACTTGGTAAACCTTTCATGCTATCACCTTAAATCAATGCATTAAAAACAAACGTTGATTTCTCAGTTCCTTGGAGGCGATAAATCGGACTCATCCTTTGAGCGTTTTTTCTTCAACTTGTGAAGTTGGTTACAAATATACCCTAAAGAAAAAAAATTACAATGCATTTGATGATAAAACTCGCAAAAAAATCGCAAACTTGATTTATATCAATTTATTTGTGTAATAAAATTACAACAAAAGGTGCCTACAACAAAAAACAAACATCTTCAGTGAAAACGATTGCCTATCAGGTTTTTAGCAAAATTAACGCATTTTCATCCGACAAATGATAAAAGCTATCATCGCTCTACTCTCTTTCTTATGAGAGTGATATGCTAGCTTCCTCTAATTTGTAGCCCAGCTCTAGTATTTCATCCCGCACTTAGTGGTTATACCTGCAACATGATCTGGTCTTAAGTAATATAAGGAGTCATCCGTGTCTGAGTTCCATTCTGAAATCAGCGAGTTATCGCCAACTCCACTTTGGCAGTTCTTCGATAAAATTTGTTCTATTGCCCATCCTTCTAAGCATGAAGAAGCGTTAGCGCAATACATTGTAAACTGGGCTCAAGAACAAGGTTTAGATGTTCGCCGTGATCCAACTGGCAATGTATTTATCAAAAAACCAGCCACATCAGGAATGGAAAACAAAAAAGGCGTCGTTCTTCAAGCACACATTGACATGGTGCCGCAGAAGAATGAAGACACACAACATGACTTCACTACCGATGCAATCCAACCGTACATCGACGGCGAATGGGTAACAGCGAAAGGCACAACGCTTGGTGCTGATAACGGCATCGGCATGGCTTCATGCCTAGCTGTTCTTGCATCAAATGACATCAAGCACGGTCCTATCGAAGTATTACTGACCATTGATGAAGAAGCCGGGATGACGGGAGCGTTTGGCCTTGAAGCTGGCTGGTTAGAAGGTGAAATCCTACTCAACACTGACTCAGAGCAAGAAGGCGAAGTCTACATGGGTTGCGCAGGCGGTATTGATGGCGAACTGACGCTAACAATAGAACGCGAAGCGATCCCGACAGGTTACACTACACGCCAACTTGTATTGAAAGGTCTAAAAGGCGGACACTCGGGTTGTGACATTAACACTGGTCGAGGTAATGCAAACAAGCTACTTGCTCGCTTCCTCGCTAGCCATGCGCAAGAACTCGATATTCGCTTAATTGAATTCCGTGGCGGTAGCCTGCGCAATGCGATTCCTCGTGAAGCATTTGTTACGATTGCGATACCTGCTGACAATGAAGCAAAACTCGCTGATCTTTTCGAATTCTATACTGAAGTTTTACGAGCTGAACTCGGTCGTGTTGAAACTGACATCGTTACCTTCAACCAAGTAGCAGAAACAGAAGCAGAAATATTTTCTTTAGTGTCACAGCAGCGTTTTATCGCTACTTTGAATGCGCTGCCAAATGGTGTCATTCGCATGAGTGATGATATTCAAGGTGTCGTGGAAACATCTCTAAACGTGGGCGTGATAACCACTGAAGAAGATAAAGTGACCATACTTTGCTTGATCCGTTCCCTTATCGATTCAGGACGTCACCTAGTTGAAAGTACTTTGAGCTCAATCGTCGAACTGGCAGGCGCCGAAATCAAATTTAGTGGTGGATATCCAGGCTGGAAACCCGATGCAGATTCGGAAATCATGCAAGTATTTCGTGATATGTATAATGATGTCTACGGTCACAAACCTAACATAATGGTTATCCATGCTGGTCTTGAATGTGGTCTATTTAAAGAACCTTACCCTAAGATGGACATGGTCTCATTTGGTCCTACGATTAAATTTCCACACTCACCAGATGAGAAAGTTGAGATCAGCACGGTCGCACTGTTCTGGGAGCAAATGGTTGCGCTACTAGAACGCATTCCTGACAAAGCGTAATTTAAACTTTTCCATTAGTAAAAGTAATCCAAAAAGCCAGCTAGCATTAGCTGGTTTTTTTGCTGCGGTTAATAAAAATAATTTATCGTTACGATTGTTTATTTTCGTTAGTCACAAATAAATCAGGTTGTTAAAGTCGCCCCCCTTGAAGCGTCTTTGGGCAAACCACCTTGCCTTCTTCAAGGCATAACACCGTGTTGTTATGTTGGGAGCACGCCATCCTGGGGTGTCTTATTTCTCTCATGTACTAATCTGTATTAGTTAGTTGTTCTCAAGTATGCACTTTGAGATATGAGTTATTGGCTTCGATGATAAATTGAGCTAACTCAAACTACGCTCTTTGCATGCTTGCCAAAGAGCCACACCTACATTATTAGTATCAACTAAAAAACTGAATGACTGCGATGAAGAAAGAAAAACTACTTGTAGGTTGGTGTGAAACACTAAGCCTACCTGGTTTGGGTATTGATAGAATTAACGCAAAAATCGATACTGGCGCCAGAACATCTTGCTTACACGCGTTTAAAGTAGAGAGCTTCACCAAGGAAGATACATTGTGGGTGCGTTTTTGGTTGCATCCAATCCAACATAACACGGAAGTTGAAATTGTTTGTGAAGCAAAAGTGAAGGACCAACGTGTTGTTCGAGACTCTGGGGGTCATGAAGAACAACGCTTTGTCATTGAAACCGAAATGAGCCTAGGTGGACAAACCTGGCCAATCGAAATCACTTTAAACAATCGTGAAAATATGGCATTTCGTATGCTACTTGGCCGCACAGCGATGCACGACCGCATCCAAGTCGACCCTGTTGAATCGTTTTTAATCCCGTTAGAGGAAAATAAATAATGAGAATTGGTATTCTGTCACGCAACGCGAATCTATATTCATCTCGTCGTCTGATCGAAGCTTGTGAGGCTCGTGGCCATGAAGTGAAAGTCGTTGATGCTCTACGCTGTTACATGAATATCAATTCTAAAAAGCCAGAGATCCACTTCAAAGGCGAAGAGCTCTCTGGCTATGATGCGATTATCCCTCGCATCGGCGCATCCGTAACATTCTACGGTACCGCTGTATTGCGTCAGTTTGAAATGATGGGTGTATATCCAGTCAACGAATCCGTTGCGATTACTCGTTCTCGTGACAAACTTCGTTCAATGCAGCTTTTGTCTCGTAAAGGCATCGGCATGCCAATTACTGGTTTTGCAAGTAAGCCTGATGATGTTAAAGACCTTCTAGAAATGGTTGGTGGTGCGCCTGTAGTAATCAAATTACTTGAAGGCACTCAAGGTATCGGTGTTGTGCTAGCGGAAACGCGTAAAGCAGCAGAAAGTGTTGTGGAAGCCTTTATGGGCTTAAAAGCTAACATCATGGTACAAGAGTTCATTAAAGAAGCTGGCGGTGCAGATATCCGCTGTTTCGTTCTTGGTGATAAAGTGATTGCCGCTATGAAACGTCAAGGTGCCGAGGGCGAGTTCCGCTCTAATCTACACCGTGGTGGTAGTGCATCCCTGATTAAAATCACACCTGAAGAGCGTCGTACTGCAGTTGCCGCTGCAAAAATAATGGGACTAAATGTAGCTGGGGTCGATCTTCTTCGTTCAGACCGTGGTCCATTAGTCATGGAAGTGAACTCATCTCCAGGTCTTGAAGGTATTGAGGCCGCTACTGGTAAAGACATTGCTGGAATGATTGTCGACTTTATTGAAAAAAATGCGGCAAGTAAAAGGACTAAAACTCGTGGCAAAGGCTAAAAAGAATCGTGCTTTTGAATTTCTCGGTGAGACTGTCCAACCGGGCGAACGAAAGGTCATTAAGTTAGAAGCGGCTAAGCTTTATACTCATTCACCTTTATCGATTCCAGTCGAAATCATCAATGGTAAGTTGGAAGGACCGACATTGATGGTAAATGCAGCAATCCATGGCGATGAGCTTAACGGCGTTGAAATTGTGCGCCAGTTAATCAACACCATTGATGCCAGTAAACTGAAAGGTACCCTTATCGCGGTACCTATCGTAAACGTATTTGGTTTTATTCATAAATCTCGTTACCTACCAGACCGCCGTGACTTAAACCGTTGCTTTCCTGGTAGTGAGAAAGGCTCGCTGGCATCTCGCATGGCGCATACCTTTTTCTCTCAAGTAGCAAAAGACTGTGATTACATCTTAGATCTTCACACTGGTGCAATTCATCGCACTAATTTGCCTCAAATTCGAGCGGATTTAAGTAACCCAGAGACGCTAAGAATAGCCCAAGCGTTTGCTACTCCAGTAACCATTGACGCCCCTCTACGTGATGGGTCACTACGCAGTGAAGCTGAGCGCTTAGGCATTCCAGTACTGACTTATGAAGCAGGTGAAGCATTACGTTTTGAGCCAATCTGTATTAGTGCTGGTTACTACGGTGTTCAGCGAGTAATGCAAGCAATTGGCATGCTACGAGCTGATCGTAAAAAGCTACCAACGACTGTGATTGCTAAATCGACCAGTTGGTTGAGAGCTGAAAGTGACGGTATCTTACGTACGGTTGTAACTCTGGGTGACAAAGTCGAGAAAAACCAGGTTTTGGCATACATCAATGCGCCACTTGGCCACGGTGAAATCGAACTGAAAGCACGCAAAGGCGGCATCGTCATTGGTCAGCAAACGCTGCCATTAGTCAATGAAGGTGATGCTGTATTCCACTTAGCTTACTTTGCAGGCGATGACGATGAAGTCGAGCAAGTGGTCGAAGATTTTATTGAGGACTTTGTGGATGCAGATGTCGAATTCCTAACCACTGGTTCAATCAATACCCCATCTTAACTACTTGTAGTTAAGATGAAAAAAGCCCGCTGTTGCGGGCTTTTTTGTACCTAAAGAGTAACTTAACCAAATGACGCCCATATCACAGTTGCGACCAGAATAGGACATACAAACTTCACATACGCAGGCCACAACTTACCAAACCAGCCTTGTGTGAACTCAGGGCAACCTTGCTCCAATTCTTTGATTTTCGCATTTCGGCTCCATACCCAACCACCAAATAAGCAAAACAGTAGAGCAGCGATTGGTTGCAAATATTGCGTTGCCACCGTGGCGACCAGACCAAACATAGCACCAAAGTTAAACACAATCACCACACTCAATAGTGCAATTAAACCACCAAGAACCCAGCTTGTTGAGCCGCGCTTGGTGTTTAAACGCTCACTGACCAAAGATACAGGACATTCCAGCATTGAAATCGACGACGTCAAAGCTGCAATAGTCAATAGTAAGAAAAATGCTATAGCAAAAAGCTGCCCGAGCAAACCTAAACTATCAAACATTAGGGGTAATACGGTAAACACAAGCGTGTCTGAGCTTAACAAAGATCCGTCTTCTGCGTAGATTTGTACGCCTTTTTGCATCGCTACAAACATCGCGGGCATCACGACTAAGCCCGCCATAAATGCTACTGCAGTATCGACCAAGGTCACGCTCATTGCCATTTTAGGCAAATTCTCTTTTTTACTTAAATAAGATCCGTAGATCAGCATCGAGCAACCACCAATAGTTAAGGAGAAAAAACCTTGCCCCATTGCTGCTAAGATCAACTTACGATCAAATACCTTCTCGAAATCAGGCACAAGGTAATGTTTTAGCCCTTCCACTGCTCCCGATTGCGTCATGATATAAACAAACAACAACGCAAATAACACAAACAATGCTGGCATTAATCGTGTTGACCATTTTTCAATACCTTGTTTAACGCCGCCTTGCACAATGAGAATAGTGAGAACATAAAAAACGAGAGTACCAAATAAGTTGCGCTCAACACTGAACCCTTTAAACCATGCGGTAACCGTTTCAAAACCAAATACATCGGTTATTGCACCCAGCATAAAGCAAATTAACCAGCCGCCAACAATACTATAAAACGCTAATACAGCACTTGGCACACTTAAGCCTATCCAACCAACAATGCCACCCAAAAACTTACCTACTGGGCTCGGTGTTAGTGAGCGCATGCTATCAACAGGGTTCGCTTGACCGTAGCGACCTATCGACATTTCCACCACCAGCATGGGGAATGCCACGATAAGGATCATGATCAAATAAACTAACAAAAATGCACCGCCACCATTACTGGCGGCTTGGGTTGGGAAACCCCAAATGTTGCCAAGACCAACAGCTGCACCAGCAGCGGCTAATACAAAGCCAAGTCGTGAACCAAAATGCTCACGATTAGAAGAAGTTGCTTGTGTCATACTACCCACAAAAATACCAATGAACTAGTGTGCTAGTACATTATAGTGAGACGTTATCCAACGCAATACTCAGTAGTGAATTATTCCTGATATCAATCAACAAACTAAGCATTCAAACTGTAAATAATTCAATACATAAATTCAGTAGATATAAAAAAGGGCACCATATGGCGCCCGTCTCTAGTGCTAGATATCAAATAGCAAAGGTTTGATAATCCTTTAACTGAGGGATCTTTTTCAATACATCCTGCTCTTGCTCCGCTATGTCATCTAATGATTCACATAAATCTTGAGCTTGCTGCTCGGCTTGTTTCGTGTGCTCAGCCATACGTTGTGCAATTCTTGCCTTTAGTTCATACATGCTTTCAGACAACTCAGTTAAGTTCAGCCCATCATCCTGTTGCATCTTTTCAGATAGCACTACCATTGCATTGCCCATGAATTCAGTGGTGAAAATTTCTTTCGCTTTGGCGAAATCATCTGTCCACGATTGCGTCATTTCGGCAAAGCTTTGTGCAGGTAAAATCAAATCACCATCTTTATAATAACGTGACTCAACATCGGCGTAGAACTCTTGGACCGATTTTTTAACATCATCAAATGCATTGGGAGCATCAAGGCTTTGGGCTATATCGTCAATTACTTCATTGGCAAGCGCGACACTATCATCCGCAATCTGTTTCGCTTTGGGCAGGTAATCATTCATTTTCTGGCGATAGGCTTTTATGGATGCTTGTTGCTCAGCGTCTAACGCTATTTTCTCGCCGTGAATAAATAAGTTATTGTCACCATCAACCTTTGCTGTGTCGCCATCGGCTTGAGTGATTTCGATCTGTTCACCATTTAAAGTAAGTTGATTTTTCAGGTCTATACGGCACTGAGCAGCATAGCTGCCCGCACTCACGAGGATAAGAGACAAGGTTAACAGTTGCTTCATGGTGCCCACTCAATTAGGTGTTGTATCTTTATTTACTATAACATCAATATTATCGATGCATGTTAGCGTACCGTCACGACTTGGTAGGCGATTGATTTATCGGCAAGAACGAGCAATACATCATCACCTTCATATTTACCTTTCAATAATCTACCTAGCGGTGACTGAGTCGTAAGCAAGTAAACGGGGTTATTTTGGTAAGCTACCTCTAATCCACCAGCACAGGGGGCGATAAAAAAACGCTTTATCGACTCCTGTCCATCTTCCAGTTCGATGTAAGCGCCCACAGCAATCGCTTGTTCGTTAAAACTTCGTACTTTTAAGTTACGAAGTAAATTCAATTCATTCTCACATTCTTGCACACGTATCGCTTGTCCATGCGCTAAATAAGAAGCCTCTAACGCTAAGGTGTCATACTTATGCTCAGGGACGGTTTCTTCGTCAGTAGCGGCATCAATAGCGCGCTGAGTAGCAGTAACTGCAATGGCAAGTTTGACTTCTAATGCCGAGACGATGGCACGAATAATTAATTGTTTATCCATTTTTAATTCGAGTATTTAGACGACGCGCTGAGGATACCACAGACGATTAGAAGAAGCTTAATTGCTTAGTTTGCAGTTCAGGTTTCAACATAACGCTTAATCCTAACAAACGGATTTCGCGCCCATCTTGACGCTGCAAAACATCACTCAGTAGCTGGCGAAAATCATTTAATTCAAGCTGTGGGTGAATATGTTCTATCGTTGTGAGCTGAAAGTCGGCAAACTTTAGTTTAATTCCTTGTTTAAGAACTGTTTTATCTGGGCTAACTTTCATGAGACGTCGTTCGAGCTCTGGAAATAATGTTTCTTCAATCACTTGCCAACACTGCTGGTAACTGGAAATATTCTGGCTAAAAGTATGTTCAACACCGACTGACTTACGCTCTCTTTCTACAACAATTTCACGATCATCGATGCCATGACTGCGCTTCCACAGAGATTCACCTTGGCGACCAAACCGGCGCAACAAGTCTAGATGATCAGCTTTTTTAATGTCTTCACACAAGTAGAAACCAGCTTGATGCAGTTTCTCTAAGCTAACTTTACCCACTCCCGGAATTTTTTCCAATGGTAGTTTATCAACCACTTGCTGAACTTGATCAGGGGTAATAACAAACTGTCCGTTGGGCTTATTAATGTCAGAAGCAACTTTTGCTAAGAATTTGATCGGAGCGACACCGGCCGAAGCCGTCAAGTTGAGCTCATTAAATATATCGCGACGAATCGCTTCGGCAATTAATGTAGCAGAGCCATGAAAGGCTGTTGCATGTGTTACATCAAGATAAGCTTCATCCAAAGAGAGTGGCTCTACAATCGCTGTGTAACGCTCAAAGATGACACGAATTTGACGGGAAACTTGTTTATACACATCCATTCGTCCACGAACGACAAGCAAATTGGTACAGAGCTGCAATGCTCTTGCGGTAGGCATGGCGCTACGAACACCAAACTTGCGCGCTTCATAATTACAGGTGCTAATGACACCGCGTTGCTTTTCACTACCACCAACCGCGAGGGGTCTACCACGGTATTGTGGAAAGTCGCGCATTTCTACAGCTGCAAAAAAACAATCCATATCTACATGAATAATTTTTCTTACCTGCTCCGACATTATTTGACACCAATATACTGGTTAAAAACACAGTATAATTTATATCCAACGCAAAGGAAATAATTTCTAACCAACCGATGTACCATTTATCAACCTTGCTAATAGCCCACTCAGTTATAAATCTTTACTATTTGCCTCAATAATTAGACAGCTATTGGAAGCAGCGTGAATAGAAAAATTTTGGTGGTTGAAGATAGCCTCACTTTTCGCAATTATTTAGAGCAGCTATTGAGTCAGGCGGGATACCAGGTCTTCTGCGCAAAGGACATGGTCGAGGCAAAAGTCGTATTTTCAAACGAACCAGAGCTGCTCTGCTGCGTACTCGACTATTGTCTACCGGATGGACAGAATGGTGAAATAATTGAGTTAGCGCTTACTTACCAACACAAGACAATCATTCTTACGGCACTATTTAATCCTGAACTCAGAGAGCAAATGCTCGCAAAAGGAGTGGTCGATTACCTACTAAAAGACAGTACAGCTTCCGTATCGTACATATTGCCTCTTATCCAGCGTCTAGAAAAAAACCAACATCATAAATGCTTAGTGGTTGATGACTCTCAAACCGTTCGTAATCACGTTGTCCAGCTTCTCGAACATCAGTATATCTCGACAGCACAAGCGGAAAATGGGGTTGATGCGCTCGCTCAACTGCAAAATGATCCCGCCATCACTTTCGTTATAACTGATCATGATATGCCAAAAAAAGATGGTGTCTCAATGATTCGGGAAATACGACAAAGCTGGGATCGCAAGCGACTGGCAATATTGGGGTTATCCGCCACTGACGACCCAACCCTCACGGCGCAGTTTCTAAAAGCTGGTGCCAATGATTTTTTGAATAAACCATTTCATCCTGAAGAGTTCTATTGTCGCGTACACCAGATACTTGATATGAAAGAAGCGACCAATGAGTTATATCGTATGGCAAATCAAGATTCCCTTACTGGATTATGGAATCGTCGCTACCTATTCAATCAAACTTGTAGTGGCTGCCAAGTGCGCAATATCGCCATGTTAGACATTGATCACTTTAAACAAGTCAATGACACCTATGGTCATGATGGTGGCGACACGGCTTTGGTCACCATCGCTAAAATACTGCGTCTCTATTTTCCGGAAGATATAGTCGCCCGCTTCGGTGGTGAAGAGTTTTGCATTCAAGCCTGCGGAACATTTACTGACTTTGCAGCTCGTTTAGATAAACTACGCCAACGAATTGCGAACACTACTATAACTCACAAAAACACGCCAATTAACGTCACGATAAGCATTGGTGTTGCTTGTGCACAGACCACTCTAGAGCAACAAATCAAGTTAGCCGACGACAGACTATATCAAGCCAAAGAAAATGGGCGAAACCGCGTTGTGTTTGATTAGGCTAGCAACAAAAAGCAAAAACCGGCATTCGCCGGTTTTTTATATTGGTAGTAAACACCTATTATGCGATGCGATCTTTTTCCCATGCCGCAAGTTTCTCTGCTCTGATAGCCGCACGTGCTTCGCGCTTTTTACGTGCGTCACATGGCTCTGGACAGTTACAGACTTTTTCAATGCCTACAGCTCCAAGCCCGCCACAACTTCCTTTCACCACTTTCTTTTGGAAGATGTAACCAACAGCCATCGCAGCAATCACAGCAATGAAAACCCCAAATGTGATCAAAAATGTATTCATAATGATGTGCTCACTTAGCTCGTTATTTATCAATGAATGGCTTATAAGCTTCCGAAGCCAATTCTTTAAATCCATCGTCTGTCTTCACGATCATAAAAACAGGAATATTATTTTCATTGGCGATTTTCATACCGCGCTCTTCACCTAACACCATTAAGCCTGTTGCCAAGCCATCCGCTGTCATTGAAGATTTATCTAATACGGTTACCGATACCACTTTGTGGTTGATTGGCTTGCCCGTTTGCGGATCGATGATATGTGAGTATCGCACACCATCGCTCTCAAAGTAATTACGGTAGTCACCACTTGTTGCAATGGCCATATCACCTGGTTCAATGATCTCTTGAATGCTGCGCTCATCTACTGTTGGCTTTTCAATCGCGATACGCCAAGCAATACCTTCACGATTAAGCCCCTTTAGACGCATCTCACCACCGACTTCTACCATATAATTTTTGATGCCTTCCGCTTGCAAATAGTCAGCAACAACGTCAACGCCCCACCCTTTTGCGATGGTCGACAAATCGACATAAAGATTGGGAATATCTTTACGCAACTTATTCCCCACTATTGATAAATGGTGAATCCCCACATTGGCTTTACGTTCAGCAAGTTCTTCATCACTTGGTACTACGTCAGGGCGAGCCTCTGGGCCAAAGCCCCATAAATTTACAAGAGGACCTACAGTCACATCCAATGCACCAAGAGTAAGACCGTTTAAGCGCATTGCTTCTTTCACTACCGTCGCCGTTTGTGTAGACACTTCAAACGATTCATTAGTCTGATGCTGATTGAAACGACTTAACTCAGAGTCTTTACGGTAGGTAGACATCTGATCGTTTACTTCTTCGAGTAAACGATCAATCTCGGTTTGTAACACTTGAGGATCTAAGATCCCCTCCTGTCCGATATATTTAATATTATAAGTCGTCCCCATTGTAGGACCACTTAAATGAATCTGCTCCACTGGCTTTTCACAACCAGCCAATACCAACAGAGAAGCAAAGACAACAAGCCACTTTTTCACTTGTTTATTCCTATCTCATTAAAGAAAACATAAGAAAGCTATCGCTTAAGACAACTAGCGCTATTCATCAGCTCTCTTATATTCACTAAGACCATAAAATTATGGCTGACCCTAGAGTCAGCCATCTTATACATCTTTGGTGAAATACTAATTTCAACTCATTGATGTGTTAGCAAGGCAGCCAATCAATCCTTTCCTAGGAGCATAGATAGCTATGTAACTAAGGAGGATTTATGCAGCTAACACCGCTAGCGCGTCAATGAGGCAGAAATTTAGCCACCGAAGTCATCTAGAAGGATATTCTCATCTTCTACACCAAGATCTTTCAGCAAACCAATAACAGCTGCATTCATCATCGGTGGACCACACATGTAGTATTCACAATCTTCTGGCGCTTCATGATCACGCAGATAGTTTTCAAAAAGAACATTATGAATGAAGCCTGTGTAACCATCCCAGTTATCTTCTGGAAGAGGATCAGACAATGCACAGTGCCATACGAAATTTTCATTTTCTGCTGCTAGACCGTCGAAATCTTCTACATAGAACATTTCACGCTTAGAACGAGCACCATACCAGAAAGACATCTTACGCTTAGAGCCTAAACGCTTTAACTGATCGAAAATGTGTGAACGCATTGGAGCCATACCAGCACCACCACCAACGAATACCATTTCGTTGTCAGTGTCTTTCGCAAAGAACTCACCAAATGGACCAGAAATAGTACACTTGTCGCCTTCTTTTAAAGACCAGATGAACGAAGACATGATGCCTGGCGCTACTTCTGGATTATTTGGCGGTGGAGTCGCAATACGAACGTTCAGCATAATAATGCCGTGCTCATCTGGGTAGTTCGCCATGGAGTACGCACGAATTGTCTCTTCTGAAACTTTAGACTCGTAACGGAACAAGTTGAACTTTTCCCAATCTTCACGATATTCCTGAGGAACATCATAATCTGCGTATTTGATGTGGTGAGCAGGCGCTTCAATCTGGATGTAACCACCAGCACGGAAAGGTACTGATTCGCCATCTGGAATTTGCAGCTTAAGCTCTTTGATGAATGTTGCTTTGTTATCGTTAGAGATAACCGAACATTCCCACTTTTTAACACCGAAGATTTCTTCTGGAAGCTCGATATCCATGTCAGTTTTCACTGCCACTTGACACGCTAAACGTTCACCTTCACGAGCTTCACCTTTAGTAATGTGATCAAGCTCAGTTGGCAAAATATCGCCACCGCCAGATTTAACTTTAACGCGACACTGACCACATGAGCCACCGCCACCACAAGCAGAAGATACAAATACACCTGCACCCGAAAGTGCTGATAGTAGCTTACTGCCTGGTTGTGTAACGATCGCTTTATCAGCATCACCGTTCACAGAAATTGTAATGTCACCTGTTGGTACTAGTTTAGATTTAGCGAAAAGAATCACTAAAACTAGCGCTAGTATAATCAGGGTAAACATTACTACACCAAAAATAATAGTAGACATTAACTATCCCTTATTTGCTGCGGTTTACCCGACTTACAGTTGAACACCAGAGAAAGACATAAAGCCTAACGCCATTAAACCTACCGTGATAAATGTGATACCTAAACCACGTAGACCAGGAGGAACGTCAGAGTACTTCATCTTCTCTCGTATACCTGCAAGAGCGACGATAGCAAGCATCCAGCCCACACCTGAACCAAACCCATAAACAACAGATTCAGCAAAGTTGTAGTCACGTTGTACCATGAAAGATACACCACCGAAAATTGCACAGTTTACTGTGATCAACGGTAGGAAGATGCCTAGTGCGTTGTACAGAGGTGGGAAGAAACGGTCTAAAACCATCTCTAATATCTGTACAAGTGCAGCGATTACACCAATAAAGGTGATGAAGTTTAGGAAGCTAAGGTCTACGCCCTCAACTAACGCATTGTCTCTCAGTACAAGGTTGTACACTAAGTTGTTTACTGGTACTGCGATAGTCAGTACAACTACAACCGCAACACCTAGACCGAAAGAAGTCTTAACTTTCTTAGATACTGCAAGGAAAGTACACATACCTAGGAAGAAAGACAGTGCCATGTTCTCGATGAAAATCGATTTAACTAACAGACTGATGTAATGTTCCATGACGTCCTTACTCCTTCGCTTCTACTTGTTCTGGTTTCAGAATGCGGATTACCCAGATTAGGAAGCCGATCAGGAAGAATGCAGATGGTGCAAGTAACATCAAGCCGTTAGGCTGGTACCAACCACCATTGCTTACTAGTGGTAAAACTTCCATACCGAACAATTTGCCTGAGCCGAATAATTCGCGGAAGAAACCAACAGTAATTAGAACGAAACCATAACCAAGACCATTACCAATACCATCAATAAATGACGGGAATGGAGCGGACTTCATCGCGAACGCTTCAGCACGACCCATTACAATACAGTTAGTAATGATAAGACCTACGAATACTGATAGCTGCTTAGAGATATCGTATAGGTAAGCTTTCAATACTTGGTCAACTACAATTACTAAAGAAGCGATGATCGCCATCTGAACGATGATACGTACGCTGTTAGGTATGTGGTTACGGATTAGAGATACAGAGAAGTTAGACAAAGCAGTTACAAACGTTACTGCAAGCGTCATAACAAACGCAGTTTCTAGTTTTGTTGTTACTGCAAGAGCAGAACAAACACCAAGCACCTGTAGAGCGATCGGGTTGTTATCCAACACCGGTGCCATAATGCTCTTTTTAATATTTTGTGCGCTAGACATTAGTTCAGCCCTCCATCACGAACTTTTGCTAGGAAAGGACCAAAGCCCATATCACCTAACCAGAAGTCGAATGTACCCTGAACACCGTTACCGGTTAGCGTTGCGCCTGAAAGGCCATCAACACCGTGCTCAGAACCTGCTGGTGCACCACCTTTAACAACCTTGATTGCTGGTTTGTGGTTTTCGTCAAATAGCTTCTTGCCAACGAACTGATCACGCCATGCTGGGTTTTCAACTTCACCACCAAGCCCAGGAGTTTCACCTTGCTCGTAGTAAGTGATACCCGCAACCGTATTGCCGTCAGTTTCAACAGCAATGAAAGCGTACATCATTGACCATAAACCTGTACCGTGTACGGGAATGATCACTTTAGTCACTTCATTACCAACTGTTACTAGGTATACGATACCGACATCAGCACGACGAATGATCTTCGCTTTGTCTTGATCGGCAGTCAGTTTGATTGAGTGTGCAGGCTCTTTCGACGCTTTACGTTGGTCATAATTTACCGCAGTAAGACCACTTTCAGTCTTCTCAATAAACTCACCTGTTTTGAAATCGACTAAACGAGGCTCGATATATTGTGCAAATAGCTCAGGTATATTTTTACCATCGGCTTCAATACCTGCAACTTCAACGATTTTAGATTGCTTATCCAGAATCGCATTTGCTTTTTGTTTGTCGCGTAGAACAACTGCCGCTGTTGATACGATGATTGAGCACACTAAGCTCAATGCGATAACAACAAACAGCGTTTTTTTAATGCTATCGTTATTACTTGCCATAGCGTGCTAGTCTCCGCTTAATGTTCTTCTCAATAACCACGTGGTCGAACAGAGGTGCAAACAGGTTCGCGAATAGAATCGCCAGCATCATACCCTCAGGATAAGCTGGGTTAACCACTCGAATCATCACACACATTGCACCAATTAAGATGCCGTACCACCACTTACCGCCGTTGGTAAATGAAGCGGATACAGGGTCTGTCGCCATGAAGAACATACCAAACGCAAAACCACCCAGAACTAGGTGCCAGTGCCAAGGCATATTAAACATTGGGTTAGTATCTGAACCGATTACGTTGAATAGGGTTGCTACCACGATCATACCGATCATTGTACCGGCGATAATGCGCCAAGACGCAATTCGCATGTAAACGATCATAGCGGCACCAATCATCAGTGCTAGTGTTGATACTTCACCAATTGAACCTGGGATATTACCGATGAACGCGTCCATCCAAGTAATATTCGCACCAGTTACATTGTTAATCAGCGCACCACTACCGCCATGAGCCCATTGGCTCAAAGCCGTCGCACCAGAGAAACCGTCAGCCGCCGTCCAAACAACATCACCTGAAATTTGAGCAGGGTATGCGAAGAACAAGAACGCACGACCAGCGAGTGCTGGGTTAAGGAAGTTACGACCAGTACCACCAAAAATTTCCTTAGCAACAACAACACCGAAGGTAATACCTAGCGCTGCTTGCCATAAAGGTAATGTTGGTGGAACAATTAATGCGAATAGAATGGAAGTAACAAAGAAGCCTTCGTTTACTTCATGCTTACGCACCATACAAAACAGCACTTCCCAAAAACCACCCACAATAAATACTGTGGCATAAATTGGTAGGAAATATGTCGCACCTAAGAGCATCTTACTGCCAACACCTGCATCGGCAGCAATAACACCGCCTAGCATTTCAGTTAGCCAATAGTGCCAGTTACCGGCAACGACTGCCGCTAGTTGTTCACCAGCGTACATGTGGTTAAGTGCTGAGATAGCTTGACCACCCGCGTTATACATACCCCAGAACACTGCTGGGAATACCGCGAACCAAACCATGATCATGATACGTTTCAAGTCAACGCTATCACGAACGTGCGAGCTTTTCTTAGTCACTAGACCAGGGGTGTAGAAAAGTGTTGCTGCTGCTTCGTAAAGCGCAAACCACTTCTCATGTTTACCACCTGGTTCAAAATGATGCTCGATATCCTCAAGGAATTTTTTAAGCATGGATTACCCTTCCTTTACAATGGTATCTAGGCATTCACGCAGCAATTCGCCGTATTCGTATTTGCCAGGACATACAAAGGTACACAATGCTAAATCTTCTTCATCTAGCTCAAGAGCACCCAACGCTTGTGCGCTGTCTGTGTCACCTGCACATAGATCACGAAGTAGCAATGTCGGTTCCATATCAAGTGGCATTACGCGCTCGTAATTACCGATTGGAACCATTGCACGATCACTACCGTTCGTCGTAGTTGTCATGTTAAACAACTGACCTTTGAAGATGTGACCAAGGAAAGATTTTGTCACTGAGAATTTGTTCTTACCAGGCACAGCCCAGCCGAACAGTTCCTTCTCACGACCTTCTCGTAATACGGAAACTTGCTGATGGTAACGACCTAGATATGCGTGTGGACCTGTAGCATGAGTACCAGTAAGTACCGAACCAGAAATCACACGAACCTCACCTGGCATTAACTCGTTATCAGTCAACTCGTCTAAGCTTGCACCAATAATAGTGCGAACCAAGCGTGGTTTGTTGACAACAGGACCAGCTAAAGAGATCACACGATCTACATATAACTCACCAGTTAAGAACAACTTACCAAACGCAATAACGTCTTGATAGTTAATGCTCCACGCGACACTTTCTGCATTCACTGGATAGAGAAAATGCATATGTGTACCTGCAAGACCTGCAGGGTGGGGACCATCAAAAACGTGTTCTTCTACATTTGACTGAGAAGAGCGAGGAAGACTAGAGCCAGATTTACAAACGTAAACCTTGCCTTCAGTTAGGGCTGAAAGGACGTCAAGACCAGCGATAAATGCTTCTTCTTGTTCGTTGATAATCAACTCAGGCTGCGCTGCGAGTGGATTGGTATCCATTGCAGTAACAAAAATAGCCTTGGTAGAAGACGCAACAGCTGGAACCTTGCTAAACGGACGAGTACGCAAAGCAGTCCAAAGACCGGATTCAATAAGCTGAGTTCTGACCGTTTCACGATCTAAACTTGCTATTTGAGCCGCTTCAAACTTTTCGAATGTTACCTGTTCGTCACCTGCAGCTTCAATCACAACAGATTGAAGTACACGTTTCGCACCACGGTTAACTTCGACTACTTTACCGCTAATTGGAGAAGTAAATTTCACCCCAAGATTCTTTTTATCTTCAAAAAGAACTTGAGCTTTTTTCACTTCATCACCTACGCGGACATGCATAGTAGGACGCATGCCGACGTACTCTTCGCCAAGCAAGGCGACTTTCTTGATGGATTTACCATCATTAATCACCTGGGTAGGAGTTCCTGCGATAGGAAGGTCCAGACCCTTCTTTATTGTAATCATACGCACTTGCACTACTTTATCGGGAAAAAGATTCTTTAAATTGCGTAACTTTTAGACACGACATCAGTGTCCGGTCTCGGTGTTGGTATTCACCAAAATCGCAACATTCCATTAAACTTCTCGTCACATATAATAAGCGAGATTTATCAGGGGCGATAGTCTATCATCAATTTGGAATATGATGCCATGACCAATGGTGTGTATAGTGCGATTAATTGTTAGGATTTGAGTTTAAAAGGTTAAAGAATAGTCATAATTTTGACCTGTAGCACATCCTTAAAAGAGCCGAACCACCTTCTTTACTATTGATAATTAACATAATGAAACAAATTTTGTTAATTTGTAGCAATTCTATTTTTGTATCCACATTGTTAACAGGTGTATTTGAAGGGGCCATAAAAAACAGCTTTCGTT
Source organism: Vibrio kasasachensis (assembly GCF_050337565.1). NCBI lineage: Bacteria > Pseudomonadati > Pseudomonadota > Gammaproteobacteria > Vibrionales > Vibrionaceae > Vibrio > Vibrio kasasachensis. The sequence goes on along the minus strand of NZ_JAKJTB010000008.1, from coordinate 19,589 downwards.
GCTTTTAATTGCTCTATTTTTTACCACCCAAACACATGGGGCTAAGCGGAGCTTTTTGTTGTTCACTCCACTCTTCTGGTGTGTACGTATGAATAGCTAAAGCATGTATATGATGGGCTAATTCATCTGCCAATGCTTGATTGATCATGCGATGCCTTGCCAACAAACGTAGCCCTTTAAATTGTTCGCTCACCACTATCACTTTAAAGTGGCTTTCTGAACCTGGAGCCACATTATGCTTAAAGCTCTCATTGATAACATCTAGATGTACTGGCGAGAGTTGTAGGTGTAATTTGGTCTGTATCGTCTCTTCAATCATTGTATTTCACCGCGCACTATTAACTACATTACTGATTATTATCAACGTATATACCCAAGTGACTTCAAGATGCAGGATTCAAAGGTCACTTGGGTATGATAGTATTCTCACCATTAAATCTAAAGGTTTTAGTTTTCACTTTAGCCGTCATCTGCGACAATTTCACTTAATCAAAACAGCAAGCGTTCCATTTATGAAATCTGAGCTCACCCTCTTCGACCGAACCTTAACTCTCTTACGCTATCCCGTTCGAAACAACGAAACCTTGCAAGCATGGGACGCTGGCGATGAGTACTTAATTAGCCATGTTGAAGAATTCCGATTGCCTGAACAACAAAACATTCTTGTTCTCAATGATAATTTTGGCGCTCTCTCTTGTTGGTTTTCAGAGAAACACCATGTAACTACGGTGAATGATTCTTATATTGCTCAGCAGGCTACACAGCAAAATTTACAACGCAATCATTGCAACCCCGTGACTTTCGCCACCAGCTTGGATGCGCTACCTAACAATGTTGATTTAGTTGTGATGCAAATTCCACGTAATAATCGTTACTTGGTTTGGCAATTGACACAACTACGTAAGTCGCTATCAGCCGATATTCCTGTGATCGCGGTTAACAAAGCGAAAGACATCCATTCTTCCACCCTAAAGTTGTTTGAAAAACATTTGGGTCAAACAAACACTTCATTGGCTTGGAAGAAGCACCGGTTAGTCTTTAGTTTTGCCAACACTAATCAGCCCACAGAGATTGAGCAATTTAGCGAATGGACGGTGGATGAACACAAGATAACGCTAAAGAACCTAGCGAACGTATATTCCGGAGACGGTTTAGACCAAGGCGCGCGATTTATGCTTGAACACCTTCCAAATGGTGACAAACATTCCAAAGCGATCGACCTAGGTTGTGGTAACGGTGTACTGTCGGTCAAATTGGCACAGCTCAATCCAACCATGGCGATTACCTGCGTGGATGAGAGTTTTATGGCAGTAGAATCTGCCAAGCAAAATTTACTCGGCAATCTGGAGGCTGATAGAGATTTTGAATTCATCGCCAACAACTGTTTAGATGGCTTTAACAGTGGTGATTATGATTTAGTCATATGCAATCCTCCGTTCCACCAGCAACAAACCGTCACAGACCATATCGCATGGCAAATGTTCTGTGATGCAAAGCATGTTCTAGACAACGGTGGGCAATTATTTGTTATCGGCAATCGCCACCTCGGATACGATGTGAAGCTTAAGCGTCTCTTTGGTAAGTCAAATGTCACCTTAGTCGCTGCAAATAAAAAATTTGTGATTTTACAAGCAACTAAGTAGTCATCTATTATCCATTTAAACTTAAGCCTTTCAGCAAATTAGAAAAGGAAATGACAATGAGAAAACTGGTTCTAGCCGCATCAATAGCATTACTAACTGCTTGTTCTGCGCCTCAGCAAGAACAACTTAACTTCTCACCACGTGCAGAGTTAAGCAATAGCAACATCGTCAATGGCAGTACATTCTCGCTAACCAGTAAAGATGTACGTTCGGCTCAATATATCGCTCTTGTCGACAGCGGTCGTTCAAACATCGAACCAATCCATTCTAAGCAAAATGTACGTATTACGCTTGAAAATGCATTACTAGAGCAGTTTCAATCGCAAGGGTTCCGCAGTTCAGTGAACAGCGAAAACTCGATCGTACTAGAAGTGCAAGAACTGTTAGTTTCCATTAAACACTCTGTAATGGAAAATGAGATGAATGCTAAGGTAGTCATTGAGCTCACAACAGAAACACCCCAAGGCAAACTGGTAAAAGTCTACACAGGTACAGCTGAACGCAATGGTGCACTTAGTGCTTCAAACCATGAAATTGAACTTGTTCTGAATGACGTAGCAAACCTAGTACTGCGTGAAATTGCTAACGACCGCGAACTGCAAAGCTACATGCAGGAGCGCTTCTAATGTGGAAATACGCTATTGCGTGCGCTGCCCTAGTTTCTAGCATTGCTTTCGCCGGACCGAAAGTTGAAATGGAAACCAATTTGGGTTCATTTGTTATTGAACTCAATGAGCAACAAGCACCAATTACCGTTGCAAACTTTCTAAAATATGTGAAAGATAACAGCTATAAAGGCACACAATTCCATCGTGTGATACCTGGATTCATGGCTCAAGGCGGTGGTTTTGACGCAAGCATGAACCGTGCTGCTACATATGCGCCAATAAAAAATGAAGCAAGCAATGGTTTAAAAAACATGACAGCAACCATTGCAATGGCACGCACCAATGATCCCCATTCGGCAACGCGTCAGTTTTTTATTAACTTAGCAGACAACGACTTCTTAAACTTTGCATCTCAATCTCCTGGCTACACTGTATTTGGTGAGGTAGTACAAGGTTTTGATGTTGTTCGCGAGATGGCTAAAAAGCCAACACATTCTGTTGCTCGTTACCGCGATGTCCCAGTCGAACCGATAGTTATCGAGAAAGTCACCTTAATCGATTAACCTAATTGGCTCTCATCATACTGAGAGCCTTTTTACTTCGTGCTCCCATTAACCGCTAAAGAAACACACAAGGACTCGTTATGGCGAACGCTTCTCTATCATGGGTAGAAACAGCACGCAGTTACCTTGATAAACGCTTGCTATGGGTTTTTATGCTCGGCTGTTCTAGCGGGTTTCCCTGGGTCCTGATCGGCTCCAACATGTCTGGTTGGTTGAAAGATGCTGGTTTAACTCGTTCTGCAATAGGCTATTTTGGCAGTGTCTTTGCTGTTTATGCCATTAATTTTCTGTGGGCACCTTTAGTTGACCGCGTTAAGTTACCGCTACTGAACCATTATTTAGGACAGCGACGTAGTTGGATATTCCTGTGCCAGTCTATCGTGTTAGTGTGTACATTTGTTATTGCGGGCGTTGACCCAGCAAAAAGCTTAATGCTCACTTCTATGCTGGCACTGTGCATCGCAATAGCATCATCAACACAAGATATTGCCATTGATGCTTACCGTATCGATACCTTCCCGAAATCTGATTCATCCAAGCTTCCGCAAGCCTCCGCTATGGCCGTGATTGGTTGGTGGACAGGATACTCGTTGCCGGGCTATCTCGCCTTTGTCAACGCAGACAGTATTGGTTGGAACGGCGTTTACTATGGAATGACCGCTATTGTCGGTTTATTGATGCTGTTCACTTTGCTCGTTGGCGAACCTAAAACACAAAGAGAAGCCCTACAAGAAAAAGCCGAACAACGCCATAATCAGGTGGTAGGTAATCGAGTCATTGCTTGGTTAACCGTGACAGTTTTAGAACCTTTCATAGATTTCTTTAAACGCAGTGGTTTCAAGGTTGCACTGACTTTGCTGCTATTTGTGTTCCTATTTAAGATAGGCGAAGCGTTCTTAGGACGAATGTCGATTCCTTTCTATAAAGATATCGGCTTTAGTAACGAGCAAATTGGATATTACTCCAAACTAATTGGATGGGGGCTAACCATTCTGTTCACTTTGCTTGGTAGTATGGTCAACGTTAAATTTGGTATCGTGCGCGGACTTATGATTGGCGGTACTGCGATGGCTGCAAGTAACTTGATGTTTGCTTGGATTGCCAAAGTTGGACCAAATGAAACCTTATTTCTCGCGACCTTAGTGGTTGATAACTTTACCTCGGCATTCTCCACTGTCGCTTTTGTTTCATTCCTAACCATGGTCACAGGGCAAGCCTTCTCTGCTACCCAATATGCACTTCTAGCCTCATTAGGTAATTTGGGGCGAACGACCCTAGCCTCCTTTAGCGGCGAACTGGTCGATTTCTTAGATGATTGGTCGATGTTCTTTGTCCTAACTGCCTTCATGGTCATTCCAAGTTTGATCATGCTGTATTCTCTACGCCACTACTTTACCGACATGCTTAATCGAGCTAGTAAAGAGCAAAGTTAACACGACATCTTGAATAACGAATACCGGTATATCTAATACAATCAAGGTCGCGCAAGCGACCTTGATTGTGGATACTAAATTTTTACCAAACAAGTCAAAAGAGACATTTCTAAAATTTGCATGCCACTAAGTAAATCTCCCCCCTCAGACAAAGCCTCTAGTAGAAAAAAGCATTATTTTAGACATGATGCTCCCTATATTTTCAACTCCAGAATTTTTACGAAGTCTTACAAAGCATCGATCATTTACGCTTTATGTTGATTATTTGATCTACACTTTATTTTTTGTTAAGCGTTTGCGTAATCGATACCTACAACATAAATCATGAAAAAAAATGAAAGCTGGCTAACTCGGTGATGCTTTAATGCGCAAATGTGATTTATATCTCAATATATTTGCATTTTTGCAACACTTACCACTTTAAGTTGCGACAAATATCAATATTATCCCCAGCGCAAACCAAGCACAGCAACAGTTGTGCAACACAATTATAAGCATCAAATTTTACACAAGAAGAGAGTTCACCTATGCGTAAATCACTTTTAGCTCTTGGCGTAGTAGCAGCCGTGGCAGCAGTACCTGCACAAGCGGAATACTTATTTGGATTTGGTAGTGTCTACCTAGATTACCAAAAATGGGGACAAGGTCTCGGGAACGATGACTCTAACTTTGGTCAAACAATCTCTGATCGTGACCAAGCTGTAATCGGTATCGAAGGCGGTGCAGTTTTTGATTGGGGTCAAATTTATGGTTTCTACGATTACGAAGGCGTGGATCGTGCGGGTGATGACCGTGGTGCCTCTCTAAAAGGTACTATCCACTACAATCTTACTGAATCTGGCGTAAGTCTTTATGCACAGGTGTACAACACAGACAAAGACAAAAACCCAGTATTGCACGAGCAAAACCGTGTTGTTGGTCTTGGTTACACCGGTCTTAATGGCGACGGTTGGGGCTTCACTCCGTTTATCGGTTTCCACCAAGTAAATACTGAAGGCGGTATCAGTGGCAGCAACGGCGGTATGGCTGGTTATGTGGGTTACTACAATACCGACATCGCAGGTCAAAACTTCACCTTCTCAACGTGGAATGAATTAGAATTTGCGCGTAATGATGAGTATGCAGACGTACAAAGTACTGAATTTGCATCAGGTGTTGATTCTGAAAGCTGGGGTCTAAACGGTAGCCTTAATGCGATGTGGAACGTAACCGATAACATCTCTACCGGTGTCCTTTATCGCTACACAGTGAACAAACTTGCACGTCGTGATTACCAAGACATCATCATCTACCGTGTACAATACAACTTCTAATTTGACTCATTAGCCTATATTGAGATTAGTATATTGCGTAAAAGGCACCGTTTGGTGCCTTTTTTATTTGCTTTCCACTGCTATCACATTATCCTCTGGGCAACGTTGTTAGTTGGTTAACTCTATGAATATTGCGATTGTTGGTCCGGGTGCGATAGGTTCACTCTGGGCAAGTTACTTAACCGATGCTGGACATCAAGTTAACCTCTGGAGTCGTCAGCCAGATGCTGAATTAACGATTCAACGAGATCAAACCGCCCAGCAAAGCTTATTGAACAATAATACTCAAGCGCTGCAGCACTCTGATGTCATCCTCGTCACGCTAAAAGCACCAAGCGTGCAAACGGTTTTAACTGCCATCGCTCAGCACATTCATCGAGACTCAATCATTGTACTAATGCACAATGGAATGGGAACAGCAGAAGGTGTCAACGCACTGTTTCCACAAAACCCACTGCTGTTAGCAACGACCACGCATGGTGCCTATCGCCCGACCCCAAGCCAAGTGCGGCATACAGGCAAAGGGCAAACTCTCTTGGGTGCGTTCAATTCGCAAGGTGAACAATGCCAGTTTCTAGTCGATGTATTTAATCATGCGTTAGCTGAAGTCACTTGGCATGACAAAATAAACCAAGCGTTGTGGAATAAACTCGCCATCAACTGTGCGATCAATCCGCTGACAGCAATCCACCAAATACCCAATGGTGCGTTGGTCGAGCAGAAATTCCAACATCAGATAGAATCTATCATCAAAGAAGTAAGCTTAGTAATGCAGGCTGAAAAGGTTGATATGGATATCTGTTCCCTGCAGAAAACAGTCGAACGTGTAATTAGCGCCACTAGCAGTAATTACTCATCAATGGAGCAAGATATTGCTCATCAACGCCAAAGCGAGATAGACTTTATTACGGGGTATGTTCTTGATCGAGCCGCAACGCACAATATTGATGTACCTAGTAATCAATCGCTTTACCAAGCGATTAAGAAAATCGAACAAAGCTGGTAAATTATGAAGAAGAAAGTACTCGTTCCAATAGCCACTGGCACTGAAGAAATGGAAGCCGTTACCATTATCGATATCATGGTACGTGCAGGCTATGATGTCGTCGTGGCAAGCGCTGACTTTTCGGGACAACTAACCATGAAAGCCTCTCGTGGTATCACGCTTACAGCTGATTGTCGTATCGTCGATGTGGCTGACGACGAGTTTGACGCCATCATACTACCCGGTGGGTTGGGTGGGGCTGAAGTCTTTCGTGATAGCCCTGTACTCGTCGAAATTGTTCGCCAACAAATGTATGAAGGCAAACTCGTTGCGGCGATTTGCGCTTCTCCTGCATTGGTTCTTGCGCACCACAATCTTTATCCTGATGCCTTGATGACTTGCCACCCTAGCTTTGAAAGCCACATCTCTCAAAAAAATTGGCGAGTAAAACGAGTAACATTCGATATAACAAGTAATCTGCTCACCAGCCAAGGTCCGGGCACTGCTCTAGAATTTGCTATGGAAATCATTATTCATTTATCTGGCAAAGCACACGCTTGGTCGGTCGCTGAACCGATGGTGACCATACCAACACTCCATTACCATGAGATAGGAAAGGCATAATGTTAGATATTGCGTCTATCCGAAGCCAATTTCCTGCCCTAAATCAGCAGGTAAACCAACAAGCTTTAGTTTACTTGGACAGTGCTGCGACCACCCAAAAGCCACAAATTGTTATTAATGCGATCAGCCAATACTACAGTGCGCAAAACGCCAATGTTCATCGTGGTAGTCACAGTTTAACGGCGCACGCGACCAACCAATTCGAAGCCGCACGTTGTTCCATTGCCAAGTTTATTCACGCAAGCAGCGAAAGAGAAATCGTCTGGACACGAGGAGCAACGGAAGCCCTCAACCTGATCGCACAAACTTATGCTCGCAGCACTCTCCAAGCCGGTGATGAAATTCTCATCGGCGAAATGGAACATCACGCTAATATCGTCCCTTGGCAAATTGTGGCCGAGCAAACTGGCGCAAAAATCGTGAAAGTAGCGATGACAACAGAATGCCAGCTCGATCTTACCGCCTTTAAACGGAACTTGAATAACAAAACAAAAATTGTCGCCTTAGCTCACACCACTAACGTTACTGGCACACGGCAACCGATCGAAAGTATGATTGAACTTGCCCATAACCAAGGAGCGGTAGTCGTTATCGATGCAGCTCAAGGTATTGTGCATGAAAAAATCGATGTTCAATCGCTGAATGCTGACTTTTTGGTTTTTTCAGGACATAAGATTTTTGCCCCTGCAGGTATTGGAGTGCTATATGGCAAGCTTGCTTTGCTAGAAGCTATGCCTCCATGGCATGGTGGTGGCAAGATGGTGGAAAAGGTCTCCTTTTCTGGTACAACTTACAGCCAATTGCCAGGCAAGTTTGAAGCTGGTACACCTAATGTTGCAGGTGCTATTGCCCTTTCTAAAGCAATAGATTGGTACACTCAGTTTGATGCTGACCAAGTGGCGACACATATTCATCATTTGGTTGAAAAAACCTACCAAGCACTTTGCCAATTTGAAGATGTTAATGTGATCGGCTATCAACCTGAGGCATCGGTACTTTCGTTCACTGTCGATGGTGTTCATCATCAAGATCTTGCAACGCTGCTCGACCAGCAAGGTATTGCTGTTCGTTCCGGTCATCATTGTGCGCATCCATTCATGGATGCCCTTGGCATTAGCGGAACAGTCCGCATTTCTTTTGCACTCTACAACAATGACCAAGATGTCGAGCGAGTTCTCGCCGCAATTGAGAAGAGTCTAGACATGTTGTAACCAATACTTAGATGTAAAAAGAGCCTCACTAGAGGCTCTTTTTCTTAATAAGCTTGTCGATAATTATCGAGGGCAGATCTCTGACTCAGGGAAGAAAAAGGCAATTTCTCGTTCAGCCGATGTCGGGCTATCAGAACCGTGTACTGAGTTGTAACGCAAACTAAGTGCGTAATCCGCACGAATAGTACCGCACGCCGCTTCTTCTGGGTTGGTCTTACCCATAAGCTCACGATAACGGCAGATCGCATCTTCGCCTTCTAGCACTTGAACCATAATAGGTCCTGAAGTCATGAATTCCTTCAATGCTGGGAAAAAAGGTTTTCCTTCATGCTCAGCATAGAAGCCACTCGCTTGTTCTTCGTTAAGATGAACCATCTTCGCCGCAATAACACTTAAACCAGCTTTCTCAATACGATTATAAACTTCGCCAATTAAGTTACGTTTTACCGCATCAGGCTTAACAATCGAAAACGTTCTTTCTAGAGCCATAAGGTTTCCTTCTACTTCTCTTTTTAATTATCAAATTGCAGTCTAACGGCTGCTAAGATTGTTGTGTTTTTATTGTACTAAAATGCGAGCTAGAGTTCGTACACCCATACCGGTCGCACCCGCTGACAATTTTTCACTTGGTGATTTTCGATATGTACCAGCGCAGTCAAAGTGCAACCAGCCTTTCTTATAATCATCCACAAAGAAAGACAGAAATGCAGCGGCGGTGCTTGCGCCAGGACTAAAGTCGCCAGAGCCAATATTAGAGAGATCAGCAAAATGTGATGGCAACATTCCGCGGTGGAAATCAGCGATAGGCAAAGGCCACAAGCCTTCTTTCTCTTCGCGTGCAGACGTTAGCGCTTGATGCGACAATTCTTCATCAAAACTCATTAATGCATGGTAATCATTACCCAATGCAAATTTAGCGGCACCCGTTAACGTAGCACAATCAATAATTAGTTCTGGGTTTTGCTCGCTCGCATACAAAAGACCATCAGCAAGGACTAGGCGCCCCTCGGCATCGGTATTCATAATTTCTACCGTCTTACCATTCTTGTAAGTAATGATATCGCCAAGCTTTAGAGCACGACCTGAAATCATATTCTCCGCACAACAAAGGATCAATTTAACACGCTTGTTCAAACCGCGCATGATAGCTAAGCCTAAGCCACCGGTAATGGTAGCAGCACCACCCATGTCGGCTTTCATTGCCGTCATAAAATCAGAAGGTTTAATGCTGTAACCGCCGGAATCAAAGGTAATCCCCTTACCAACCAAACACGCATACACTGGCGCGTTTTCATCACCCGTTGGGTTAAAATCAAGCTGAAGCATTGCTGATGTGCGCTCTGAACCACGCCCTACCGCATAAATTCCAGCCCAACCATCAGTGATAAGGTCTTTATCTTTAACGATACGAGTCGTAACCGAGCCTTCCGGTGCGACTGAGCGAATAAACTCTGCAGCCATAGTAGCAAGTTGGCGAGGAGCCACTTCTTCAGCTGATTTATTGATGATCTCACAAGTGAAATCTGTCGCTTTTATACGCGCTTCAAGTTCGGTTTGATCCGCCTCTCCAAGAGGTGACCAACTCAACTCGGTACTGTTTTTAGGCTCGCGGAAACCTTGATGGAAAGCCCAAACACTTTCGAGATCCCAACCTTCACCAGCTAACACAGCATTCTTAATGCCTTGCGTGACGAATCTACGTGCGGTTCTTTGAATGACACCAAGATCGTGTCCTTCACCTTGATGGATATGCGCGCCCTGTTCTGAAAACGAGACGATCGCCTTTTCACCCCAAACAGGTGCAGCTTCAACTTGGGTTAAAAATACCGACATCTTTGTAGACATGATTTCTCCTTGTCTGAATCTTTAGCATTGCCTGCTATCTACCGCTGTGATGTTAGCATTTTGCTAGCTAAAAATGTCAATTGGATAAAAAAACGGGCCAAAAGGCCCGCTTATTTAAATAAAAACTGTTAACTGTACGATGTTTTCTAGGCGTTAATCAGCCTCATCCATCCAACAAAGAATGACAGCTTCAAGTATCTTTTCGTTTGAGTGATTGGGCTCATCTTCAAAATCTTCAAGCTCAAGAATCCATTGATGCAAATCGGTAAAACGAACAGTTTTTGGATCCATATCAGGAAACTTTTCGCAAAGCTCAATCGCTATATCACGTGAATCAGTCCATTTCATTGCTCTTCTTCCTTTAAAGAATCTATTGTTAGTATTACTTAAGATAGTTAGATTTACAGCTCAGCACCATAGTTCAAGCTCTGTGAGCATGAGATTAGAACTTAAAAAGCAGTTAACGGCTCTGTACGTTAAACTATAAGAAGCAAATTAATGATCTTCTGACGCGTGGTTAAGCGTATATTTTGGGATCTCTACAACAAGATCTTCATTAGCAACGCATGCTTGGCAACCAAGACGAGATTCAGGTTCCAATCCCCATGCTTTATCGAGCATATCATCTTCTAATTCGTCACTCTCATTTAGAGAATCAAAACCTTCACGAACAATCACGTGACAAGTGGTGCACGCGCAAGATTTCTCACACGCATGTTCAATACCAATGCCATTTTTTAGCGCGACATCAAGTACAGTTTCACCTGGTTGAGCTTCTAATACTGCACCTTCAGGGCATAGGTCTTCATGAGGTAACACGATAATTTTAGGCATAACTTCTACTCTTAAATATCATCGACAGATTGACCTGACAACGCAGCTCGAATCGACTTATCCATACGACGTGACGCAAACTCTTGGCTTGCTTTATCCGTCTGTTTAATTCCAAACTCGATTGCATCAGCATCATCGCTATTACGCAATCCAATCAGGGTTTCAATTGCTTTTAGAAGTACTTGATTCTCTTGCTCTGACAGTAATTCATCACCATCCATTTTCATCGCAGCAATCAAACCTTCAATGACACGATCCGCTTCTACACGTTGTTCCGCCAACGCTCTAGACTGCATATCTTGCTTGGCGAAAGTCATTGAATCTCTTAGCATATTAGCCACTTCATCGTCGCTCAAACCATACGATGGTTTGACCTGGATTTCAGATTGAATGCCAGTACTCTTTTCCAATGCAGTGACCGAGAGCAAACCATCTGCATCAACTTGGTAGGTCACACGAACATGCGCTGCACCCGCTGCCATTGGTGGAATGCCTTTCAATGAAAAGCGCGCCAATGATCGGCAGTCATCTACCAACTCACGCTCACCTTGCACAATATGAACACTCATTGCCGTTTGACCATCTTTAAAAGTGGTAAACTCTTGCGCTCGAGCGACTGGTATTGTGGTGTTACGTGGAATAATTTTCTCGATCAAACCACCCATAGTTTCAATACCAAGGGAGAGAGGAATCACATCCAACAATAGCATCTCTGAGTCAGGCTTATTGCCAACCAAGATATCCGCTTGGATCCCAGCACCAATCGCAACCACTTCATCTGGGTTAATATCGGTCAATGGCATGCGCTCAAAGAAGTCACCTACCATTTCGCGTACCAGCAAGGTTCGCGTAGAGCCACCCACCATAACAACTTGGTTGATTTCATCTAATTCAACATCAGCGTCTTTCAACGCACGACGGCATGACATTAGTGTTTTCTTTACTAACGGACGAATCAGTGCTTCGAATTCTTCTCGAGTCACTATTCCTTGCCAGCCTAGAACATCAACTTCAACGTTATTGTGCTCAGAAAATGCTTGTTTTGTTTTTTGCGCGACATTAAGTAACGTACGATGTTGCTCTGCGGTTAGAGCTGTATCAAGCGTCGATTTTTCTAGTAAGAAATCCGCTAGCAGGTGGTCAAAATCATCACCACCTAGAGCTGAGTCTCCGCCAGTTGCTAATACCTCAAACACCCCTTTAGACAGGCGCAAAATTGAAATATCAAACGTACCGCCGCCGAGATCATATACTGCGATAACGCCTTCTTGATCTGAATCTAAACCATAGGCAATCGCCGCCGCAGTAGGTTCATTTAACAAACGTAATACGTGTAAACCCGCAAGTTTGGCTGCATCTTTAGTTCCAGCACGCTGAGCATCATCAAAATATGCAGGCACAGTTATAACAACACCAGCTAACTCACCACCTAGGGTTTGTTCCGCGCGAGATTTGAGTGTACCTAGAATATCAGCAGATACTTCAATCGGGTTCTTATCGCCTGCCGAGGTATGCAAAATAGGTAAACCATTCTCACTCGTTTTAATTTGGTATGGCAAAGATGGGTAGCGTTGTTTGATGTCTTCTAATGAACGTCCAATCAGACGCTTAACGGAAATAATAGTGTTCGAAGGATCAAGCTCAGCGCGCTCTAATGCTTCATACCCCACTTTTTTGCCGTCACTCGTATAATGAACAACAGAAGGAAGAATACGTCGCCCTTGCTCATCATCCAACGGAGTAACACTACCGCTGCGAACGGAAGCAACTAATGAATTAGTTGTACCTAAATCAATACCAGCGGCGAGTTTATGTTCATGAGGTGCCGAACTCTCACCCGGCTCTGCAATTTGAAGTAATGCCATTGTTAATCCTTGCGCTTGAGTTAACCGAGTAGTCTATCTTCAACTAACTCAATTTCATTTTTTAGTTTGGCAATAAATTTAAGCTTACGAACGCAATCAGCAGCTTGCGCCCATTCAGCCTGATTGAGATCTTCTTCTACCAATGCCAAGTGCTGCTTATACATTTTGGATACTTTCGCATCAAACTCACAAAGAGCCAACTCAGGATCTGAATAGCTGGGAATATCCTCAAGCTCTTCTCGCAGTTCCATTTGCTCCATTAGGAACATAGGATCTTGCATTGTTTGCTGCTCGGCATGAATCTCTATGCCATTTTCTGATAGTAGGTATTCAGCACGAGAAATAGGGTGCTTAAGCACTTGATAAGCATCATTGATTTGTGCCGCTTTCTGAACCGACATTAAACGATCGCGCTCGGAGGAGGAGGCAAATTTGTCTGGATGAAAGCGTTTTTGTAGTTCGCGGAATTGAGAAGAAAGAAGGCCACCATCCAGTTGAAACTGAATTGGTAGCCCAAACAATTCAAAGTGATTCATTAAAAACCTGACCCTTGATAAAGTTTCTCCCACCCTTATCTCAAGCAGGAGAACAAGAACTAAACGTTAAAGCTTTCACCACAGCCACATTCGCTTTTCGCGTTTGGGTTGTTAAATTCGAAACCTTCATTCAAACCCTGCTTAACGTAATCAAGCTCTGTACCGTCTAGGTACGCTAGGCTTTTCGGATCAATAATTACGGAAACGCCTTTGTGTTTGAACACTTCATCATCTTCGTTTAATTCGTCAACAAACTCTAGTACATAAGCCATACCAGAACAGCCTGTCGTTTTAACTCCGAGACGTAAACCGACTCCCTTCCCTCTATTTTCTAGGAAAGCACCTACACGGCTTGCTGCTGAATCTGTTAGTGTGATGGCCATACTGCACCCTGAACTGTGTTATACCAATCTAATGGGAGCACGGCTCCCATCGGTCTCATTTCGATTTTACAGATGTTTTTTCTTATAGTCAGCAACTGCTGCTTTGATTGCATCTTCTGCGAGGATAGAACAGTGAACTTTAACTGGAGGTAGCTCTAGTTCTTCTGCAATCTCAGCATTTTTAATTGCCGCAGCTTCATCAATCGACTTACCTTTAACCCACTCTGTTACCAGTGAGCTAGACGCAATCGCGCTACCACAGCCATAAGTTTTAAACTTCGCGTCTTCGATAATACCTTCTGGCGTTACTTTAATTTGAAGTTTCATTACATCACCACAAGCCGGAGCACCAACCATGCCGCTACCTACTGATGGATCTTCTTTATCGAAAGAACCGACGTTACGTGGGTTCTCATAATGATCAATTACTTTTTCGCTATATGCCATAATTATTTACCTCGAATCCTCTACACATCAACAGGGAAAATTAAACGTTTAGTGGTGTGCCCACTCAACTGTGCTTAAATCAACCCCTTCCTTGTACATATCCCATAGAGGAGACATGTCACGTAGCTTAATTACCGCTACGCGGATTTGCTCAATTGCGAAGTCCACTTCTTCTTCTTTCGTGAAACGACCGAATGAGAATCGAACCGAACTGTGTGCTAACTCGTCATTTAGACCAAGCGCTCGCAGTACATAAGAAGGCTCTAGGCTAGCAGAAGTACATGCACTACCCGATGAAACTGCTAGGTCTTTTAAAGACATAAGCAAAGACTCACCTTCTACAAATGCAAAACTGATGTTTAAGTTGTGTGGCACGCGCTGATCTAAATCGCCATTCACCGTTACCGCTTCTAAATCCTTCACGCCATTTAACAAGCGATTACGAAGACTCATTGCGTGATCATAATCTTTCTGCATATCATCTTTGGCGATACGGAAAGCTTCACCCATACCAACAATTTGGTGAGTAGCTAACGTACCAGAACGGAAGCCACGCTCATGACCGCCACCGTGCATTTGCGCTTCTAGACGAATACGAGGCTTACGGCGAACGTATAATGCACCAATACCTTTTGGGCCATAAATTTTATGAGCTGAAAGTGAAATCAGATCAACTTTTAACTGCTGAACATCAATCGGTAATTTGCCCGCGGATTGAGCTGCATCAACATGGAACACAACTTTACGTTCACGGCAAAGCTCACCGATAGCGGCAATATCTTGGATCACGCCAATTTCGTTGTTCACATGCATTATAGATACCAGTACCGTATCTTCACGCATTGCTGCTTCAAGCTTAGTAAGGTCAATAATACCGTTTGATTCTGGTTCAAGGTAAGTCACTTCAAAGCCTTCACGCTCAAGTTGACGGCATGGATCTAAAACGGCTTTGTGTTCCGTTTTACAAGTGATTACATGCTTACCTTTCTTTGCGTAAAAACGCGCAGCGCCCTTGATCGCAAGGTTATCCGACTCAGTCGCACCTGAAGTAAATACGATTTCACGTGGGTCTGCATTTAACAGGTCAGCTATTTGCTCTCGAGCATTGTCGACGGCCTCTTCGGCTTGCCAACCGTAACGATGCGAACGTGACGCTGGGTTACCAAACGTACCATCCATCGTCATGTACTGAACCATCTTTTCAGCCACTCTCTGATCTACTGGGCAAGTTGCTGAATAATCAAGATAAATCGGCAGTTTCATTCTTTACTCCAATGTAACATTGCAGACCGCTTAAGAGCGGACATTTAATCCCACGGCGGCACCAAATGCAGTGCGATTAGCGAGGCCATGGTTCACCGCAAGGTCTATGTCTTGTCGGTCTGAAATCTCTATCACTTCGTTATCTTTCATCAACTCACCAAGAGTGATGTTGTTTAGGAAGTCACTAATACGCGAGCTTAGATCGCGCCACAATGTGTGTGTTAGGCAACGAGTTCCACCTTGGCAATTTCCTTTGCCACTACATTTTGTTGCATCTACAGACTCATCAACAGCCGCAATAACGGTACCTATTGCAATTGCGTGTGCATCAGCACCCAAGCGATAACCACCGCCTGGACCACGAACACTAGAAACTAACCCAGCCTTGCGTAGCTTAGAAAACAACTGCTCTAAGTAAGAAAGCGAAATACCTTGTCGCTCTGAGATGTCTGCTAACGGCACAGGGCTCTGCTGTGAGTGTAAAGCCACATCTAGCATAGCTGTAACCGCGTACCTTCCCTTAGATGTAAGTCTCATATCGCACCATATCCACATCGTTCATATGGTATGAAGTTTTTCATACCTGACTAAATTGGTCAAGTATTTATTTGAGTAAAATAGTCAGGTATTTAACCCTTAAATCTGTAATAGATTAGCGACTGCCTATTTTCTTCTCTACAGCGGTCAAGACACCACGCAACGTATTAAGTTCTTGGAGTTCTGGGCGAGCACGGCTAAATAGGCGTCTTAACTTACTCATCACCTTATTTGGTTGGTCTGCAGAAATGAATTGGGTATCAATCATGACTTTTTCAAGGTGTTCGAAAAACATTTCGAGCTCTTCGTGACGAGGATAAGTTTGTTCATCCTGTGGCGCAAACTGTTGCTTTTGAGCATCCAAAAATGCGACTCGAATTTCGTAGGCTATCGTCTGAACAGCCATCGCCAAATTTAATGAGCTATACTCTGGATTTGCTGGTATGCATACGTGGTAATGACAAGCTTGCAGCTCATCATTAGTAAGGCCAATACGCTCACGACCAAATACGATTGCGACTTGGCTTTCTTGTCCTTCATGGGCACATTTTTCACCGCATTCTCTCGGTTCAAGCATTGGCCAATCAAGCGTACGTGAACGAGCACTTGAACCCACAACTAGAGAACAATCTTTTACGGCTTCTTCTAAGGTTGCGACTACTTGAGCATTAAGTGCGATATCACTCGCTCCGGCAGCCAATGCAATTGCTTGACCGTCCACTTCACACTCAGGCGCTACTAATACCATATTGCTCAACCCCATTACCTTCATGGCACGGGCTGCTGAACCAATATTTCCTGAATGAGATGTACCAACAAGAACAACTTTGACGTTGTTGAGCATGAGCAATTACCTATCCGATATAAAGTCGCGAGATATTATCACATTGCAGAAAAAAATGGTTAAAGTGATTCATATATGCTTGTCAATAGTGCAACAATTAACCACTTCCATTTGCGTTGTATTCTGTTATACTTCGCGGCGTTTTTCTGTTCTTTAACATCCGTTGGGAAACCCTGTATGCATCCAATGCTTAATATCGCTATTCGTGCGGCACGAAAAGCTGGCAATCATATTGCTAAATCACAAGAAAATATTGAGAAGATCGAAATCACTCAAAAAGGCACGTACGACTTTGTTACTAACGTAGACAAAGAAGCAGAAGCACTGATCATTGACACTATCAAAGCTTCTTATCCTGACCACTGCATCATCGCTGAAGAAAATGGCGTTATCGATGGCAGAGATCAAGAAGTACAATGGATCATCGACCCACTGGATGGCAACGCTAACTTTATCAAAGGTCTACCACACTTCTGTATTTCTATTGCAGTTCGCTTTAGAGGCAAAACCGAAGTTGCTTGTGTATACGACCCAATGCAAAACGAGTTATTCACTGCACAACGCGGTGGTGGTGCTCAGCTAAATAACGCACGTATTCGCGTTAAACAACTAAAAGACATGCAAGGTACTGTTCTAGCAACAGGTTTCCCATACAAACAAAAACAGCACTCTGAATCTTACTTTAAGATCCTTTCTGCTCTATTTGTTGACTGCGCTGACTTCCGACGCACGGGTTCTCCAGCTCTTGACTTATGTTATGTAGCAGCTGGTCGTGTTGATGGTTACTTCGAACTTGGTCTAAAACCATGGGATATAGCAGCTGGTGAGCTTATCGCTCGTGAAGCTGGTGCTATCGTTACAGACTTTGCCGGCGGAACTGAGTACATGAAATCAGGTAACGTTGTTGCTTCAAGTGCACGTGGTGTAAAAGGTATTCTTAAGCACATCCGTGAGAACGGTAATGCTGGTATGCTTAAATAATAGCAGCCGTCACAGCTGATTATAAAAGCCTCGCTCATAGAGCGGGGCTTTTTCATTTTAACTAATCCGAGTAAATCGATAGGTTTGCAACTTCTGCTCTCTCCCTTCTATATGCGCATAAATGTCGAGTAACCAAACCTGATCACCTATAAAGATTAACTCCAAGCGCACGTCTGATGTTGGAATATCCGTATATATAACATCACTAATATTGGTCGGGTAGAAAGATACTCTATTGTTATTCTCACCAGCTTCGCCAACGAAGCCCATTGAAACACCTTTTGCTTGGTTATCGACTTGCATTTGATACCCTGCCCCCTCGCCATAACTAAATGATGCTTTTAGCTTAAGCCCCTGCTCATTGGTAATACTAATATCAGCACTAGAAAGTGACGCGAGTGATCCCTTAGCGATAATTTCACTGTGGTCGATCGTTACAATATGGTTCTGAATGCTAACATTCCACTCACCAATAAAGTTTTCTAGTTGTTGCCAACTACTGCTCTTCTCAACAACTTGCTCGCTATCTATACTCGTTAATGCATCATTACGGCTATCATGGCGAATATTCCCTCGATTATTATGCAGATCCTGACTTGCACCAGCAACTCCACCGGCAACTCCGCCAGCAATTGCGCCTTTTACCGCCAAATCGGATTCGCCAGTCAAAGCGCCCATCGTTAACCCCAGCAAAGCTCCCCCTACCGCTCCTTGTTTAGTTGCCGCGTTGGGATCATCTTCTCCTGGAGTTACACATCCTGCGAGAAAAAAAACCGATATAAGTGATGATAGAACCAGCTTTGTATTGAATTTCATTGAGCACCTCACATATTGACTGCCTATATGGTAATCAATCACTGTCAAGAGAACTTCAGTCTATGTCAGGGGATTTTCAGAGTGGAATATAGAGGTGTTTCGAAGTGTTAATCGACTTAGTGGAATGATTCGAACTCCCAACACGCGCTATTGCGTATCAGGGGAATCAGTTGCTCTACCAATTCGCTGCTCTGTTAAATCACAAGACAACGACAAAATACAGATGTAAAAAAGCCCCAGCATTTCTGCTGAGGCTCAGTATATGGCAGGGGTGGAGAGATTCGAACTCCCAACACGCGGATTTGGAATCCGCTGCTCTGCCAATTGGAGCTACACCCCTGTCGTATTTTAAAGACTTAACTTTGTCTGAATAGATGGCGGAGTGGACGGGACTCGAACCCGCGACCCCCGGCGTGACAGGCCGGTATTCTAACCAACTGAACTACCACTCCGCAGCGGTATCTCTTACTAAATAAAGTCTTATGGTTAGATTGCTTTATCTAGTTTTGCCTTTAGATTTTTTAAAATCTAAAAACAAGTAATCAAGCCTGGCGATGTCCTACTCTCACATGGGGAGACCCCACACTACCATCGGCGCTACTGCGTTTCACTTCTGAGTTCGGCATGGAATCAGGTGGGTCCGCAACGCTATGGTCGCCAAGCAAATTCTTACTTTACTTTCAGTTTTGAAAACTGAAGGCAAAAAATCTGGAAAGCTGGTTTCTCTAAAATAGAGAGTAAAGTTCTATTACACATTCAATGTTCTTGCATTGAGTCCACAAAACCCCTTGGGTGTTGTATGGTTAAGCCTCACGGGCAATTAGTACAGGTTAGCTCAATGCCTCGCAGCACTTATTA